>CALIOE010000019.1 GCA_938044775.1 uncultured Rhizobiaceae group bacterium
CGACTTTGACACTGCGACAGAGACACGAGGTCTGACGGACGGGCGCACCGATATCGGGGCGGTGGCAACCTTCACCGGGCTCTGCCGCAGCGAAGGAGATACGCTGGCAGCGCTGGAGTTGGAACACTATCCTGGCATGGCGGAGGCACAAATCGAAGCGGCCGCTCAACGCGCCTGCGACCGCTGGCCGCTGGATGGGTTAACGGTCATTCATCGGCACGGAAAAATCATGCCCGGAGAGCAAATCGTGCTGGTGATCGCAACCAGCCGCCACCGCGACGCTGCGTTCGAAGGCGCTCGTTATGTGATGGACTTTCTCAAGACAGATGCACCGTTTTGGAAAAAGGAACACCGGCAGGACGGAGACCCGGGCAGTTGGGTCGATGCGCGCCAAGCTGACGAAGAAGCGCGCAATCGCTGGTCGCGCTAGGTCCGTTCGCCCCTATGGGACTTCAGTTCCACGCCCCGGGGCCGGCCCCTATCTTTTGAGCCCGCTACCGACAATATCTTCACTGATGCGTGCAACGACCTGGTTATCGCCATCCGGGTATTTTGTCCTGCCAGCCTGAAACAACTGCATTGCCGTCGAGGCGGTGAACAACGGCACGCCGAGTTCCCTGGCCATATCGAGCGAAATGGTCAGGTCCTTGTACATGGTGTTGATATGGCTTCCGGTGCCCTCAAACTTGCGTTCCATGACATTTTCGATGGCTGCATTCGTGATGCCGCAACCGGCAGCAGATGTGGAGAATACCTGCTGAAGAACCTCGCCGCTCACTCCCGCCTTGGCAGCCAGTGCGGATGCTTCAAATGCGCCTGAAAAGATCGAGCCAATAAGCGACTGCAAACAGGCCTTGACCGTTTGCCCCATGCCGACTTCCGTTCCCACACGATGAATAACAGCGGAAACCGCCTCCATCGCGGGTCGCGCTGTCGCCAGCGCTTCATCGGTCGCTGCGGCCATCATGGTAAGGGTTCCGCCATGGGCGCCGGGGCGGCCACCGCTGACTGGCGTATCAACCATATGGATGCCCGAGCCTTTGAGGTCGCGGAAAAGGCCCCGCGCTTCGTCAGGCTTGATGGTTGCCGACATGATGATCACAGCATCTTGACCGAGGACAGACTTCAGACCGCCCAGTCCGTCGGCGCCGAAAATGACCTCTCTGGCCTCGTCACCGTTCATGACCATCACGAAAACAGCGTCAGAGCCCATCGCTGCCTCGGCAGAAGAAGCCGCTGCAATGCCTCCCATATCAGCAAAATCGGATAGCCGATCCGGCTTGAGATCGAAGCCGGTCACCCGAAATCCAGACTTGATTAGGTTTTTGGCCAGGCCCGATCCCATATCGCCGATGCCAATCACACAGATCTGTTTCATGCTTCATCCCTCCTAAAAACCCTCGGAAGCTATGGCAGCGTTTGAGCACTGGCAAGACGCCGGTCTTCGATCGATCAGGGAAGCGACAGCATGGGCCGCGGGCCGCGTTTTGCAGAAGGCGAACGCGGCGGCCCTCGCTTCGGCACGCCGCATTCTGCCGGTTGTGGATCAGCCGACGATTTCGGTTTCAGAGAACCAGTAGGCAATTTCCTCCGCAGCGGTTTCTGTTGCATCGGAGCCATGAACAGAGTTTTCACCGAGCGACAGGGCAAATTCCTTGCGGATCGTGCCGGCATCAGCTTCAGCCGGATTGGTGGCGCCCATCACTTCGCGGTTTTTGAGGACCGCGTTTTCGCCTTCCAGTACCTGAACGACGGTCGGGCCGGATGACATGAACTCGGTCAGTTCTCCAAAAAACGGACGTTCCTTGTGGACGGCGTAGAAGCCCTCGGCCTGGCGAAGGCTCATGTGAACACGTTTTGATGCAACAACGCGGAGACCCGCTTCCTCCAATTTGGCGGTAATTGCACCGGTGAGGTTGCGCTTTGTGGCGTCGGGTTTGATCATGGAAAATGTGCGTTCGATAGCCATCGGGGTTGTCCTGTCATAGGGCTGTTGGGAAAGTTGGCGTGGCTATAGCGGGTGCGATGCATTGCGGCAAGCAAAAGACGAGTATCGGGGGAGACCACAGTGACGAACAGCATGTTTGGCGGGCCGGGGCGTTTTTACCGTGGAAATCTGCACACGCATTCAACGGCATCTGACGGTGTCTTGTCCCCGGGCGAAGTCTGCCGGCGCTACGCGGCGGAAGGCTATGATTTCATTTCGCTGACCGATCATTTCGTCGGCCTTTACGACTATCCGATCACTGACACGCTGCCATACCGCACCAATAGTTTCACCACCATCCCGGGCGCAGAGCTCCATTCCGGCGCCATCGCCAACGGTGAGTTGTGGCATATTCTGGCCGTTGGTCTGCCCTTCGATTTCACCCCGTCGAATTCACCCGGACTTCGACCCGTAGACGACCAGGAAACTGGTCCGGGCCTGGCTCGACGCGCGCGGGATGCAGGTGCTTTTGTGGCCATCGCCCATCCGCACTGGTCGGGGCTGAGCGATGAGGACGCCCGATCAATCGACGCCGCCCACGCAGTCGAGGTCTACAATTACGGCTGCGACGTCGACTGCGACCGCGGCTATGGCCTGCAGACGCTCGACCTGTTGCTCACGGAGGGACGACGTCTCAGTTTGTGCGCCACCGACGACGCGCATTTTGCAACTGCCGATCACTTTGGCGGCTGGGTCATGGTCAGAGCCGAAGCCAACGAGCCGGAGGCTTTGCTGACGGCCCTGAAGGCCGGAGATTTCTATTCAAGCCAGGGACCAGACTTTTCCAATATCGTCCTTGAAGGCGACGAAGTGGTGGTCGACTGTTCCCCGGTTTCCACGGTCATCCTGCAGGGTCCTGCCCATCCGACATCGGCCGTGCATGGCAAAGGCATTGAAGGCGCACGCTTGCCTCTGGGCAGATTAAAGGATGCACCCTGGTTGCGCCTGACATTGATCGATGGCGAGGGAAAACGCGCTTGGTCCAACCCCCTCTGGCGGGATGGACCCTGAGCTTCCACAGAGCTTGCTGTTTCGGGCAGGCAAACGAGCCTTCACGTTATCTCGCCTGCACCAACCCAACGATGATGGCTTTAGAGCGGGCGGGTCGCACATATGCTCGCTACTCCAAATCCCGCTCCGCGGTCGCTGTCCGTCAAAACTCCACTTAATCCCAAAGAGACCGACCGATCTCCCGTTCCACGTCATCGCGCGTCAGCCCGATGTCACGCAGATGGTGGTCGCTGAGTCTGCCAAGATCGCGCCGGCTCTGCCGCTTGGCAAACCGCAGATGCAAAAACAACAATGATTCCGCCAATGCATGGCGAGCAGAGAAGCGGTTCCATTTGCCAGGTGCCGGTGTGGCGATCCCCTGTCGGAACGAATAACGCAAAATTGTATCTATTGTACCCATAGGTATGGTCCTCTCACGCTCTTATTGTCACGGTATTGAGCTGACATTGACGGAGACAATCTTTCAAGTGTAATTATTGTCCCCATGACAAATTGGATGCCAGACACTCTTTCCGGCCCGGGCCCGCTATACGTTCAGCTGGCCGATCTGATCGAGCGCGATATCGAAAATGGGAATCTGAGCGAAGGCCACAAGTTGCCGCCCCAGCGCAATTTGGCCTTCGATGTCGGCGTGACGGTCGGCACTGTGGGCCGCGCCTATCAGTTGGCGATCGAACGCGGTCTGCTCTCCGCCGAAGTTGGACGCGGCACTTTTGTGCGACCCCGCACTTTGCCGTTTCTGGTCGCGGAACCGCCCGATCCGGACATGAATTCCGCCTCTCCGATCTCAGCGCGAGGCTGGGAAACAGCACCACACCTTCATCGGATGAACTCATCCAGCGCAACTGATATCGGCCAGGCAAAAATTATAGCCCCGATCATCGCCAGAATCATGGAGCAGGAACCGGATAAAGTGTTGGACTATGTCCGGCACATTGAACCGTCCTGGCAGGAAGCTGGAGCACGTTGGATGAAGGTGGGTGACTGGACCCCCAATCCGCAATCCGTCGTTCCCACCCAGGGTGTGCATGCAGCCATGATGTCGATTATCGCGACATGCACAGTGCCGGGCGACAAAATCGTCTTTGAAGATCTCACCTATGCGTCCCTCGCCCGCGCCATCACATTGATGGGCAGGCGCGTGATTTCAGTTCAGACAGGCGAGTTCGGATTGGACCCGGACGACTTGGAAAGCGTCTGCGCCCAACAACATCCAAAAATGATCGTCACGGTTCCTACTCTGCACAATCCGACAACCGCCATCATGCCGCAGGAGAACCGCGTTCGAGTAGCTGAAATAGCCCAGCGCCATAATCTGCTGATCATTGAGGACAACATCTACGGGATGCAGGTTCCAGACGCTCCGACGCCGATCGCGAAGCTGGTGCCGGAGCGCACGTTCCACGTCAGCGGCATGTCCAAGAGTGTCGTTGCAGGCGTTCGGGCCGGCTGGGCCGCCTGTCCGATGCACTATCGCAACCGCATGATCATTGCCAACAAATCTGTAACCGGTGGCAAGTCCTTTCTTCTGGCGGAGCTGGCTGCCCGAATGGTCAACAGCGGTGTCGCTGCTGAGATCGCCAATAAGGTAAGGATGATTTCCGTCCGGCGCGAAAGGATTGTCGCCGAGATTTTTGGTGACAGCACCTATCGGTCACACCCCTGTGCTTCCTATTTCTGGCTACGGCTGGAAGAACCCTGGCTGTCAGGCAAGTTCAAGGCCGCCGCGCGTGAGGAGAACATCCTGATTGATGAGGCTGATCATTTTCGGGTGATGCGTGAGGATCGTTCGCCCCACCGCGTGCGTATCGCCGTCGGCTGCCTGCCGGGCGAGGACATACTGCGCCAAAACCTCACGCTGCTCCACGATATCATGCACTCGGCACCCGTCGTTTATAACGACTATTCCTAGATCTTCAGCCCGCGGGATACGATGGGCGGCGCGGCATTTGTCTGGCCGGCCAACAATCTTCCCTGCCCTCACGCTCCGTTGGCTGCAGCGTTCTGCTCTTCCTCGGACCAGCGGACAACTCTTCCAGGAAAGGTGAAGTGAATCAGCGAACCGTCTTCGCCCGGAACCGCCATAGCACCGATATCGCAACCCCGGGAATTCAACAGCCGTTTGACGCCCAGCAAACCGAAGCCAGACTCGCGCAGGAATTCCCCTGAATCCAAAAACGCAATCGCGGGGTCATCGAGTGCGCGACCGTCGTCTCGGATCAGGAACCTGAGTTGTTCGGGGCTCGCAGCTTCGAAGTCCACTGCGACCATTACCCTGTCACGACCGGCGTTTTTGATGGCATGGTTGAGCAGGTTGTGAAGGACGACTTGCAATGCAACCTCGTCACCAAAGATTGCGCGTTTGCTGGACGAAAGATCATGGATACCGTCCGGATCCAGAACAGCAAATATTGAAGAACACAACTCATCCAGATTGAAACGCTTGTTCTTCTCGATGACGTTGGTCGCGCGCGCGTAGGAAAGAACTTCGGAGATCAATACCGACGCTTCAACGCCGATTTTCTCCAGCTTCTCGATAAGCTCCAGTTTGCCGTCGCCGAGATCCTGAAAATCTTCCTTCAGCGTTCGTGCAATTGATTCCACATACTGCATGGGAGAACGCAGATCATGGGCGGTCATCGTCAGGAAGTGTTCCATCTCCTTGGCCAGGGCGTTTGACTCGGACTCAGTCTTGATCAGAGCCCGCTGCTGCTGAAGTTCCTCGGTAAGATCAATCGACGTGCCCACCAGCTCCACAACTTTGCCAGCGTCATCAAGGGTCGGTGTGAGAGTTGTCTTAACCGAGCGGATTTCTGAGTTGAGCGGCAGTTTGATCTCGTAGCTCATTGTCTCACCCAACCGGGCCGCCCGCTCATGGTGCTGATGGGCCACACGGCCGTAACGGCCTGGATGGAGTTCAATGGCGGATTTTCCGAGAACGTCTTCCCTCAGTATTCCGCTGATACGCTCTGCACAGGTGTTCCAGGCGCAGTAGGTAATCTTCCCTGAAGAACTCACCTTAAGGGCAAACACCGGAGCGGCGACATTGTCGAGTATATCAGATGAAGTGTTGTCGAGTGTACCCATTGATTTCTCTCGCTGAATTAATTCGGCAAGCCTAGATTCCTGACCTTGCGCGAGGGTTGTTTCCTGATGGGTCTTCCAGGCCTTTTTCGGCACCACAATTCCGGCATGACGTGGGCGCGTTTAAGGCGGAAAACACAGCTCCGGCTCGGCAGATCGACCTGACAGCCAGCAGGCCTTTGAGGCGGCCAAAATGTTCCAATTTGGCCGTCCAGGGGCGCCTATTTGGCTGCGAAGGCCTTGGTAAAAGGAACCGGCTTGCCAAGCAGATAACCCTGCGCCTCGTCGCAACTACCGTCCGTCAGCATCGCCAGTTGTGCAGCCGTTTCAACGCCCTCAGCTGTGACCTTCATGCCCAGCGATGAGGCAAGCGCCAGAATTGACGTGACCAGCGAACGACTGCGGTTGTCAAGCAACATCCGCTCGGTAAAGCACCGGTCAATCTTGAGTTTTGTGAACGGAAACTGGGTCAGGTAGGCCAATGAAGAATAGCCTGAACCAAAATCGTCCAGCGATAGACTGAGACCCAGTTCACGCAACTCCGAGAGGATCCTAAGAGTGTTTTCCGTATCCTCGATCAACAGATCTTCGGTAATTTCAATTTCCAGTCGCTCCGGCTCAAGGCCGGATTCGTCCAGCGCAGCCTTTACGTCAGCCACGAGATCAGATTTGACAAACTGAACCGGCGAGACATTGACCGCCACGCGTGTCGTCTTGTCCAGATCAGCAAAGTCTGTGGCGGCCTGCCGCAGAGCCCATCTGCCCATGTCGACGATCAGCCCGGTCTCTTCGGCAAGGGGAATAAAATCCGCCGGTGATACAAGCCCCCGGGCGGGATGTTGCCAGCGCATCAATGCTTCGTAGCCAACGTCCTTGTTCGTATGCAGGTCGCGCTGGACCTGGTAGAACAGAACGACCTCGTCGTTCTCCAGTGCCGAACGGAGATCCTGCTCGAGAGAATACCTCTCTTTGGCCCTTTCTGCGAGCTCGGGCTTGTAGGTCCGCACGGTCCCCCGCCCTGCTTCCTTGGCGGCGTAGAGCGCCAGATCAGCAGCCATCAAAAGGCTTTCCGCGTCGTTTGTCTCGCCGTTGAGGAATGCGACGCCGACCGAAGCGTCCACATTGAGTTCAGTGTCGCCGACAACAACGGGCCTCTTGGCCGCGTCGCGCAGACGTCCGGCAAACTTCAGCGCGTCGCTCTCGCTGCTGACTTCGACAATCGCTGCAAACTCGTCGCCTCCGATCCGGGCCATTGTGTCACCTTGGCGGATTACTCCACGGAAGCGGTCAGAAAGGGTTTGCAGGAGTGCGTCGCCAAGGGCATGTCCATAAGTGTCGTTGACTGGTTTGAACCGATCCAGGTCGACGAGAATGAGAGCCAATGCGTTCTGATCGGCATTTGGCCCTCTGGCATCGAGGCGGGTTTGGAGATCTTCGTCGAACGCGCGACGATTGGTAAGGTTGGTAAGCCCGTCGATTGCGGCGAGCTTGCGAACCTCCATTTCCTTGTCTTGCAGTAGCAATTCGCGGGCACGGGCATCCGTGATATCCGTGTAGGTGACGAACATCATCCCGTGGCGATGGCGACATTCGGTCAACAGAGTTCTTGAACCAGCCTGGGCTTCGACAGTAAATTCCCGGCGCGTGGCAAAGGCCTCTCGGGCACGAACCAGATGACTCTCGCCATCCTGGTAGTCGCCTCGCTCAATGCGATAGCGGATAATGGCTTCCCATGAATTCCCGACGGTGATCAGCTCGGCAGGTATCTCGAGCACCTCTGCCAAGCGTGCGTTTGAGGCAATGATTGTCCCACGATCATGCACAAGCAACCCCTGAGCCATCGCTTCAAAAGTCGCTTCGAGAACCGCCTTTTCCTTGGCCGCATCTGTTATATCCGTGTAGGTACCGATGCCGGTTTCGCCATCATGTCGGCAGTCAATGCGAATGGTGCGCCCGTCAGGTAACTGGCGTTCCACGATGTAATCCTTGCCGGCAGCAATATGCATTCGCATGGATTGGAGTGTCAGGCCTGCACTGGCCGAATAGTCACCCCGCTCAGCGCCGAACTGAATGAATTTCTCAAGATCCGCCCCGGGAACGACGAGTTCCGCCGGGCAATTCAGAAGCGAACAGAGTTTCGCATTCGCGCCGAGAATCCGCTGGCGATCATAGACGAGCAGCCCCTGCTCCATACGTGTAACAATGGTTCGGTAGGTTTCGAAACCGAAGCGCTCAAGCGTGTTGCCACTTTCGTCCTCGGGTATGTCGTCAATCTGGACTTTTGAAAATGCGCTCACAATCTTTACTCGAAAACCCGGCCCCATCTGCGCGCAAGCGTAGCGCTGGGGTGTTACCCAAATCTCAAGCTGCTATGGCGAAAAATCGCAGTCGTCTTCAGACACTGTTAGCAAAACTCCTATGCGGCCGCAGCGCCCTTGCGGCCCTCGCCACCGTACATGTCAAGCAAACTGTTGAACCAGACCGCCACTTTGCCGTCTTGAGGCAAGCCCGATTCTCCCTGTACGGTGCGCAGCCACTGTAGCGGACCGAAGACGACATAATCCGCGAACAACGGCGTCTCGCCACCGATATAACTCTGCCGTGCGAGCATATTTTCCAGCGGCGCTAACGCCGCCGCCAGATCAGCCGGCGTGGCCGCCCTCGTTTGTGAGAATTCCTCAAGCGTCATACCAAACAGCTTTTCCCGGGTGGCGCGAAAAAACGCCTGATCGATCGGAGCAAGACGATCGTGGATGTCCAGGAGCGCCATGCGAGCGATAACTGGATGGATATGAACCGTGGACCATGCGATCACCATTTGGGTCATCGCCTTGCCACCTTCGCCCCTGAACAGACTGGGCGTCTCGGGGTAATTCTCTTCCAGATACAAGGCGATAGCGTAGCTTTCTTCAACGACCGAATCACCATCACGCAGGACAGGAACCTTGCGATTGGTGCCGCCCTCGATAGTGGCAACGCCTGTAAAGGGAACCGGCACCGTTTCAAACGCCAACCCCTTGTGTGCCAGGCTCAGCCGTGTTTTCCAGCAATGCGGGCTGAACAGGTTGGTTTCGTCGGCGCCGCACAATTCATATAGTTTCATCGCCATATTTGTGGTTCCTGTGTGATTGAACAGTTTGGCTATCACGCAAGTGGCGGAGAAAAAAGAGCATGCACGATCACTTCAAAATGTTTGCCGCCTACAATCGATGGGCAAATCGAAAGCTCTATGAAGCTGCGGCCGGTTTAGCCGACGAAGACTATCGCCGGGACTGCGCTGTTGCGTTTGCCTCAATGCACGGGACGCTCAACCACTTGCTTGTGGCCGACGAAATCTGGATGGGACGGTTTCAGTCCGTACCGGGCGCACCGACCGAGCTGGACATTATCTTGTATGAAGACTTTGATGAACTGCATCAGGCCCGCCGCATTATGGACGACCGAATTGCCGCCTATGTCGAATATGTGACTGTAGATGAGCTGAACAGCGACTTCACCTACGTTCCGGTCACCACGCCGGAAGAGGTCACACAGGGATTGGCGCCGGCATTGGCGCATTTTTTCAACCACCAAACCCACCACAGGGGCCAGGCACATGCGATACTCACCCGGTTGACCGGGGAAGCACCGTCACTGGATCTGATCTATTATCAACGCGACTTACGTCTCGGGGCTGCGACCTAGCGCGTGGAAAGAAAGGACCATATTGATGCCTTCGGGGCGGCAAGCCTGATCGGGTTTTCCGCACTGTTGGGCCTCAATCAGGTGATGATCAAGGTCGTCAACTCTGGCCTGCAACCGGTGTTTCAGGCCGGTCTGCGGTCGCTGGTCGCCCTGCCCGTTCTGCTCTTGTTTGCCATATGGATGCGGCGGAAAATCTCGGTATCCGACGGCAGCCTGCTACCGGGCTTGATCAGCGGCCTCTTCTTCACGGGTGAGTTTGTCATGCTGTTTGTGGCGCTCGACTACACCAGCGTCGCAAGGGCATCGATATTCTTCTACACAATGCCGTTCTGGGTCGCGGTCGGCGCGCATTTTCTCATCCCCGGTGAGCGTTTGACCAGTAAACGAACCACTGGGTTGTTGCTGGCAATCGTCGGTGTGATACTGGCACTGTCACAAAACGAGACGCCCGCGACCGCCTATGCCTTCATAGGCGACGCCTTGTGTCTGATTGGTGCGATGATGTGGGCGGCCATTGCGCTCACTGCACGGTTGTCGAAGCTGAACAGATCTGCCCCGGAAATGCAGCTGATCTATCAGCTGGCCGTATCAGGCCCCGTTATGATTCTTCTCGCATTTTCTTTTGGCCCCTTCATTCGCGACATCGAGCCGCATCACTGGATAATTTTCTCCTTTCAAGCCGTGTTCGTCGTCGCAGCCGGATTCACTTTCTGGTTCTGGCTTTTGTCTAAATACCCTGCCTCGGATATGGCCAGCTTTGGCTTTCTGGCGCCGGTATTCGGCGTCGGGTTTGGCTGGCTTGTCCTCAGCGAAGAGATCGGTCTGAGGCTCGTTGCTGCATTGTTGTTGGTGGGGGTCGGCATCGTACTGGTAAACCGAAAGCCAAAAGTCCGACCCGATTGACAATTTACGGCTTGCGCATGACCGGCCAATACCGCAAAAGCCGCTTATGCTGACCATCACCGATCTCACGTTCCGCATGCAGGGACGGCTGCTGCTTGAAAACACGTCACTTGCCGTGCCGATGGGCGCGCGCGTGGGCTTTGTTGGGCGCAACGGCACAGGCAAAACGACGCTCTTCAAGCTGATCACCACGGAGTACGGCCCGGAAACCGGAAGCCTGAAACTACGCCGCAACATGCGGATCGGTCAGGTGGCCCAGGAAGCGCCCGGAACGGAGGTTTCGCTGCTCGATACCGTACTGGAAGCCGATATCGAACGCTCGGCCCTGATGGCGGAAGCCGAGACAGCGACCGATCCATCGCGTATTGCCGACATTCACACACGCCTCGGCGACATCGAAGCCCATTCTGCTGAAGCGCGTGCAGGGGCCATTCTGCACGGACTGGGCTTTGACGCAGCCGCCCAGGCCCGGCCCTGTTCGGACTTCTCCGGCGGATGGCGCATGCGGGTGGCGCTGGCAGCTGTTCTGTTTTCGGAACCGGACCTGTTGTTGCTCGACGAGCCAACGAACTACCTCGATCTTGAAGGGACGCTGTGGCTGGAAAACTACATCGCTCGCTACCGCCACACTGTCATCATCATCAGCCACGACAGGGACCTTTTGAACAAATGCTGCAACACGATTGTGCATCTCGAAAACCGGCAGCTCACCTCCTACAAAGGCAATTACGACTTCTTCGAGAAAACCCGTGCCGAACGTATGGCGCTGCAGACCAAGATGAAGGCCAAGCAGGACGCAAAGCGTGCTCACATGCAGGCCTTCGTCGACCGATTCAAAGCCAAGGCCTCCAAGGCAACGCAGGCCCAGAGTCGCGTCAAAGCGCTGGAGAAAATGGCGGTGATTTCGGCTGTTCAGGACACCGATGTCGCTCCCCTGCACTTTCCGAGCCCGGAGAAACAGGTCGCATCGCCGATCATAAATATGGAACGGGCGAGCGTTGGATACGAGACTGGTAAACCCGTCATCGGTGGTATGGATCTGCGCATTGATGCCGACGATCGGATCGCCCTTCTAGGCGCCAACGGCAATGGAAAATCGACGTTCGCCAAGCTGATATCCGGCCGCCTTTCGGTAATGGATGGCCGCGTAACACGGGCCGAAAAACTGCGGGTCGCGATGTTTGCCCAGCACAACATGGACGACCTCGTGCCTGATCAAACACCGATCGATCACGTCCGCAAACTGATGCCGAATGACCCTGAAGCCAAAGTTCGGGGGCGTGTGGCCCGCATGGGTTTGGGCGCCGAAAAGATGGAGACGAAGGCCAGAAGTCTTTCTGGCGGTGAGAAGGCTCGGCTGTTGCTCGGCCTTGCGACCTTCAACAAGCCACACCTGTTGATTCTTGACGAGCCGACCAACCATCTGGATATCGACACCAGGGAATCACTGGTGATGGCACTGAACGATTATTCAGGTGCCGTCATCCTGATTTCCCACGACCGCCACCTTGTGGAAGCCAGTGCGGAGCGGCTTTGGCTGGTGCATGACGGCACCGTGGGCCCCTATGAGGGCGATCTGGAGGATTACCGCCGCCTGATCCTGAAAGGCCCCGGCACCCCGTCCTCCAAAAAAGATGCCAGGGAGCCCAGGTCAAAGCCGGCGGTCGAACTTTCAGCCGGTGAGAAGCGTCGCAAGGAGGCTGCAAGGCGGGAGAACCAGGCCGATACCCGTAAACGCATCCAGAAACTCGAAAGCATCATGAAAAAGGCTGAAGAGGCGATCAAGAAGCTCGACAAACTGTTGGCCACAGCATCAACAGAACGTGACTCCAAACGCATTCGCGATCTGGCCACCAAAAAAGCCGAGTTCGAGCGGCGGCTGGTTGAAGTGGAAGAGGAATGGCTGGAGCTGAGTTCTCTCGTTGAAGGCTAATGTCGCCGTAAAGCGACCAGAATCGTTTGCCAGTCTGCATTGTGAAATGAGCAAACCCCCATATCACCCGGGGCCGCATTGAAGCCGATAAACCTCGACGACGCCCGGTCATTCTACGCCAGCACAATGGCCGCCATGAGCGGTTCAACAAACCCTTGTCTTGAGCGCGCCTTCGCTCAGGTGCCCCGTGAAGCCTTTCTCGGTCCCGGACCGTGGATGATGAGCCCGGGATCCTGGAGTACTGGCGCGCGCAATCAATACATCGTCACGCCGAGCAGCGACCCGATATACCTGTATCAAAACGCCCTCTTCGCAATTGCCGCTGACAAGGGCATCAACAATGGCCAACCTTCACTCCACGCCCAGTGGCTTGGCATCGCCGACCCGCAGGCCGGAGAAGCAGTAACCCATATCGGCGCCGGAACCGGTTACTATTCCGCCATCCTCGCGATGCTGGTGCTCCCCGACGGGAAAGTACGAGCCTTCGAGATTGACAAAGAGCTCGCAGCATTGGCGAAGCACAATCTGCAACCCTATGAAAATGTTGAAATTGTCAATCGAAATGCAACTCGGGGTCCGCTCCCCTTGTCCGATATTATCTATGTCAATGCGGGTGTCACAGCGCCGCCTGCCTGCTGGCTGGAGGCCTTGAATCCAGGCGGGCGGTTGATTTTTCCCTGGCGCCCCGGACCTGATATTGGGCTGGCATTGTTGGTCACCCGCGTCGACAGGGGTTATTCTGTCAAACCGCTTTCGCCCTCGTGGTTCATTGCCTGTATAGGTGCCTCCGACACAGTCAGTTGCCACCTGGTTCCCAACAAAGCACAGGCTGGGCAGATACGGTCAGCCCATCTGGCAAAGCACCGTGCGCCCGAAGATACGGCTCTGGCAATTTACGAGGATATCTGGTTTTCATCCAGTAGCGTTGACGACTGAACCCTGCCATCGCCATCAATAACCACGCGCTCCAAACAATTCGCAAACACCGCGAGCAGTTGCTAATAACCGCGAATGAAGAGACTTGCAGAGAAACTCACATTGCAATTCGAAGTGAAGTGTGCCGTGCTTGCGATGTCGCTGGGCGCCGCAGTTGCACTTGCCGGCCATCTCGCGCCGGTCAAAGCCAATATGAGCCGAGCCGCATCTGAGGTGTCATGGCAAAATTCTCCCATTAACCGCCCGGTCGCTGTTGTATCCCGAGAGACTATGCCTGAAACTGTCCAGACCCCATTCCTGGAATCTCTTGTTCTTAATCAACATCCGGACCGGTCGTTTCTTCCGCACTGGCCGAACGGAATTTTGAATGCAGATCCTGAAGAAATTGACCTTGGCTTCCGTGAATGGAGAGATGCCGTTTTCAGCGGCGGCGCTTCAGTTGTGTTGAGTATTTTCTTTGAGCGGGCAGCCAGTTACTTTCTCTAGGCCTTCTTAATCCAACGCCCGTCCTCCTGCTGCCAGTAAGCCAGATCGTGCCCAGCTTCTTTTTGCGCTTTCCAATGGACACGAGCGTTTGAAACCGCGTCGGAATCGTGGCCGTCGAACATCAGCACGACCCGCTCGTAAGACGCCAGATCGGCGGGAGGCTCAGCACCATCGACCAGAAAGCGAATCTGTGAGCGATTCGGGTTGTCGCTCTCAACGGTCAGCCAGACCGATTGCCCTTCGGCATCCCCTTCGCGCCCGTGTGGCAAAAAGCTTTCGTCTCTATAGGTCCATAAATGGGCGTCGAGTGCGTCGCGGCGTTCTTCGCCGCCAGTCTGGACGACGGCTCGCCAACCCCGCTCCAGACTGCGTTCAAGCAATCCCGGCAGAGCTTGTTCGAGACGCTGGTCGGTCAGATGGTAGAACAGGACCTCTGTCATCGGATAGCGCCGGCAGGCCCTCAGTTCTCGTAGTGGTCTGCAACAAGTCGATCGAGCAGGCGAACACCGAATCCGGAGGCCCACCCCTTGTTGATGTCTGTTTTTGGCGACGACATGGCCGTGCCGGCGATATCGAGATGAGCCCAGGGGGTTTTGCCAACAAAACGCTGCAGGAACTGACCGGCCGTAATCGACCCGGCGTAACGGCCGCCGATGTTTTTCATATCGGCGTTCTTGGTGTCGATAAGTTTGTCATATTCCGGGGTCAACGGCATACGCCAGAGCTTTTCCTGGGTGTCGAGTCCTGCCTTCGTTAGCTGCTCAGACAGCTTATCGTCGTTCGAAAAAAGCCCCGCATGTTCGCTGCCCAGCGCGACAAGAATGGCACCGGTCAGGGTTGCCAGATTGACCATGAATTTGGGTTTGAACTTCTTGTTGCAGTGATAGAGTGCATCCGCCAGAACAAGGCGCCCCTCAGCGTCAGTGTTGAGCACCTCGATGGTCTGCCCTGACATGGACGTGACGATGTCACCAGGACGCTGGGCGTTTCCGTCTGGCATGTTCTCCACGAGACCGATCACACCGACAACGTTGGCTTTTGCCTTGCGTGCTGCGAGTGCGTGCATGAGCCCCGTTACGGCGGCCGCGCCGCCCATATCACCTTTCATATCCCCCATTCCGGCGCCGGGTTTCAGCGAGATACCACCGGTGTCAAAGGTCACACCTTTGCCGACGAACGCGACAGGACGGTCTTTCGCCTTGCCACCTTTCCACTGAATGATCGCCATGCGAGCGGGGTTTCGCGACCCTAGCGAAACGCCCAGCAAAGCGCCCATTTTGAGTTTTTTCATCGCCGGTTCGTCAAGAATTTCAACGATGCAGCCGAGTTTCTTCAAGGCAGACGCACGCTTTGCGAACTCAACAGGTGTGAGCACATTCGGTGGTTCATCAACCAGATCACGGGCCAGCAACACGCCATCTGCGACGCCATCCGTTTCTGCCCATTTGCGCTTGGCATTGGCTGCGGTTTTGGCGTGCAGCACGATCTTGTCCTGCTTCTTTTTCTTCTTGTCACCCTTGGTGTGATACCGGTCGAATTTGTATGATGCGAGCTTGATGCCGAGCGCGACCTCAGCCACCGAAGCGGCCGATACGGTCTGGCCATCGAGTTCAAGCATAACGTCGCTCCGGTCGATGCCCTTTAGCGCAGATGCCAGCTTGCCGCCAAGGCGCAGCCAGTGATGCTCGGTCAGGTCGTCGACCTTGCCGAGGCCCACAACGATAATGCGGTCGAGTTCGGTTCCCTCAGGCACCATCACCGTGAGCGTTTTGCCGAATTCGCCCTTGAAGTCTCCTGCCTTCATCGCTTTTGCGATTACAGCGCCGGAACCGAGAGCGGCACCCCAGGGACCGAGATTGTTGTCACCGTCGCAGAATATGACCACCGCCCCCTTTCGCGGGGCGGCTGCGGTTGAGAAAGTGATGGCTGGTTGCTGGCTCATGTATGGGATCCGGTCCGTATTAAATTCTCTCGCGATAGGTAGGGGAAATCGTGCTCATCCTGCAAGCTGTTTGATCCACGATTGAGCGCTTTTGCCGCGACAGCAACATTCTATTAACCATGGCGAAAGACTCTCGACGCTGTGCCCCTTTTTTGCCATCGGTTTCTGCTACCGTCCTGCGTTGGGAACGGTGGAAAAAGACGCAACGGACGCGCGTCGCCAAGTCTGGGTGTTGGCACTTTCTCCGCGAGTTATGATACAAGGCATGGGGGCTGGTTCAGCCACCGTGACTATACGTCCTGTGGAGCAGCAATGCGACTTAATCTGGTTGAGCGGTACATTTTCCGCAAGGCGCTCATTGCGCTCATTGCGGCGACCGGCGGCCTGGTTGGTGTTGTCTGGGTTGTTCGCGCTGTACAGCAAGTAGACGTGCTTTTGAGCAAAGGTCAGGGCATCGTCACCTACCTCCAGATGACGACGCTGGGCGTGCCGACGCTGATGGCGGGGATTATTCCACTGGGTCTGCTCATTGCGCTGTGCCACACGATCAGCAATCTCAACAACGATTCAGAACTGGTGGTCCTGAACGCAGCGGGCGCGTCGGTGAAAACGCTGCTTCGTCCGTTTCTGGCACTCAGCCTGGCAGCGACCATCGTGGTCTATACGTTGCATTTGTGGGTTGGACCGACGTCGATGTCGACACTGCGCGATTTTGTAACGAAGGTTCGCGCCGACCTCATTTCGATTATTATCCAGGACGGGAAATTTCAGGATGTTGGTCGTGGTGTTACCTTTCACGTTGCCAGTCGGGCGCCCGGTGGCGAGCTGCGCGGCGTGTTTATTCTGGATGGAAGAAATCCAAAAGAAACATTTACTTACTTAGCAAAACGGGGAACTGTCTCAAAGGTCAACGGCAACAGCTTTCTGGTCCTGCAAGACGGCCAGATCCAGCGCTTGTCCAGGGAAAATGACAATCTGTCGGTCATCCGCTTCAACTCCTATGCTTTTAATCTGACCTCGTTTTCTCCGGCCAAAAAAAGCCATGCCGGCAGTTTTACCGAAGTCTCGACCTATCATCTGTTCTATCCAAACACGGAAGAACTGCTGTTCAAGAACAAGCCAGGGGACTATCGCGCCGCTCTCCACACCCGACTGACAGGAGGGCTCTACTGTTTGATGATCATGTTCCTGGTTCTGGCTTTTGCCGCAAGTCCCAGGACGACTCGCAACGGAGGCAGCTGGGCTCTCGCCTATGCTGCAACTACGGCGATAGTGCTTCGCGCTATTGCTATCTCTGCCGAAGGATCCCTCCGCATTGAGGCCAACATGGTCTACCTCGTCTGGGGAATTCCCGTTCTGACAATATCCCTTTGTCTGTACTTGCTCGCTACAGGCCGTCAGATTGGCCTGCCGGCTCGCGCCGAGGACCGAATGGAGGATCTGTGGAAGCGGACCATCGAGTCGCTGTCCAGGTGGGGCTTAAGGGTCACACCGAACAATAAAACGTCCGGCACGACACCATGATTGGCACCACATTCAGCTTCTATCTCGCCCGGCATTTTCTGCGCAACGTGATGTTTATCTTCCTGTTGTTCCTGGGACTGATCGTCTCGATTGATCTGATCGAACTGTCGCGGGAGCTTGGCAAGTTCAACAATGTCAGCTTCTCAGACATATTTCTGATTGCCGTGTTTCGCGCACCATCCTTCGCCGGTGAGGTCTTGCCCTTCGCCTGTCTGTTTGCGGCCGTCGCTTCCCTTCTGGTGCTCAACAAAAAACTGGAGCTCGTGGTGGCACGCGCCTCAGGCCTGTCGGTGTGGCAGTTTCTGCTCCCGTTGCTCGTCGCGGCGGCGTTACTCGGTCTCGTAGCTGCTGTCTTCTACAGTCCGTTATCGGTTGCCGGACAACAGTTTTCCCGGGCCACAGAGGCCGAGGCATTCGGCAGGGTGAAAGGCAGTTTCAGCAACAAAACAGCGAATTTCTGGCTTCGCGTGGGCAGTCCCGATGGCGATACCATCATCCGGGCCAAACTCGAGGAACAGAATGGTCGGCGTCTGACCGCCGTTTCCATCTATGTTTATGACAGCACCGGCGGGTTCAGGGTTCGCTACGATGCGAAAAGAGCCGATTTCGAACTTGGGAGCGGACGACGCAACCAATATGTGCTCACCAACGTTTCCGAGACGTCGGTTGGGAAAAAAAGCATTAAGCGCGAACGGGTCATTGTGCCGGTCAACATCACGCCGGCCCAACTCAAGGCCAACGTGACCCGGGCCCAGGATGTCCCGATCTGGAACCTGGCTCTGGCCGCCCAGAGAGCGGCGATTTCGGGCAACAACCCTCTGCCCTTTCAGACCCAGTTTCATGCTCTTTTGGCGCAGCCAATGATGTTTGTCGCGATGGTCCTGATCGCTGCAACAATATCGTTAACTTTCGCACGATTTGGGCAGAGCGGAGGACGGATTCTCTGTGGTATTTTGGCAGGCTTTGTGCTCTACGTCTTAACGAAACTGGTTATCACTTTCGGGAGCAATGGCCTGGTGCCTCCAATGCTTGCAGCATGGACGCCGGCCTTTGTGGGGACTTTGATTGGTGTGACGATATTGCTCTACCAGGAGGACGGCTGATTGCGCGCGCTCCTGCAAAAACTTGACGACCGTCAGCTGATCCTGAGGCAATTCATGGCGACGGCCATGATTTCAACCGCCGCGGCAGGACTGGGATTCGTTGCCCATGAATGGCACGGCAGTGGCGTCGCCTATGCACAAAGCTTACCTCAGCAAAGTGATCCCAATGCCCAATTGCTGCTGAAAGCGGATACGCTCACCTACGACAATGACGCTCAGGTCGTAACGGCTGCAGGTGCTGTGCAGCTCGACTATGACGGCTACAACGTGGTTGCAGACCGGGTATCTTACAATCAAAGAACCCGCAGGGTCAGGGCTTACGGCAATGTCGAAATCATCGAGCCCGACGGGAACAAGATCTATGCCGACGAAATAGACCTCACCGACGACTTTGGGCAGGGCTTCGTCAATGCACTCAGGGTGGAAACCCCAGACAACACCCGCTTTGCTGCCGAAAGCGCGGAGCGGTTTGCCGGACAGAAAACCGTTTTTCACCATGGCGTCTATACAGCCTGCGAACCCTGTCAGGACAAACCCGACAAGGCACCAATCTGGCAGGTAAAGGCCGAAAAAGTCATTTTGAACGGGGTCGAAAAGACGGTTACCTATCGCAACGCGAAGTTTGAGCTCTTCGGACTGCCGATTGCTTACCTGCCCTATTTCAGCCACGCCGATCCATCGGTAAAGCGTAAAACCGGTTTGCTCATCCCGCAGATCGGCTATGACGACGAGCTCGGTTTTTGGTATCAGCAAGGCTTTTTCATCGAAACAGGGGATACTCACGATCTCACCCTGACTGCAACCGGCTACTCCAAGCAGGGCGTGCTCGCCCAGGCTCGCTGGCGCCACCAGCTGGAAAACGGGTACTACGAAATAGAAGCTGCGGGCATTCGCCAGGAAGAGCCCAACGCGTTTGATACTCTGCCTGATAGTGCCGAAACCGGCCGTGGTCTGATCGCAACGAGGGGCGAATTCAAGATCAATCCCCGTTGGTCTTTCGGTTGGTCGGTGCTCAAGCAGACCGACCTGAACTTTGGCCGCACCTACGAAATCGAGGGATGGAGCGGCACCAACATAACCAACGAGATTTATCTGCGCGGCCTTGGCAACAAGAGCTACTTCGACCTCTCGGCCCGCGAATATCTTGTCCAGTCGACCGACACGCCGGCGTTCTCTGACGAAAGCCTCCAGCCCCTGGTTCTGCCATCGCTCGACTACAACACCGTCAAAACCAGCGAACTGACCGGCGGCGAGTTCACAATGGACGTGAACATCACACGTATTGACCGCGACAGGCTGGACGAGCGCAACACCGGCGTTGGCGAAGATTTGCGTGTTGCGGGTGCCCAGGGAGACTACACACGGGCCAGTGTCGATGTCGGCTGGCGCAAGACGTATTATTCGTACAGCGGTGTAACCGCCTCGCCGTTCTTTAACCTTCGCGCAGACAGCACTTCGACCGACGTTTTCGCCAACCCGGACCTGAGTTCGGGTGGAACCCTAATTGATCAGGGTTCCAATTTCCGATTCATGCCGACCGCCGGGCTTCAGGTGAGTTACCCCCTGCTGATCCGCACTGACCGCACAACCCAAATTCTTGAGCCGATAGCGCAGCTTCTCGTGCGTCCGGATCTTGGCTTCAGCGGGGTGTTGCCCAATGAGGACGCGCAAAGTCTGGTGTTTGACACCACCAACCTGTTTTCGGCCAACAAGTTTTCGGGCTATGACAGGATTGAAAGCGGAACACGCGCCAATCTTGGTGTTCGCTACTCTGCTCAATTCGACAATGGTCTGAGCCTTAACGCGATGGTGGGGCAATCGTTCCACATCGGCGGCGACAACCCCTATGCCCGTGAAGATGACCCCACAAATGTGGGTGAGGAATCGGGCCTCGAAACAGATCGTTCTGACTATGTGGCATCTTTGGGCATCGGCTTTGCCAGCGGCTTCAATTGGACCACTCAGGTGCGGCTCGACGAAAGAGACCTGGACCTGCGTCGCCTGAACACTGTCGCGTCTTACGCGACGCCCAAGTGGAATGTATCGACGAATTACACGTTCATCGAAGCGCAGACAGACTACAGTTTCGCCACCGATCGTGAACAGGTTGGTTTTTCAGCCTCGTACAGATTCGCTGAGCATTGGCGCACTTTCGGCGGTGCTCAGTTCGATCTCGAAAACAGCGCGCTGGTCAGCAACAGCATTGGCATTTCCTATGCGGACGAGTGCTTCTCGTTCAGCCTTGCCTTCTCTGAAACCCGCGACCGGTTTTCAGACAGCCCTTCTGACAAAAAAATATCCTTCCGCATCGGAATTCGGACGATCGGGGATTTCGACGGAAGCGTCGATGTTGACGACACTGCAACATTTTGATGACGAACATCTCGCTTCAACGCCGAAGCTCATGTTCTTACCTTATTTTGATGCCATTGAACCGCCGTCCCGCGCGCGGTAAAAGCTCAACGGGTCGAGCGATCAATGAATCGGCGTTGAGCCCGGACGAAACTGGTATGGAACGAAAAACATGCGGATGAACACATCACTATCGCTGATATTGGGGATCGGCCTGCTGACGGCGTGCTCGCAATCGGGAGGCTCCGTATCTGACGTCAAACCATTGACTGCCGACAAGCCCGTGACCACCGGGGCACCTGAGATCAAGAAGATCAACAAGAAGGGCGGCACAAAATACGCGGTCCTCGTCAACAACGAACCGATAACCACCAATGACATCAAGCGACGGGCCAACTTCGTGAAGTTGCGCCGCATGAAGGGAAACCGGACGGCTATTGCCCGTAAAGAGCTGATCGAAGAGAAACTCAAGATGCAGGAAGCACGCCGCATCAATGCTGTTGTGTCGGATTCCCAGGTCGACACCGCCTATGTGAATTTCGCTAAGCGAAACAAGATACCGCTGTCCGAATTCAACAAAGTGATGAGCCGCTCGGGCGTTACCAAGCGTGGATTCAAGCAGTTCATCAAGGCGCAGATGAGCTGGCAGCGCGCAGTCGGCGGCCGAATGCGCGCTGAATCGCGTGGCGGTGCGGATGGTAACAAAGGCCCCAAATACCTTCCTGCAATTGGAGCGGGAACCCAGGATGTCAAGGAATACACCATCCAGCAGATTGTCTTCGTTGTGCCCAATAACAAACGCGGAGCCCTGCTGCGAAAAAGGCGGCTTGAGGCGAGCCAGTTTCGTAACCGCTATCCTGGCTGTGAAGGCGCCCAGGCAGTGGCAGTCAAGCTGAAGGATGTCTCCGTCATTGCCCGCGGGCGTGTTCGTGAAAGCCAGTTGCCGCCCAACTGGGCCGGCGCAATTTCTTCCACGCCTGTCGGCAAGCTGACCAAGCCTCAGGATACGGAACGCGGTGTGGAAATGCTCGCCGTCTGTCGCGAACGTCTTGTAAAAGAGGAAAAACGGTCCCCAGACGACATCTTCTCTGGCGGCGACCTGAACAAAGCGGCCACGAAAGTGGGTGAGAAATATTTGGCAGAACTGAGGGACCGCGCGGTCATCAAGGAACGCTAAACCCTTTGATTCACAAGCACATTGCCACATTGCCGCTTGCCGTCACCATTGGCGAGCCGGCGGGCATAGGACCGGACGTCGTTCTGGACGTTTGGAATGGCGACCAGCGAAACACTCTTCCGCCATTTGTCTTGCTGGCCGACCCCAACCAGCTGCAGCAGCGAGCGGCGCTCCTGGGCATCGAGATCAAGCTCAGCATTTTAACGTCCCGTGATGGATTTGAAGCCCGGCGCGATGAAGACGAGGATTCGCTGCCGGTTCTTCCCCTGGCTGCAAAATTGCAGGGCAGTGCCGGACGACCCTCAGCAAAAGATGCAACCGGCGTGATCGAGTCAATAGATCGGGCTGTGGATCTGGTTCATGGCGGCCTTGCCAGCGGTGTCGTAACGCTGCCGATCAGCAAGAAAACGTTGTATGATGCTGGCTTCAAATATCCTGGCCATACCGAATATCTCGGCGTCCTTGCACAGCGATGGGCTGACAGCAGCCGCACCCGGCCGGTCATGATGCTGGCAGGACCAGAGCTGCGCACCGTACCTGTAACCATACACATTCCATTGCACGACGTTGCCGGCGAGCTGACAACCAACCTGATCGTTGAAACCGCACGGATCACCGCATCCGATCTCAGGAGTCGCTTCGGAATTGCGTGCCCCCGCCTGGTCATTTCTGGGCTTAATCCGCATGCCGGAGAAGATGGCGCGCTGGGTAGCGAGGACGCGAGTGTCATTTTGCCTGCCGTCCAGCTCTTGCAGGCCGAAGGCGTGGATTGCATCGGTCCCCTGCCCGCAGACACCATGTTCCACGCTGCTGCCCGTGCCCGATATGACGCCGCTCTGTGCATGTATCATGATCAGGCTTTGATACCGGCCAAGGCTCTGGCGTTTGATGAGGCTGTCAATGTAACGCTGGGACTTCCCTTTGTGCGAACATCTCCGGATCACGGAACCGCATTCGATATTGCAGGAACGGGCCAGGCCAGCGCCGCAAGTTTTGTGGCAGCCTTACGCATGGCCAACGAAATGACGTCCCATTCTGTCGCCCAAAGCGTATCGGCATGAGTCACATCGACAATCTGCCGCCCCTGCGCGATGTCATCAGAAAATTCGACCTGGCGGCCAGGAAAGCACTTGGCCAGAACTTCCTGCTCGATCTGAACCTCACCATGAAAATCGCCCGTGCGGCGGGCGACCTTTCACACACGACAGTTCTTGAGATCGGGCCCGGACCAGGCGGACTCACACGTGCTCTTCTCGCCAGCGGCGCAAAGCGGGTTATCGCGATTGAACGCGACGCCAGGTGTCTCCCTGCGCTGGCACAGATCTCCCACAGTGCCGATGCGCGGTTGCATGTTGTGGAGGGCGACGCACTGGCCCTCGATCACAGGGAAGTCCTTGCGAACCATGGCGTCAGGCTTGGAGAGGATTCCGTCAAGGTGATTGCCAATCTTCCCTATAACATCGCAACTCCGCTTTTTACGGGATGGGTTGGTGGCTCCGACTGGCCACCGTTTTGGGACGGAATGGTGCTGATGTTTCAAAGGGAAGTTGCGCATCGGATAACGGCACATGCCGGTGACAAGGCCTGGGGCCGGCTCGGCGTTTTGAGTGACTGGCGAACCCATGCTGAAATAGCGTTCGACCTGCCGCCACAGGCCTTTACGCCACCGCCAAAGGTGACATCGTCAGTGATCATGATTCAGCCGCGCGAAAAGCCACTGGCAGCAGAGATCCGGCATCTCGAAACGGTGACCCAGGCGGCGTTCGGGCAGCGCCGAAAAATGCTCCGTCAGAGCCTCAAGGGAATTGCCGGAGCGGCTTTGCTGGACGACACCGGGATCGCCGGAACGCTGCGCGCTGAGGAATTATCCACCGAGCAATTCGTGGCACTGGCCACCGCCAGGGAACGGCTTGTAAAGTCTATTTGAGCAATTCGTTGACAAAGCCATGCAGACCCACTCGCCTGTCACGACGCAGGCGTTCGGAGATGAGAATTGACTGCACTTCAGAAAATGCGCGGTTCAAATCATCGTTGATAATGACATAGTCATATTCCGCCCAATGCTTCATTTCCGTCTTGGCGTTTTCAAGCCGCCGTTCGATGACATCTTCGGCATCCTCCGCACGCCTCACCAAGCGATTACGAAGTTCCTTCATGGACGGTGGCAAAATAAAAATGCTGACGATGTCGGCGCGCGCAGCTTCGAACATTTGAAGCGCACCCTGCCAATCCACGTCGAATAACATGTCTCGACCCTGCGACATCGCCTGTTGAACCGGTCCAAGCGGCGTCCCATAAAAATTTCCATGTACCTCGGCGGACTCCAGCAGGCCGTCATTGTCGCGCACCATCTCGAACTCACGCTGCGAGATGAAGTGATAATGCGTCCCCTCAATCTCGCTTGGCCGACGGCCGCGGGTCGTGACCGACACCGAAAGCTGCAACTCCGGTTCTTCTCTCAGCAGGTTCCTGGCAATGGTCGACTTGCCCGCGCCGGATGGCGATGACAGAACCAGCATGAGCCCTCGGCGGTCTACACGTGAAGAGAGACGCTGATTGAGGTCGCCGGAAACCATTATGATCTACTCCACATTGAGGACCTGTTCGCGAAACTGATCGATCACAACCTTCATTTCAAGGCCTGTTTCGGTCAGTGAGACAGCGCTTGATTTGGAACAGAGGGTGTTGGTTTCGCGGTTAAATTCCTGAGCCAGAAACTCGAGCTTGCGGCCCGCCGGACTGCCGCTTTCAACCAGCCCGCGCCCAGCCGTGACGTGGGCTTCCAAGCGGTCCAATTCTTCGCGAATGTCGGCGCGGGTGGCAAGAAGCGCGGCCTCCTGATGCAATCTGTCGGAGTCAAGCTTTACGGACTCTTCCAGCAGTTTCGTGATCTGCTCCACCAAGCGAGACTTGATTGCTTCCGGTTGGGTGCCCGGGTCAGCTTCTGCGCGCTTCCGGAGGCTGTCTACAGCATCCAGATGCCCGAACAGAATACCCGCCATTGCTTTACCCTCTTGCAACCGATGGTCCTTCAGCTCGTCCAGAGCCTGGATCGCACCAGACAGCAGGGCCGTCTCCAGCACCTGATGCTGATCAGCGTCCAGTGTCGGTTCGACAAGCTCCAAAACACCGCGCAGCCCCAGGATCTGCGCTGCACTGGATGGCGATGTGCCGGCGCGGTCGTCTATCGCCTTTATCGCGCTCAATACCTGAGTAAGCGCCGCGTCGTTGATGGTGGGAACTGCCGTGGAAGGCCCCCCGGTCAATGTCAGGGAGACCTGTAGGTTACCGCGGGAAAAGCGCTCTGCTGCGGCTTTCCGCACGGCCGCTTCGAGTCCGTCAAACCCGGGAGGCAGGCGAAGCCTGAGGTCAAGCCCCTTGCCATTAACCGAACGGATTTCCCAAGACCATACCACACCTGCTGTTTCGCCGTTGGTGCGGGCGAAGCCGGTCATACTCTGCAGGCTCAATTGCTCTGCTCGCTTTGCTGGGCGGCTTTTCTGCGCTCCGCTTCGATCTCCCGCCACTTGGCGACGTTGCGATTATGCTCCTCAAGCGTCTTTGCGAAAACATGCCCGCCGGTCCCATCGGCAACGAAGAAAAGATCATCCGTTTCCAGCGGATTGGCAACGGCTTTAAGAGAGGCGATTCCGGCATTTGCAATCGGCGTGGGCGGCAATCCATCAATCTGGTAGGTGTTGTAGGGCGTTTGCTTCTCCAGTTCGGACTTGCGCAGACCTCCGCGGTCCTTTGGTTTCCCCTTGCCTCCCCAGATACCGTAGATAATTGTGGGATCGGTCTGAAGCCTCTGCCCATTTCGTAAGCGGTTGATGAAAACGGAAGCCACGTGGGGACGCTCCGAGCCGACGCCAGTCTCCTTTTCGACAATGGAAGCCAAAATGGCCATTTCCTGCGGAGATTTCAGCGGCAGGCCATCTACTCTGCTCGCCCAGACTTCCTCCAGCGCCTTTTTCTGTGCGTCCTTCATCCGCTGCACCACCCCCTCCCGGCTGGCACCGCGCTGAAATACATAAGTATCGGGCAGCAGGCTGCCTTCCTCCGGCACGTCTGGCAATTCGCCGGTCAGTACCGGATCCGCTGCTACCCGCTGGATAATCTGATAAGAGGTCAACCCCTCCGGCAACGTGATCGAGTAGGTTATGGGCTTGCCCTCGGTCAACTCCAGCATGACCTGTTGCATACTCATGCCAGGCTTAAAACCGAACTCGCCCGCCTTGATCGACTTGTCCTTGCCTGAGGCCTGAACACCGCGCTTGAAAATTTGCATGGCGCCCTGCTCGGGAATGATTCCTTTCTCCTCAAGCTGGGCGGTCACAATGTTTAGTCCGGTTCCGGGTTTCACAACCACGGTGGCCGCCTGCGACAGCGGTCCGGGCTTCTCAAACTCGGTCTTGCCGTACCAGATTACGGCACCGAAACCGAGCACGCCGAGAAAGACCAGCGTGAGCATAAAACTGGCAAGCCTGACGAAACCGCTGCGGGCAAAGCGAGACCGCTTCCTGACCGGAGTTTCTGCATCCCGGACCGTCCCTGGAAGGCCGTCCTCAAACGAATGTTCGTTGTCAACATGCACTTCGTCACCGCGTGGCGGGGCGACGTTTCTTCCAAAAGAGTGTTTTCCTGGTTGATCGCTCACGTCGTTCGCTCTCTCACGAAATTGCATTTGCTCGGTTTCATGAAGAATCAAATCTTTGTGGCGAAACCACGGGACAGTACCGCGCCCGCGCCGGTATGCCAAACATCTGCCCGGGCCTGAAGACACCTAAACCTTGCGGAACACCAACGATGCGTTTGTTCCGCCAAAACCAAATGAGTTGGACAGGACGGTCGTCAGTTCCTTGTCTTTGGCCTTGTGAGGAACAAGGTCGATCTGCGTGTCCGATGCCGGATTGTCGAGGTTCAATGTCGGCGGAACCTTGCTGTCACGCATCGCCTGGAGACAGAAAATTGCCTCCACCGAGCCGGCTGCACCCAGCAAATGACCGATTGCAGACTTTGTCGACGACATTGTCAGTTTGGAGGCGTGATCGCCCGCGAGGCGTTCAACCGCACCAAGCTCCATAGTGTCCGCCATGGTCGACGTGCCGTGGGCGTTCACGTAGTCGATCTCGGAAGCGTCAATTCCGGCGCGTTTCAAGCTGGCCTTCATGGCCCGGAACGCACCTTCGTGATTTTCGGCCGGCGCCGTTATGTGGAATGCATCGCCGGAAAGGCCATAACCGATCAACTCGCCATAAATTTTCGCGCCGCGGGCCTGCGCGTGGTCATATTCTTCCAGCACAACAATGCCTGCGCCCTCGCCCATAACAAATCCGTCGCGGTCTTCGTCCCAGGGACGCGAGGCTTTTTCAGGCGTTTCATTATAGTCGGTAGACAAGGCCTTGCAGGCGGCGAAACCAGCCAATGAAAGCCGGCACACGGGAGATTCTGCACCACCCGCAACCATGACATCGGCATCACCAAGCGCAATCATGCGGCCGGCGTCGCCAATCGCATGCGCGCCCGTCGAACAGGCTGTGACCACAGAATGATTTGGCCCCTTGAGGCCATGCATGATCGACACATAGCCTGAAGCCAGATTGATGAGGCGCCCGGGAATAAAGAAAGGACTGACGCGGCGCGGACCACGTTCCGCAAGAAGCAGCGAAGTCTGCTCGATACCCTGCAGGCCCCCGATACCGGAGCCGATCATGGTTCCAGTTGTGTGCTGCTCGTCGTCGGTCTTCGGGTGCCAGCCTGCATCGTTCAGTGCCTGGGTGGCGGCCGAAACGGCATAGACGATGAACGGATCAACCTTGCGCTGTTCCTTGACTTCCATCCAGTCGTCCGCATTGAAGGATCCATCGGAACCGTCGCCAAAGGGAATTTGACAGGCGATCTGCGCCGGCAGGTCGTCAACCTGAAAATTCTCGACTTTCTTGGTCGCAGATCGGGCAGACAGAATATTCGACCAGGTTGTCTCCGCATCGCCGCCGAGCGGAGAAACCATGCCGATGCCTGTGACAACAACACGTCTCATGTCTTCTCCCGAATGGTTGTGAAATGCGGAATATGCTTCAATTCATGCACACCGGGTTGGCAAAAGCCCGACCCTGTGGTTGCGAACAGACCCGCCGCAGCAGGCCTGTTGAAGCAAGACAATCAGGCTTTATTCTTTTCCAGATAGTCGACGGCGTCTTTTACAGTCTGGATCGTTTCGGCGGAATCGTCGGGGATTTCGACACCAAACTCTTCCTCGAATGCCATCACAAGCTCGACAGTATCCAGGCTATCAGCGCCGAGATCGTCGATAAAAGATGCATTCAAGACCACCTTGTCTTCTTCAACACCAAGGTGCTCGACAACAATCTTCGTCACGCGTTCTGCGGTATCACTCATAGAATCTTCCTTGCTATGGCGTATTAACGTTGCATTTTCCTAGTTTGCACGCTCGAACATATCAAGTGCGCAGACGACCCTATATAGGGCGATACGTGCTTTTCAACAGGGGTGGAAGCAAAACAGCGAAATTTAGAAGTTTACGACACCTCTAAAGTCCCTAAATCATTGCCATACCGCCGTTTACATGAACCGTCTGGCCGGTGATGTAGGATGCTTCATTGCTGGCCAGATAGACCACCGCGCTCGCAACTTCATCACCGGTGCCAAGCCTTTTTGCCGGAACACTGCCCAAAATGGCCTCTTTTTGCTTGTCGTTGAGTGCATCTGTCATCGGGGTTTCAATGAACCCGGGTGCAACACAGTTGACTGTCACTCCGCGGCTCGCAATCTCCATGGCAAGCGACTTTGACATACCGATCATCCCCGCTTTGGAGGCGCAATAATTGCCCTGCCCGGGATTGCCGGTCACACCAACAACAGAAGTGATGTTGATGATCCGTCCACCTTTGCGACGCATCATCGGGTAGACCACATCCCGGGTCAGCTGAAACACGGATTTCAGGTTGATGTCGAGGACCGAATCCCAATCGTCATCGCTCATGCGCACAAACAGACCGTCTTTGGTTATACCGGCATTGTTGACCAGGATATCGATGCCCCCGAGTTCCTTCTCGGCAGTTTCGGCCAATGCCTTAACAGCAGCACCATCGCCCAGATTGGCTGGAAACACATGCACCCGGTCACCCAGATCGGCCGCCAGAGCTTGTAGCTTTTCTTCGCGGGTCCCGTGCAAACCGACAATGGCGCCGGCGGCATGCAGCGCCCGAGCAATGGACTCGCCAATGCCTCCTGAAGCTCCGGTGACAAGGGCCTTCTTTCCAGAAAGGTCGAACATGAAATTCTCCTGATTTGAGAAAATGTTGTGCCATTTGAATGGCAACTGCATTCAGCTGATTAGGCAAGGGATTCGAGTGCTGAACCGACATCGTCGGGGCTGCCAATGGCCCTACCATCCATTTCGCGGTCTATGCGTCTCGCCAGACCGGTCAAAACCTTGCCGGAGCCGATTTCCCAAATCTGTCTGACACCCTGTTCCGACATATAGGCCACGCTTTCTGCCCAGCGAACCCGCCCCGTGACCTGCTCGATCAGGCGCTTTCTAATGTCTCCCGGATGCGAAATAGGCTCCGCCAGCACGTTAGATATGAGTGGCACAATGGTCGGCTCGATCGTGACAGAATCGAGAGCCTCAGCCATCCGATCCGCAGCAGGCTGCATCAATGTCGAGTGGAACGGCGCGGACACGGGTAGCTGCAATGCCCGTTTGGCGCCCGCCTCCTTTGCCTTCCCGGAAGCCCGCTCAACGGCCTCTGCATGGCCGGAGATGACGAGTTGGCCACCACCATTGTCATTGGCTATCTGACAGGCATTGTCGCCCTCGGTTGCTTCAAGGCAGATCGCTTCTACCGCCGGCTGTTCCAACCCAATAATCGCGGCCATGGCTCCCTTGCCGGCCGGGACTGCAGCCTGCATCGCATCACCGCGAATACGCAAAAGACGCGCCGTATCAGCAATTGTAAGGGCATGGGCAGCTGCCAGGGCGGAATATTCCCCCAGGCTGTGTCCTGCAACGTAGTTTGCGCTCGTAACCTGGAAGCCCCCCGCTTCCATCGCACGCAACGCTGCCAGACTAACCGCCATCAGCGCGGGCTGGGCGTTGGCAGTCATGGTCAAAGTGTCAATATCGCCATCCCAGATGACGCTTGAAAGCTTTTCGCCGAGTGCGTCATCGACTTCGTCGAAAACCGCCCGTGCCTCGGGAAACGCATCCGCCAACTCCTTGCCCATGCCGATGGCTTGTGAACCCTGCCCGGGAAATGTGAGTGCCAGCATGATTCTTCTCCGCAATGACTGTCCCCGACTAGTTGCGAATTATGAGGCACGAGGTCAAGACACGCGCTCCCTGAGCGCACTTATTGTCGTGCGTGGGGACAGACCCTCAGGATCAATGACGAGCTCGATCAGACCACCATTTGGCGAGGCGCAGACGCGCCCAAATGCTGCTTCGAACTCTTCTGTACGCTCGACCGTTTCTCCCGCCATGCCATAGGCTTTTGCGATCATTGCAAAATCCGGGTTGACCAGGTCTGTGCCGCTCACCCGGCCCGGATATTCCCGCTCCTGATGCAGACGTATGGTGCCGTAGGTGCCGTTGTTAAGCACAAGAATAACCGGGGCAGCGCCATATTGCAGAGCGGTCCCCAGTTCCATGCCGTTCATCTGAAAATCTCCATCACCAGCAAAACACAGCACAAAGCGGCTGGGATCGATCAGTTTGGCGGCCACCGCAGCTGGAACCCCAGCTCCCATCGAACCTGCCTGCGGACCAACCAGCCTCTTGCCGGCGCCGTAGAGCAGATAGCGCCCGCACCAAATGGCAAAATTTCCAGCGCCGTTGGTGATGATTGTGTCGTCGGGAAGGTTTTCACGCAGCCAGACCATGATCTCGCCCATGTCGACCCCGCCAGGCTGAGGCTTGACCTCAAGTCCCAAGACCCAGGCCTGACGAGCCTGGGCAGTTCGTTTCGACCATGATGGCGCACTGACAGGCACCCGTTCTGCCAGAACTGACGCAGCCTTGTTCGGGCCGGAGAGAACAGCAAGATCGGGTGTGAAAATTTTTCCAAGCTCCGCCTCACTGGCGTGGACGTGAACGAGTTTCTTATCGAAGGTGGCCGGGTCGAATAGTTTGTAGCCGTCCGTAAGCGTTTCTCCAAACCTAACGTTGAGCGCGATCAAAAGGTCGCTTTCATCGAGGAATGAACGAATTTCCGGTGCCAGACCAAACCCGGCATCGCCAATGTAGCTGGGGGAATTGTTGTCGATGATTTCCTGGCTGCGGAAGGTCACTATAACCGGCAAACGGTTCGCTTCGGCAAACGTTTTCAGTGCCGCTTCTCCTTCGCGGTTCCATCCGCCTCCGCCCGCAACCACAACGGGCCTTTCGGCAGCCGCCAGCAAATCCATAACATGGTCGATGCTGCTGGATGACGGTTCAGCCTGTACCGGCACCACACGCCCCCGCGGCACGGCATCTGTCATTTCAACCAGCATGTCTTCCGGCAGTGCCACCACCACCGGGCCGGGCCGACCGGATTGGGCAACCGCAAATGCTCGACTGACAAGTTCTGGAACCCGGTCAGCATCGTCAATTTCGACAACCCATTTGGCCATTGATCCGAAGACAGCCTTGTAGTCCAGCTCCTGAAACGCCTCACGCCCGCGCATTGAAGTCTCGATCTGACCGACAAACACCACCATGGGCGTGGAATCCTGCATCGCCGTGTGAATGCCAATCGAAGCGTTTGTCGCTCCGGGCCCGCGGGTCACGAACAGCACACCGGGCTTGCCCGTCAGTTTGCCATAGGCTTCGGCCATGAAGGCTCCTCCACCTTCGTTGCGACAATTGATGAAACGAAAGGAGTTCGAGACGTCATGCAGCGCATCCAGCACCGCAAGGTAGCTCTCTCCGGGCACACCGAAGCCCATATCGACCTCCTGTGCCAAAAGGCATTCGACCAAAAGCTGTGCGCCCGTCCGTGTCATTCATTTACTCCAAAAAAAAATGCCCGACGGCCATACAGCCACCGGGCACAGTCTTGTTCAACCTGTAAAGTCGCTATTAACGGACTTTGATGGTTTCGAACTTGCCGGCTTTGACTTCCAGTTCCTTGTAGGATCCGGCTGCTTCACCGACTTCGCTAAAGGTCACGTTGGAAGCACCTTCATAGTCGACGGCGCCACCTGATTTCAGGATATCGAGAGCCTTGCCCAGTTCTCCTGGCAGGATTTTCTCGCCGGGTGCGTTGGCCACTTCCATGATCTTGGACTGGATCGCAGCGCGGTCAGTGGAGCCAGCGGCCTGCATGGCAAGGATCATCAGCGCCGCTGCATCATAGGATTCCGGCATGAACGGACCATCGTTCTTTTTCAGGCCGCCAGCGGTGGCGACTTCTTTGAACTTCGCAGCACCTTCGGACTCAGAACCTGGAAGCGTTCCGATGGTACCGTTGAGATCATCTCCGATTGCGGCGATCAGCGAGTCGCCGATCATGCCGTCAGCCAGAATGAAATTCTCGAATGCACCGGTATCAAGGGATGTTTGAATGATGCCCTTGCCGCCCTGATCAACGTAACCGAACACGGCGAGGTGATCTGCACCGGCGGCAGCCAGCGCACCAACTTCTGCCGAGTAATCGGCTTTGCCATCTTCGTGGGCTGCGCTGATTGTGATCTCGCCACCATTTGACTTAAAGGCAGCGGCAAATGAGTCAGCAAGACCTTTGCCGTAGTCATTGTTTGTATAGGTGACTGCGACTTTGGATATGCCTTTGTCCTTCAAAATATCGGCCAGGACCTGACCCTGACGCGCATCAGACGGCGAGGTACGGAAGAAGAAGCCTTTGTCTTCGATTGTTGTCAGCGCTGGCGACGTGGCAGAGGGAGACACCATGGTCACACCGTTCGGCACGCCGACATTGTTGGCAATAGCCGTGGTTACACCTGAACAATCTGCACCCATGATGCCGACCACGTTGTCTGACGTGATCAGGCGTTCGGCAGCAGCAGTTGCAGCAGCTGAATCCGTGCAGGTTGAATCACCGCGGACCGGAACGACTACCTTACCGTCCAGAAGTTTCTTTGAGTCTGACGCTTCTTTCATGGCAAGTTCCGCCGCGGCAGCCATGTCCGGTGTCAGCGATTCGATCGGGCCGGTGAAGCCGAGAATAATTCCCATTTTGACTTCGTGGCCATCGGCAAATGCTGCGCCGGTAAGGCCAGCCAGCATTGTGGAGGCGAGTAGTAGTTTTTTCATGTTAATCTCCCAGTGAGTTTTGCTTTAAGCAGCTTCTTCAGCTGTCTTTCGTTGAACCGCAGAACGCTGCCCCTGCCCTGCGTTGGGCGACAATGTCCCTCGTTTTTATGGCCTTTGCAACCTTGGTTTTGTATCGTTCCTAACGCGCGGCTGTTCGTTCCGGCAAGATGCCGCCGGGACTGAAACGCATCACAGTCAACATGACAACACCCATGATGAAGAGCCGCATGTGCTGTGCTGAATCCAGCAGGTGACGGCGCAACCCGCTGTCGGGCTCCAACGTCGAAGTGATTGTCTGCATCAGCCAGTTTCCAACCGGTTCCGCTTCGATCCAGATGAACCAGATGATGAACGCGCCGAGCACCGAACCCAGATTGTTTCCGGAACCTCCGACTATTACCATGACCCAGATCAAAAACGTGTAGCGCAGAGGTTGGTATGTGCTGGGTGTGAACTGACCGTCGAGCGTGGTGAGCATGGCACCGGCGATGCCGACCACGGCGGATCCCAGAATGAAAATCTGGAGATGCCGGCGGGTGACGTCCTTGCCCATGGCCGCAGCCGAAACCTCATTGTCGCGGATTGCCCGCACCATGCGTCCCCACGGTGACGCCAGCGCCAAAACGCATAGCAAGAGCACCGTCAAAAGAACCGCCAAAAAGAGGCCGGAATAACAAAGCTTTACGAAGACGCTGGAATATTCCACGACCAGCCCCCTCAATGCCAATTCGCGACCGGCTTCTGAAAGGCCATCCAATCGGTTTGAAAACAGGTTTTCGATCTGGCTGATGAACCAGGCACTTTCCTGCAGTGCCAGTTCGTAAGGTACAGGACGGTCCAACCCGGACACGTTTTTTACGCCCCGTGTCAGCCAGTCCTCGTTCTTCATTACGGCGATCAGAATTTCCGATATGCCGAGCGTGGCGATGGCCAGATAGTCGGAACGCAGGCCGAGAGCGATCTTTCCAATCAGCCAGGCAATACCCGCTGCGAACAGGCCGCCAATTGCCCATGAGAAGATAATCGGCACGCCAAGGCCGCCAAGGAAACCCGACTTTGCCGGATTGTCGGCCTCGATCGCCAGTACGGCTGGATCAAAATAAGTGCGGATCGCGAAATAGCCGACGCCGATAATCAGCACCATAATCAGCGATTTCATGGGGCTGGGGCGAATTTTTCTGTAGGCCGCCACTGCAAGACCAATGACAATCAGCGTGACCAAAGCGGCAATGAACAGGTTGCTTCCACCCGCCTGCCAGGCCGAAGCAACCGGTGCACGTGATGTCAGCATGGCTGCAACGCCGCCAAGCGCCGCAAAACCCATGATCCCAACATTGAACAGACCGGCATAACCCCACTGGATGTTGACGCCGAGCGCCATGACGCCCGAGATCAGACAAAGATTGAAGATCGCAAGCATGACGTTCCACGACTGGTAAAAGCCAACCAGGAAGAGCAGGACGAAAAACACCCCAAAACCAAGAACGGCGCGCAGGGAATTGCTCATATCACCTTACCCTTCATTAGGCCCGTGGGTCGTATAAGCAGAACAACGACCAGAATGATAAACGACACTGCGAATTTGTAATCCGTCGACAACAACTGAACCAGACCATCCGGCGCATATTCGGTTGGCACCAGATAGGTCAGAAACTTCTTGTAGGCATAAGTGACGGTGACCTCCGAAAATGCGATGACAAAGCCGCCCAGGATGGCGCCAACGGGGTTCCCAACGCCGCCAACGATTGCTGCGGCAAACATTGGTAGCAACAGCTGGAAATAGGTGAATGGTTTGAAGCTCTTGTCGATACCGTAAAGTGTTCCGGCAATTGTTGCGAGACCGGCTGCGATAATCCAGGTGACGGCGACAACCCTGGCGGGTGAAATGCCCGACAAAAGGGCAAGGTCTTCGTTGTCCGAAAAGGCGCGCATGGATTTGCCGGTGCGTGTTCGGTTGAGGAACCAGAACAGTGCCACAACCAGCAGTACGGCGACGCCCACCGTCAACGCCTGCGACATCTTAATGGCGAGTCCTTCGTTCAGTCCCGTGGCTTTCTTGAAGTCCCGGGCGGTAATGAGAAAGCGCAGGCCATCGGCGAAACTCTGATCATTTGGGCCGATAATGAAGCGCACAACGCCGTTCATGACGAACATCACGCCCACAGAGGCCATCACCATGCGGATAGGCACGGCCTTGATCTCGCGATAGTGCTTGTAAACCAGCCTGTCTGTTGCCAGGGCGACAGCAGCGGTCAGCGCTACACCGATCGGAATCGCCAACAGTGCGGTCGGCAGCGGCGCGATGGTGATGCCATTTTGCTGAAAGAACCAGGTGAAAAGGATGACCACCATCGTGCCAAACGCCATCGTGTCGCCATGGGCGAAGTTGGCAAATCGCAGGACACCATACAGCAAGGTGATTCCGAGCGCTCCCAGTGCCAGCTGAGCGCCGTAGGCCAGGCCCGGCACCAGAACAAAATTGGCAAAAAGGACGAATGCATTGATTGTATCGATCATGTTCAGCCCCCCAGAAAGCTCTGCCGCACTTCCGGATTGGCGAGCAGCGCTTCGCCAGTATCCGTGAACCGATTGCGGCCCTGAACCAGCACATAGCCACGGTCGGCGATGTTCAGAGCCTGGCGGGCGTTTTGCTCAACCATCAAAATGGCAACGCCGGTTTCGCGGATTTCCAGGATGCGGTCGAACAGTTCGTCCATAACAATTGGCGATACGCCGGCTGTCGGTTCGTCAAGCATCAACACGCTGGGTTTTGTCATCAGCGCGCGACCAACGGCGACCTGCTGGCGCTGACCACCGGACAGTTCGCCGGCCAGTTGCGCCCGTTTCTCCTTCAAAATGGGAAACAGTGTGAAAATCTCTTCCATGGTACCGGAAAAATCATCCCGCCGCAGGAACGCGCCCATTTCGAGATTCTCCTCGACGCTCATGCCGGTGAACACATTGCTGGTCTGCGGCACGAAAGCGACACCTTCTGCGATCCGGTCCTGTGGGGTCAGACTAGTGATATCACGCCCATCAAGCGTCACCTGGCCCTCGCGGATGAGCAACATGCCCAGCATGGCCTTCATGGCGGTCGATTTTCCGGCGCCGTTCGGGCCGACAATCACCGCGATTTCGCCCTTTTCGACACCGAGGGAACAGCCGTGCAGTATGTCGGCACCGCCATAACCACCCGTCAGATTATCACCACTGAGAAACATCAGGCCGATTCCTGGGCTGGCGTCTTGTTCTTGAGACCACGGCCCAGATAGGCCTCGATCACGGCCTCATTGTTGCGCACCTCACTGGCCGAGCCGAGTGCGAGGACGGTGCCCTCCGCCATCACGATCACCGGGTCACACAAGCGGGAGATGAAATCCATGTCATGTTCGATCATGCAAAAGGTGTAACCGCGCTCCTTATTCAAGCGAATGATCGCATCGCCAATCTCGGCCAAAAGCGTCCGGTTAACCCCGGCCCCGACTTCATCAAGCAGCACGACTTTGGCATCGACCATCATGGTGCGACCAAGCTCCAGCAGCTTCTTTTGGCCACCGGACAGGTTACCGGCCCTTTCGTGCATCAAATGTTCAAGGTTGAGAAAGCTGATCACCTCTTCTGCCTTGGCTCTGATCGCTTCTTCCTCGCGCTTTACCGCGCCACGGCTGAGCCAGGTGTTGAGCAGACGCTCACCTTTTTGATCGGGCGGCACCATCATCAGGTTTTCGATCACGGTGAGAGACGAGAACTCGTGAGCGATCTGAAAGGTTCGCAGCAACCCCTTTCCAAACAACTTGTGCGGCGGCAGACCCGTGACATCTTCACCGTCCAGAAAAACCTTGCCAGATGTGGGCGGGAACAAGCCTGCAATAATGTTGAACAGTGTTGTTTTGCCCGCGCCATTGGGGCCAATGAGGCCAGTTATGGACCCTTCGGTCACGTCCACCCAGGCATTGTTGACGGCACGAACACCGCCGAACTGCTTGTTCAGTGCCTCAACCTTAATCATTCAGACGCCACCAATACCCAAGTCACACGCCACCCCGTTCTAAAGTGGCCTAAAGCAAGCCGTATTGGACTTCAACAGACAGTCCAGACAATTATCGACAGCAAACGCGCGCTCTAAGATGGTTGGTGCTTGTGGCTCAGGGCCCGATGCGCCAACGTTTACACACCAACCCAGCCGGAGTCCGACCATGAAATTTCCGAAGCCTTCCCCATGGGCCGACATGGCATCTCAGCTTGTTGATGTCTCAATGGGACGCAAACACGCCGACCTCGTGGTGCGGGGTGGTCGTTGGGTCAATGTCTATTCCGGTGAGATTGTCGATGATGCTGATATCGCCATATCCGGCGGACGGTTTGCCTGGTGCGGGCCGGATGCAAGCCACTGCATCGGACCCGCAACTGAGGTGATCGAAGCAGACGGACGCTATCTTGTCCCTGGTCTGTGCGACGCACACATGCACGTTGAATCCGGTATGGTCACCGTGACTGAATTCTGCCGCGCAGTAATACCCCACGGCACCACATCCATGTTCATAGATCCGCACGAGATCGCTAATGTTCTGGGACTCGAAGGCGTTCGGCTGATGCATGACGAAGCACTTGCCATGCCGGTCAATGTTTTTGTTCAGATGCCCAGTTGTGTGCCATCCGCCCCTGGCCTTGAGCATGCAGGCGCCAGCCTTGGCTCCAACGCGATTGCCGAGGCGATGACGTGGGAGAACATCATTGGGCTTGGCGAAGTCATGGATTTTCCCGGTGTTGCGGCCAATACACCGCGTATGACGAGTGCCATTGCTGCAACGATGAATGCAGGCAAAACCGTGGGAGGGCATTTCGCGTCACCGGCCCTCGACAAGGCGTTCCACGCCTATGCTGCCGGTGGCCCGGCTGACGATCATGAAGGCACCCGCAAGGAAGACGCGATTGCTCGGGTCAGGCAAGGGATGCGCGCCATGCTGCGGCTTGGGTCGGCCTGGTACGACGTTGCCGAACAGGTCCGCGCCGTGACTGAAGAAGGACTGGACCCGCGCAATTTTATTCTCTGCACCGACGACAGTCATTCTGGCACTTTGGTAAATGACGGCCACATGAACCGCGTGGTGCGCCATGCGATCGAACAGGGCCTGCCGCCGGTCACGGCAATCCAGATGGCAACCCTGAATACGGCGCAGCATTTTGGAGTGGAACGGGAACTTGGCTCGATCGCGCCTGGCAGACTGGCTGATTTCCTGCTGGTCGATGATCTATCGGAACTTTCCATATCGGAGGTTTACGGGCGAGGTCTCAAACTGGCGGGTTCAGATGGCGTGGCAGTTGACATCCCGGCATTTTTCTACCCGGACAGCGCCAAAAACACGGTCAACATGAAGCGTGATTTGCTGGCTCAGGACTTTGATGTCCCTGCGCCGGACGGTGCCGGGCCTGTGACCGTCAATGTGATCGGAGTTGTGGAGAACCAGGCGCCGACAAGAGCCCTGCAGGAAGAACTTGCCGTGGTGGACGGGATGGTGTGCGGCGATATGCGACGTGACATCTGTCAGATCGCCCTTGTCGAACGCCACAAAGCCACCGGCGACGTCGTCAACGGGTTTGTCTCCGGTTTTGGCTACAATCAGCCCTGCGCCCTCGCCTCTACTGTTGCCCATGACAGTCATCACATGATCGTGGTGGGCACCTCGAAAGAGGACATGGCTCTGGCCGCGAACCGACTCAACGAGGTCGGCGGTGGCGTCACACTGTTCAGCCAGGGCGTAGAGAAAGCCATGGTCGAAATGCCCATCGCGGGGCTGATGTCAGACGAACGTGCCGACATCGTTGCCGGCAAGGCCGACCAACTCGTTAAGGCGATGGCCGATTGCGGGTGCACCGTCAACAACGCCTATATGCAGCATTCTTTGCTTGCGCTCGTTGTCATCCCGGAGCTGCGAATTTCAGACATCGGACTGGTCGATGTCCGGACATTTGAAAAGGTTGATCTGTTTGTTTAAGACGCCATTGCGGACGGATTTCGTTCGCGTTTCCCCACTGTCCTCGCTGTGACCCTCAACGTCTTCCTTATTGTGCTGCTTGCAGCCCTTCTGCATGCATCGTGGAACGCGGTCGTCAAGTCCACCAGTGACAAGGTGGTTTCCATGACAGCGGTAACGATCGGCCATGCACCCATTGCCCTCATGGCGATGCCGTTTGTACCATTTCCTTCGCCGGAAAGCTGGCCGTGGCTGGCGGCTTCGGTTTGCGTTCATACGGCCTATCAACTCAGCCTGATGAAATCATACAGACTGGGGGACTTTACCCAGGTCTACCCTATTGCCCGCGGTAGCGGCCCTGCCCTTGTGACCCTTGTCTCGGTCCTCGGGATGGGAGTGGTTCTGGTACCTTCACAACTGGCTGCCATCGTTCTTATCTGTGCCGGGATTTTTTGTCTGGGGCTGATGCGGCAGAGTGATGGTCTGCGAAATCCGGCTGCCGTAGGGGCGGCCCTGGTGACCGGTGTCTGCATTGCAGGCTATTCGCTACTCGACGGTCTGGGGGCACGCGCAGCAGGCACTGCCGTGGGCTATATCGCCTGGATGACCGCGATCAACGCAACGGTTTTCGCCTGCCTCATCGGCGTCATCAACCGCCCTGCTCTTTTTCGTGTGTTTACAGAAGCAAAAGGCACAATGCTGGTCGGCGGCGGCGCATCAGTGGGTGCTTATATGCTGGTGGTCTGGGCCATGACCCAGGCGCCGATTGCCGTGGTCACGGCTCTGCGCGAAACCAGCACAATCTTCGCCCTGTTCATCGGCGTCCTGTTTTTGAAGGAACGCCTCACTGCGGCAAAGGTGTTTGCCACAGTGCTGACGTTGTCGGGTGTGCTTTTACTGCGCTTTGGATAGTGAATCTATCCAGGGCAAGTATTGTGCGAACTATGGTTCAAATACCCTCGGTGAGCGGGAAGTGTGAACCGGAAAAAGCGCTAGGTCTTTCACAGTCAAATATTTGTTGGCTGGACAATCAGAGGTTTAAGTGGTGCATTTGCGCCATCCATGATTGCGGCAATTGACGCGCTCAAGGTTTTTTGGTCTCAATCTTGTTACAGGTTGCAGTTTCGGAGGGGGAATTTCCATGGAAGCGGCACAATACAGCAACGTTGTCCGGTCTGTAGATTTTGGCAATCGTAAGAGAGCACCAAAGGCGCTGGCCGATGCTTTCGGCTTCGAGGAATTTGCTGTTGTTGACATAAGCAATCGCGAAGACGGGAAGCTTCAACCAACAATCAGCCTGACCAGCGTCAACGATGAATTCCTGCAGACAATCGCCGATGCAGGTCCGCTGGGCGCATGTTCTCTGTTCGACGTCCTGAACATCACCAACATTCCGTTTGGGTGGCAAGTGGGCCGCCACCCGATTACCGGCGAGCCGACAAAACCAGGTTCAATCGACCACACATTTGACATGCTGCTCAAAGAAGCCGGAATCGGCGGCGGCTATTGTGTTCCGGTCCATTCTCCGGGCCAAAAACGCAGCGTTGTGATCTATCTGCACGAGTTTTCACAGGAATTGCTGCGCTATCCGGATCTGGTTTTCGAAACCATCGAGTATTTCCAGCTTGCATTTTGCCGTGACACGTCCGGTAAATCGCCAATTTACGTCGAGCTCAGCTTCGTTGAACTCGTGTGCCTGGAGGCGCTCGCAAAAGGAAAATCGCGCGAGCAGGTTGCAACATCGCTGGAACTCGATGAAGTCACCGTTGCCGGCTATGTGTCATCGGCCTGCAACAAAATGGGCTGCGACGACTACAGCGCCGCCATTTCGATGGCTAAATATTTCGGCTGGATCTGAGTTGACTCTGGCCGCCGGCTAAAACTCTCTGGTTTGGCATCAATTGTGACGCCCGAGAGGCAGAAATTTTCCGGCTCAACACCACAAACCACAATCCTCTTGCATTAGTCCGCGAACCGTCTATACAGCCCTCGCACACGAAGGTCGGGCTTCCGGCTGGTGGCTGAACGGATGGGCATTCTTCGCGAATGCAGGTTTGCAAGGTAAACCGTCCTCCCGTGCTTCCGCTCTCGACTCTTCCAAATCGCGCCTTTCCTGCTCCTCACGAGCACACCGAAAAGCGTCGATGAGGCTCTGCGCTGGAAGCTCAAACAAAGGAAAGGTGGCCTATGGCCCTCTACGAACACATTTTCATGGCGCGCCAGGACGTTTCGTCCCAGCAGGTCGATAGTCTGGTTGAGCACTTCAAAGGTGTTCTTGAAGCCAATGGCGGTTCGGTTGCCAAGATCGAAAACTGGGGTCTCAAAACCCTGCCCTACCGGGTCAACAAGAACCGCAAGGCGCATTACGCGCTGATGAATGTTGAAGCTCCTTCTGATGCCGTTGCCGAAATGGAACGCCAGATGCGTCTGCACGAAGATGTGCTGCGTTACATGACCGTCAAAGTCGAAGAGCATGAAGAAGGCCCTTCTGCCATGCTTCGCAAAAGTGACCGTGACGACCGTCGCGGGCCTCGCCCGGACCGTGGTGGTGATCGTCCGCAGCGCCGCGAAGCAGCAGAATAAGGAGCAAGACAATGGTTGCTATCGAACAAATGCCAACGCGTCGCCCTTTTCAGCGTCGCCGCAAGACTTGCCCGTTCACAGGTGAGCACGCTCAGAAGATTGACTACAAAGACGTGAAACTTCTTCAGCGTTACATTTCCGAGCGCGGAAAGATTGTACCCTCGCGCATAACTGCCGTGAGCATGAAAAAGCAACGCGAGCTGGCCAAGGCCATCAAACGCGCCCGCTTTTTGGCGCTCATCCCCTACGTGATCAAATAATTCACGAAATGGAGTTCCCGCTCCGGAGCAAATCCGGACGGGCAACTCGCGGCTCCGGGGCCGCAAACCACCAAAGAGGCTGGCCCGCGGGAATGAACCCGCGGCCCTAACTGCCCAGAAGGCAGGACAGCGAAACGATGAACAACAAACCGATCCTTATTGCGATTGCCTGTGGGCTGCTGACGGCGATGATCAACGTCGCGCCGTTTTCGCTTGGCGGGATCGGTTTGATACTGACGCCGTTTACGGTTCTGCCGATCTTCGTCAGCGTCCTCGGCTTCGGCACCCGGGCCGGCCTGATATCCGGTGCCATCGCTACCGTTGCGCTGGCCGCGATGACGGGCATACTCTCGGCAATCGCTTTCTTTGTCCTGCTCGTGGCACCACCCTTGTGGGTTGGTCACCTTGCGGGTCTGGTTCGCCGCGAAGACGGCGCTGAGGAGTGGTATCCGCTCAACAATATATTGCTGCACCTGGCGCTCGCCAGCGCGCTGGTCGTGATTGTGGTGCTGCTGGCATCGGGCATCACCGAAGAAAACAGTGCCACGATGCTGCGTGAACTGATGTCTCAGCTGCAGGCAGCGAACGGCGCCGGTGCACCCGACCCCGCTGCTGTGGAGCAGCAGATTCGCACCCTGATTGGCGTTCTGCCGGTCACAATGCCGGCCTCAATCATCGTGATGCAGGCAATCAACTTCAATCTCGGTGCCCGAATTGCCCGCTCGCAGGGCTGGATGCTTCGCCCTCAGGACGACATTCCTATGACCACGGCGTTACCGTTTATCGCGCTGGGAATCTTTGGCTTGGCACTGCTTTTCAGCATGTTTGGCGGTTCGTTGGGTGTTGCGGGCAAGATTTTTGCCGGTGCATTCGGCATGGCATTTGCCCTGGTGGGGCTGGCGACCATGCATGCCCTGACCCGCGGAATGGGGGTGCGTCCCGTGATCCTCGCCGTCTCCTATATTGCGATCCTCTTCACCATTATTCCCCTCGTCGGCTTTGCCATATTGGGCATCGTTGAAACGCTGCTCGGCTTGCGCGCCAGGCGCCTTGGGACAACCTGAACCAGAAATTCAAACTGCCAATCAAAGGACCATTCCAATGGACGTCATACTTCTCGAACGCATCGCCAAGCTCGGCCACATGGGCGACACCGTCACAGTCAAGGATGGGTATGCCCGCAACTTCCTGCTGCCCAAAGGCAAAGCTCTTCGCGCCAATAAGGCCAACATGGCGCATTTCGAAAGCCAGCGCGCCCAGCTTGAAGCCCGCAACGAAGAGCGCAAATCCGAAGCTGAAGGCGTCGCCGCCAATCTCAATGGCAACACTTACGTTGCGGTTCGTTCAGCCGGTGAAACCGGCCAGCTCTACGGCTCAGTTGCTGCGCGCGACATCGTTGCGGCACTTGAAGAAAACGGTTTCTCGGTCGGACGCAGCCAGGTTGAGCTGCGCGCGCCCATCAAAATTATCGGACTGCACACCGTGGTTATCGCTCTTCACCCTGAGGTTGAGGCCGAAATCGTCATGAATGTGGCACGTTCCGATGACGAGGCCGTTCGACAGGCCGCCGGTGAAGACCTTACCAGCCGCGATGCCTTCGATGACGATGAGGCTGCGGAAGAGGATGAACTGTCGATCGAGGATGTCTTCGAAAATCCGGATGATGTCGACCTGGACGCAGGCGACGAAACTGAAGAGACAAATGACGCGGAGCCCGAAGCAGAGACGGAATACGCAGTGGATGCTTCCCCCGCAGAAGAAGAAGAAGAAGATCCAACTGTAAACGCACAGGGCTAGTTCTACTGCTTTTGTTGCCCGAAGGCCGGCTCTGCCAGTAGCGGAGCCGGCCTTCTTCAATTTTGAAACCGAGAATCCTTCCGCGACTTTAAAATGTCATAGTCAACCCGCCTTGGCCCCGTTATCCCCGCTAACAACTTTGCTGAATATCTTTCTTCACGGAATCTCAAAAAAACAGCTTGGTGAGCAGGTTCTCCTTTTCCTGTCAGATTTCCGCGCTATACAAATGCCCAGTAAGGCGTTTCAAAAGACAATTGACTGCATACGGGGCCGCGCTCTTACGCGTGGGAAAACGCATGGCCGAAGCCGCCGCCAACATTTTGCCGGGACCCACTCCCTATCGCACCGCGCCGCATAATATTGAGGCGGAGCAGGCCCTGCTGGGGGCCATACTCGTAAACAACGATGCGTTTTACCGGGTTTCCGATTTCCTCGAAGCAGATCATTTTCACGAGCCACTGCACCGCCAGATCTACAGTGTGACGTCAGACATGATTCGCGCTGCCAAGCGGGCTAACCCTGTCACCATCAAGACATTTCTGCCGGAAGACGAGAAGATCGGCGACATGACGGTGGCCACCTATCTGGCTCGTCTGGCGGCTGAAGCGACGACAATTATCAACGCCGAGGACTATGGTCGTTCCATCTACGATCTCGCCACCCGGCGGAATTTGATCGGCATCGGCGAAGACATGGTCAACATTGCCTTCGATGCGCCGGTCGACATGTCTCCCAATGTGCAGATCGAAGACGCTGAACGCCGTCTTTTTGAACTGGCTGAGGTCGGCAAATATGGTGGTGGCTTTGGTTCCTTCGGCGAAGCGGTTGGCAGTGCCATCGAGATGGCAAGTGCAGCTTTCCAACGCGATGGTCACCTGTCCGGCATTGCCACCGGCATGCAGACGCTGGACAGCAAAATGGGCGGACTGCAACCTTCCGACCTGATCGTCCTGGCCGGCCGGCCGGCGATGGGCAAGACCTCTCTGGCCACAAACATCGCCTTCAATATTGCTGAGAGTTACGAGCCGGAAATTCTGCCGGATGGCACGTCAAAGGCAAAAAACGGTGGTGTGGTCGGCTTTTTCTCGCTCGAGATGGCCGCGGAGCAGCTGGCAACCCGCATTATCGCAGAACAAACTGAAATTTCGTCTTCCAAAATCCGGCGTGGTGAAATCAACGACACGGAATTTGAGAAGCTGGTCGGTTGTTCGCAGATGATGCATCGCATTCCTCTCTATATCGACCAGACAGGCGGCATATCCATCGCCCAGCTGGCCGCCCGCGCCCGGCGGCTCAAGCGCCAACGCGGCCTCGATGTGTTGATCATCGACTACATTCAACTGATGCAGGGAAACAAGCGCACCGATAATCGTGTGCAGGAGATCACGGAAATCACAACCGGCCTGAAGGCACTCGGCAAGGAACTGAATGTTCCGATCATCGCGCTTTCGCAGTTGTCGCGTCAGGTGGAAAACCGCGATGACAAACGGCCGCAATTGTCGGACCTGCGCGAATCTGGATCGATTGAGCAGGATGCCGATGTAGTGCTGTTCGTGTATCGCGAAGAATATTACCTTCAGAACAAAGAACCTGAGGTGGGATCGGCTGATTTTCAGAACTGGCAGGCCAAGTTGGATGCTGCCCGCGGCAAAGCCGATGTCATCATCGCTAAGCAACGGCATGGACCGACCGGCACCGCATCGCTGGCGTTCCAACCTGAGTTTACGCGGTTCTCGGATCTGGCTGAAGACGAGCGCCTTCCCGAGGCATTCGAATAACCCATGTCGATCGACCCCGACCTTGCCGGTGGACGGCTGACTATTGACCTCAACGCACTAATCGAAAACTGGAGCAAGATGCGCGACCACGCCTTTCCGGCGGATTGCGGTGCCGTCGTCAAGGCCAATGGTTATGGCTGCGAAGTCGAGCCGGTTGTAAAGGCTCTTTCCCGCGCCGGGTGCCGGGTTTTTTTTGTCGCCTTGCCAACCGAGGGATTGCGCGTTCGGTCCGTCGCACCGGAGGCCACGATATTCGTGCTCAATGGTGTCTTTGACAATTCACAGCAGGCCTTTCTGGACGGCGATCTGACCCCGGTACTCGGCACAGTCGAGAATGTGCGCCGGTGGATCGCTGTTGCCCACCAACAAGGCAAGGCAATGCCATGCGCCCTTCACATCGACAGCGGCATGAACAGGCTGGGTTTTCAGGCCGGCGACTTCGAAACGCTCGTGCATGATGCGAATGTGATGGGTCAGCTGGATGTAAAGCTCTTGATGACCCACTTCGCCTGCGCGGACGACATCGGCCATCCCAAAACGATTGCCCAGCGCGAACTCTTCGACAAGACAACCAGGCTTCTGCCAGGAGTTCCCCGCAGCGCCGCAAATTCAGCTGGAACCTGGCAGGACAAGGCGAACATTTTTGATCTCGCCCGGCCTGGAACCGTGATCTACGGCGCGGAGGCCTTAAACGACGTGCCAAACCCCATGCTGCCGGTGGTGACGCTTGAGGGCCGCATCATCCAGATCAGAAACTCCCCGAAAGGCGAGCAAGTCGGATACGGTGCCACCCAGACACTGCAACGCGACACCCGCATCGCCTACGTTTCGGTCGGTTACGCTGATGGCTACCAACGAGCCTCCAGCAATACTGGCGTCCCCTTACGGAGCGTGATCGAGAAACCGTCGCAGGCAGCATTCAAGGGACACTATTTGTCGGGCATTGGTCGAATTTCAATGGATATGTGCGGTTTTGACGTAACGGATATTCCGCCGGAAGAGATTGCCGAAGGCGACTGGATCGAACTTTTTGGGCCGACAATTCCCCTTGATGAAGTTGCCGCAGCGGCGGGCACCATCGGGTACGAACTGCTGGTTGGGATGGGTCAGCGCTATGCACGAACATATATCGGTGCAGAATGAACCGGAATCCACCTCCCTTCTCAGGCATCCATCTTGGCTAAAAACCGCATCACCTTCATCTGCCAGAATTGTGGGGCGGTTCATCCCCGCTGGGAAGGACGTTGTGACTCCTGCGGTGAATGGAACACGCTTGCGGAGGAAAGCGAAGCCAGCGGCGTGGGCGCCGGCCCCGGCCGCAAGCAGCGCAAGGGGCGTGTTGTTCCGATGGAACTGCTGGATGGCGATACAAAGGACTCGCCCCGGGTTGAAACCAACGTCGCCGAGCTTGACCGCGTCACCGGCGGAGGATTTGTTCCCGGTTCTGCTCTGTTGCTGGGTGGCGATCCGGGAATCGGCAAGTCGACATTGTTGATGCAGGCATCGGCGGCACTTGCTCAGCGCGGACATGGTGTCGTGTATGTTTCGGGCGAGGAAGCCGTTGCACAGGTGCGATTGCGCGCGCAGCGTCTTGGTGTAGCCAGCCAGCCCGTGCAGCTGGTGGCAGAAACCAATGTGGAGAACATCGTCACCACACTTGAAGCAGGCAAGCCGCCTGCTCTGGTCGTTCTCGATTCCATCCAGACATTGTGGACAGACACTGTTGAAAGCGCACCGGGCACGGTGAGCCAGGTCAGGTCTTCTGCGCAGGCTATGATCCGTTACGCCAAGCAATCCGGCGCCACCATCGTACTGGTTGGACACGTGACCAAGGATGGTCAGATCGCCGGCCCCCGGGTGGTGGAGCATATGGTGGATGCCGTGCTCTACTTTGAGGGTGAAGCCGGACACCATTTCCGCATCCTTCGGACGGTCAAAAACCGTTTTGGTCCAACCGACGAAATCGGCGTTTTTGAGATGTCCGACAAAGGCCTGCGACAAGTTTCCAACCCTTCGGAGCTATTCCTTGGCGAACGGCACAAAGCTGCGCCGGGCGCCGCCGTTTTCGCAGGTATTGAAGGCCGTCGGCCGGTTCTGGTGGAGATACAGGCCCTCGTCGCTCAGTCATCGCTGGGCACACCACGGCGTGCTGTGGTCGGCTGGGATTCGTCGCGCCTTGCCATGATCCTTGCGGTGCTCGAGGCCCATTGCGGCGTCCGGCTCGGTGGTCACGACGTTTATCTCAACGTGGCAGGTGGATTTCGCATCAAGGAACCGGCTGCCGATCTCGCCGTAGCGGCGGCGCTCGTGTCATCGCTGGCCAACAAGCCGCTGACTGAAAATTCGGTCTATTTCGGCGAAGTCAGCCTTTCTGGCCACCTGCGTCCGGTATCCCAGGCTGCGGGCCGCCTTAAAGAAGCCGGAAAGCTCGGCTTTGACCGCGCCACCTATGCCAAAGGCAGTGAAGTGGTTAAGGCACCGGGCCTCAAGCTCGATACCATAACCACTCTTGCTGATCTTGTGGTTGAACTGATCTCTGGCGCTGCTGAACCCTTGCGGGACGATGCCGATGCTGGCAAAGAGTAGCGCGAAATCGACGGATTAAGAGCTCCCATGGCTATCACCCTTCTAGACGGCATTTTGCTGGTCATCATGCTGATTTCAGCTCTCCTTGCCATGATCCGGGGATTCTCGCGTGAAGTCCTGTCGATTGTTTCATGGGTGATTGCTGCCGCTGCAGCGCTTTATCTCTACAAGATGCTTTCGCCAACCGTCATGAATCTCGTCGGCGACATCATCAACAAGAGCCAGATCGTCGCCGACATTATATCAGCCGCATCGATCTTTTTGGTCGTTCTCATAATTGTCAGCTACCTGACCATGCTTCTGGCCGACTACATCGTTGACAGCCGGATCGGGGTCCTGGATCGAACCCTGGGATTCATCTTTGGTGCCGCGCGCGGCGGGCTACTGGTCGTTGTGGCACTGATGGGATTCCTTGGCCTGGCCAATGACAACGTGCCGAAATGGGTGGAAGAAGCCAAATCAAAGCCGATGCTGGTGTCAATTGGCACTGGAATTGTGGATGCTTTGCCGGAAAACCTGTTGCAGTCGATCACAAATGCTATTGGCAATCAGGGTGACGAGAAAAAGGAAGGCGAATCCGAAGGCGAACAGAAGACCTGATCCTTCTGACAGCGCGACGATCTCGCATTTCCATCTGGAGACAAGGCCATGGATGCCGACAAGTTCCACGAAGAATGCGGTGTGTTTGGCATTTACGGCCACAACGACGCCGCAGCAATGACCACACTTGGCCTGCACGCGCTTCAGCACCGCGGTCAGGAGGCAGCCGGCATAGTTACCTACGACGGCTCAATTTTTCACGCAGAACGGCATGTTGGGCTGATTGGTGACAGTTTCACCAAACCGAGCGTTTTGGCGCGCCTGCCCGGCAAACATGCCATCGGGCACAATCGCTATTCAACAACCGGTGGCGAGGGGATGCGCAATGTCCAGCCATTCTATGCCGACTTTGCCGGCGGAGGTTTCGGTGTCGCCCATAACGGCAACATCACAAATGCCAGCGCCATCCGCGACCAGCTCCAGAAGCGTGGGGCAATATTCCAGTCCACTTCCGATACCGAAGTCATCCTGCATCTGATCGCAATGAGCGCCGAGGTTCGGCTGGTCGAAAAACTGACAGATGCGATGAAACAACTGGAAGGCGCGTTCTCGCTCGTTGCGCTTTCCAGCAAGCGGCTTGTGGGTTGCCGCGATGCTCTTGGCGTTCGCCCATTGGTTCTGGGCGACATTGACGGATCCTACGTTCTGGCCTCAGAAACCTGCGCGCTTGACATTATCGGTGCCCGCTATGTGCGTGATATCAAACCCGGCGAGATGGTAATCATCAATGACCACGGCGTTGAAAGTCATTTCCCGTTTGAACCGCAGAAGTCGCGCTTTTGCGTCTTCGAATATGTCTATTTCGCCCGGCCGGACTCCTCTGTCCAGGGCGAAAGCGTTTATGAGGTGCGCAAACGCATCGGCGAAGAACTCGCCCGCGAACAGGAGGTGGATGCCGATCTGGTGGTGCCGGTTCCCGATTCCGGCACACCCGCGGCCATCGGCTTTGCTCAGGAGGCAAACCTGCCGTTTGAATTGGGCATTATCCGCAATCACTATGTCGGCCGCACGTTTATTGCCCCGTCCGACAACATTCGCCACATGGGCGTCAAACTGAAGCACAATGCCAACCGCAAGATGATCGAAGGGAAACGCGTTGTACTGGTCGACGATTCCATTGTTCGCGGGACCACAAGTCAGAAGATCGTTGCCATGGTAAGGGACGCGGGCGCCAAAGAAGTGCATATGCGCATTGCATCGCCCCCCACTGTTTCGGGTTGTTTCTATGGCGTCGACACGCCGGAAAAACAGAAACTCCTGGCCTCGCGCATGTCGATTGAGGAGATGGCCGATTTTATCAAGGTCGACTCACTCGCTTTTATCACCGTGGACGGTCTGTATCGTGCCGCAGGCGAAGCAGCCCGTGACGGGGAATCCCCGCAATTCTGCGACGCGTGTTTCACCGGCGAGTACCCCACGCGACTGACTGATCGCGAGGGAATCGAGCTCTCCCCCGACGACAATGTCCGCCCAATCTCATTGTTGTCCGGCGGGCGTTGAAGCGTGAGCGAAACCGACAAGCCTCTTGACGGGCGCATCGCGCTCGTCACCGGCGCTTCGCGGGGCATCGGCTATCAGGCCGCACTCGGCTTCGCACGTGCCGGAGCACATGTGGTTGCATTGGCACGAACAGTGGGCGGCCTTGAAGAACTCGACGACGCGATAGGGGATGCCGGCGGAACAGCCACTCTCGTACCGCTGGATTTGAAGGATTTCGACGCCATTGACAGGCTCGGCGCCAGCCTCAACGAACGCTATGGCAGGCTCGACGTGCTGCTGGGAAACGCAGCGATACTGGGCCTACCGGGTCCGGTTGGCCACATGCAGCCAGACGGCTTTGAAAATCTGCTGGCAGTCAATGTGACGGCCAACTGGCGCCTTATACGGTCTCTGGATCCGTTGTTACAGGCCTCCGATGCCGGTCGTGCGCTGTTCTTAACGTCCGGAGCGCCTGTGGGGTGCAAGCCCTTCATCGGCCCTTATTCCGCCTCCAAAGCCGCCCTGGAAGCGCTGGTTCGCACCTATGCGCACGAAAACAATAAAAGCCGCCTATGCGCCAACCTGATTGATCCCGGCGTGTTGCGCACCAAGATGAGAGCGCAATACATGCCGGGCGAAGATCCCGAAACTCTCACTCCTGCGTCTGCCATCGTCGATACCCTGGTGGAACTCGTGGGACCATCGACCACCGAAAACGGCAGGATCTATGACTTTCCGGAGCGTCAATGGCGTGAGTAATCCGGGGCGTGGATAACCTGCCCCTTTCAGCATCTGTTAACCGCAATCCCGCATGATCGAACGCAAACTTGAAACGCGCTGGTGCAGGCAATGGATACCGATTCTCCCCCAAAATCGAAGCCGGACCAGAAAAGCAAGGCTCAGGACGCCGATGAGCGCTTTCTGGCTGATATGAGCGACAGACTGCAACGTTTACGCAGTCTCATGGGTAAATCAGGACGCAAAAAACCCACGCCCAAGGGCGGTTCACGGGCAGCCTAGAGGTAAATGAATTGCCTGTGCGTCAATTTGCACTGGTGAATTTCGCAATTTTTTCATATTCTCGTTTGATATATGCGCATCGAGCACATATATGGTCGTGATATTCGCGCCGACCATGCAGTCAAAAAGCACGGGGATTTGTCGAAATGAACGTACGGACGCTATGTCTCGCAATTCTGAATGCCGGCGACAGCACTGGCTATGAGATACGCAAACTGGTGACTGACGGCTATTTCAGCCATTTTGTCGACGCCAGTTACGGCTCTATCTACCCCGCCCTGAACCGGCTCGAAACTGAAGGCCTGGTGACCTCGCGTGAAGAACTGCAGGCCGGAAAGCCGGCCCGAAAGGTCTACTCGATCGCCGACGAAGGCCGGGAAGCCTTTGTTGACGCGCTTTCCACCCCTGCCCGCAAAGACAACTTCAAGAGCGAATTTCTGCTGCTCGCGATGTGTGCGGAGCTCATGAAACCTGCCCATCTGACCCGTGCCATCGACGCGCAGATCGAATATCTTAAGGGGGAACTTGAGATTATCGACGCCGCCGTGGAGGAGACTGACATGCTGGGTGGCGACTGGGTGGCCAATTACGGCCGGGCCTGTCTTCAATCCGGGTTGAATTATATTACCGAAAACCGCAGCGAGCTGGAGGCCCTGGCAGGCCTTGGGAGAGCAGCTCGTTCCGACGTCATTGCAGCCGAATAAGTAGTTAGGAACCGCTCCCCATGTCCTTGCGTGGATCTCATCTCGTTGCTCTCCTCATCGCCGCCGCAATCGGTGGATGGATGCTGACAGGGAACATTATTCGGGGCGGCCAGGCTGACCCCAATGCCGAAACAATCGTTGAGCGCGAGAAAAAGCGTGCCAGCGAGGCGTTTCGCGTTCGCGTAGCGCGGCTCAACATCAGTGAGCGCAACAACAGCCTGGCAATTCGAGGCCGAACACAGGCTGATGCTATCGTCAGTGTCAGGGCCGAGACCGGCGGCACTGTTGAACAGCGTCCCGTGTTCAAGGGACAGACCGTCAAACCGGGCGACCTGTTATGTGTCATCGACAAGGGCATTCGCACGACCCAGCTCAATCAGGCCAATGCGCAACTGGCGCAGGCCAGGGCCGACTATGAGGCCAACGAAGATCTCGTGGAGCGGGGTTTTGCCACAAGATCGAAACTGCGCGAAATGCGGACGGCTCTCGACGTGGCGAAAGCGGCAGTTGCCACCGCCGAACAGGACATGACCCGCACTGAAGTTCGTGCGACAGTTGCTGGCACGGTTCAGGAACCGCTTGCGGAGGTTGGCGACAATCTGACCCCTTCAGGCGTTTGCGCCACGCTTCTGGACAGCGACCCCATGCTGTTCTCGGGCCAGGTGGCCGAGCGCAATGTCAGCGATCTGAAAGTCGACATGGAGGCCGATGTTTCTTTGATCTCCGGAGAGCGGGTCAAGGGCAAAATCCGCTACATCTCGCCGGTGGCAGATGCAAACACGCGCACCTTCAATATTGAGATTGAACTCCCCAATCGCGACGGCGGCCTGCGCGATGGCATGACCGCCTCGGCCACCATCGACCTTGCGCCGACGAAAGCCTTCAAGGTCGACCCGAACTGGCTCACATTGGACGACGACGGACAGGTCGGTGTTCGCGTGGTTCAGGACGACAAAACCGTGGCATTCAAGCCGGTCAAAATCCTCGCCCAGGAAGCTGACGCCATGTGGGTAACTGGTCTGGAAGACGGGCTCAACGTCATCACACTGGGTCAGAATTTCATTGCTGCCGGCGAGAAGGTCGAACCCGTAAGCGAAGCGGAAATGAAACGCGAGCAATCTGCGTCATCTACAAATGACGGACCTGCGGTCAAGTCGGAGACCAACTGATGACAAGTGCACTCGCTGTAATCCTCAGCCGCCCCAAAACGGTTCTGACAATGATGCTGGTGATGATCATCGCCGGCGTCATATCCTATATCAACATCCCCAAAGAGGCGAACCCGGACATTGATGTTCCGGTCTACATCATCTCCATCAATCAGCAGGGGATATCGCCGGGCGATGCCGAGACGCTGCTTGTTCGGCCCATGGAAACAAAACTGCGTGGCCTTGACGGGCTGAAGGAACTGACGGCGATCGCGGCGCAAAACTCCGCAACGATCGTGCTCGAGTTCAATATTGAGACCGAAAAAGACAAGGTTCTCGCAGATATTCGCGACAAAGTGGATCAGGCCAAGGCCGACCTGCCGGATGACGCCAATGAACCAGTGGTCAACGAGACCAACTTTGCCCTCCAACCCACGCTCATCGTCACACTTTCCGGACAGGTTCCTGAACGGGCACTCTACGGCTATGCACGGCGTCTGAAGGACGAAATCGAGTCTGTAAACACGGTTCGCGAGGCCACATTGGCCGGCAATCGTGAAGAGATGCTGGAGGTCGTGCTCGATCTCGAACGGCTGGAATCTTACAACATCACGCAGAGTGAGTTGCTGAACGCGCTGTCGCAGAACAACCAGCTGATCGCAGCGGGCTTCATCGACAACGGCAAAGGCCGTTTCAACCTCAAGGTTCCGGGCCTGGTTGAAACAGCACTTGATGTCTATTCAATACCGATCAAGCAGAACGGAGAGGCCGTCGTTACTCTGGGCGATGTCTCGGAAATCCGCAGGACGTTTAAAGATCCGTCGAGCTACACGCGCGTGAACGGTCAACCCGCTATCGCCCTGCAGGTGGTCAAGCGCATCGGCACCAACATTATCGAGAACAATATCGCTGTTCGGGAGGTCGTTGCGAACTTCTCTAAGGACTGGCCGTCGACGATCAAGATCAACTACATGCTCGACCAATCGAGCTTTATCGGTGAAGTTCAAAGCTCCCTGATGTCATCAATCATGACGGCGATCTCGCTTGTTCTGATCGTCGTTGTTGCATCGCTTGGGCTCCGTTCCGGCCTGCTGGTCGGTCTGTCTGTCCCGATATCCTTTACTGTCGGCTTCCTGATCCTTTCAGGCGCGGGTCTGACGGTGAACATGATGGTGCTCTTTGGTATGGTGCTGACGGTGGGCATGCTTGTCGACGGTGCCATTGTGGTGACGGAATATGCCGATCGCAAACTGGCCGAAGGAATGGCGCCGGGTGAAGCTTACACGCGCGCTGCGCAACTGATGTTCTGGCCAGTTGTTTCGTCCACGGCGACAACGCTGGCCGCGTTTCTGCCGTTGCTGCTCTGGCCGGGCGTTCCCGGCGAGTTCATGTCGTACCTCCCGATCATGGTCATCATCGTGCTCAGCGCTTCATTGATGACGGCGCTGATATTCCTGCCGACTGCCGGCGCATTGACGGGGCGCATTTCACAGTGGGTTGGTAAGCGGGCGTCGTGGTTTATCACGCCGCTTTTGGCCGCCTTCATCGTCGGTGTTCTCGGATTCCTGCTAAGTCAGGCTGCGATCTCCCGTCTTGTGGGGTTCGGCCTTGATGACGCAGTGCGAATTGCCGGCGACGCCGCCGGACAACCGGAAGCAGGAAGCCTTCTGGTTTCAGCCATCGCTGCAATTTTGGGCCTCGCCCTCGCCTTCGCGATCTTTCCGCTGGTCGCGAGATTTACCCGCTGGCGCGCAGCCAAGGCTCCACAGGAAGATCCGATCACATTGATGTTCACGTCGCGCAAGGCACTGGACATCAAGAAGGTGCCCGGATTCATGGGCGGTTATTTGCGGATCCTCAAGGGCCTGTCCGGTAATATCGTTGGCAACGTCGTGGTGATAGGCGCTGTAGTCGGCGCCGCATTCCTGATTTTCGGCGCCTTTGCAAACAACAATAGCGGCGTAGAGTTCTTTGTTGACGAAGAGCCGGATGTTGCCATCGTCCTGGTATCAGCACGCGGAAATCTCGCTGCTTCGCAGATCAGAGACATTGTCGGCGAGGTTGAGGCCGCTGTGCTGACTGTTCCTGGCGTGGAAAACTCTGTGATGACCGCGTCGGCAACCGGGACCGGCCAGGGTGGACCACTTGGCGGCGTACAGGACAAACCCGCCGACGTGGTCGGGGAGTTACAGGTCGAACTGGCAAACTTCTGCTGCCGCCGCTTTGCCGTAGAAATCTTCAAGGAGATCGAAGAAAAAACCGCTGGTATCCCGGGAATCAAGGTCGAAATCCGCAAAGTTGAAGGCGGACCGCCTACCGGCAAGGACCTCAGACTTCAGGTCAAATCGTCCAACTATGAAGAAATGGCCAGGGCCATCGCGCGTGTACGCAGCAAAGTGGACACGATGACCGGGCTTAAGGACGTTGAAGACGGACGTCCCCTGCCCGGCATCGAATGGGAATTGACGGTCAACCGAGAGGAAGCCGGCCGTTACAATGCGGGTATCGCTGCGATTGGAGCGATGGTTCAACTGGTGACCAACGGTGTGGAGATCGGCAAATACCGTCCAAATGATTCCGAAGACGAACTTGATATCCGGGTTCGGCTGCCAAAGGAGGAGCGGACGTTTGCCACACTTGATCAGCTGAAACTTCCGACTCCAAGCGGTCAGGTGCCACTGGCGAACTTCGTGACGCGGGCGCCCAAGCCCAAGATTGGTTCGATTACCCGCAAAGACGGCCTCTACTCGATGGAGGTCAAGGCCAACCTGATCGATGGTCACGCCGAGAACGGCAAGGCCATCACACCGGATGACAAGGTTGCGGAGCTGCAAAAATGGCTCGACAGTGAGACCTGGCCTGCCGCAGTTCAGCTGGCGTTCCGCGGTGCCGACGAGGAACAGAAGGAATCCGGCGAGTTCCTGATGCGGGCGGCGGGTATCGCCCTCTTCCTGATGTTCATCATCCTGGTGACTCAGTTCAATTCGTTCTACCAGACGATCATCACGCTCTCGACTGTGGTTCTTGCCATTCTGGGTGTGCTGATCGGCCTCATGGCCACCGGTCAGAAATTCTCGATCATCATGACGGGCACAGGCGTTGTGGCGCTGGCCGGCATTGTCGTGAACAATGCCATTGTCCTGATCGACACGTTCAACCGGCTGCGGGAAGAAGGTGTCGAAACCCGCGAGGCGGTTCTGAAGACCTCTGCACAGCGCATGCGCCCGATCATGCTGACCACGATTACCACGATCCTCGGCCTGCTGCCGATGATGTGGCAGATCAACATGAACTTTTTTGAACGGGTCATCACCTCTGGCGGCATAACGTCGGTCTGGTGGGTGCAGTTGTCGACCGCGATCATATTCGGGCTCGCCTTCTCGACGATGCTGACTTTGGTGGTTATTCCCAGCATGCTTGCCCTTCCGGCGAACCTTGTGGCCCCTGTGCGGCGTCTGCGCGAGCGTCGCGTCCGTATGGCGGCCGAAAATGAGTTCCTGGTCAACGGACAAAGCGCTGTTGCGGGGGTCGGCGCGATGCTGACCGCTGCGAAGACCGCCGAGATCACGCAGCCGCGCGAGGCTGTTGCGACCACTGAACGTCAGGACATGCCCCCCTCTGAAATCGTCGAGCTCAGCAAATCGCACGGGTTTCCGCTGACGGAAGAGAAAAGGCGGCCGAAAGATGACGACGACTATCCGCTGGCTGCGGAATAGCCGCCCGAAAACGGCAAGCAGGGGTTTCACGAATGTGCGAGTCGGGCGTCGGGCTGGGCTTGCAAAAAATCCTTCGCTTCCCGCTCAGCCGCCCTCCAGCTTGCGCTTGTAGTCGCGATAGCTGAACGGCAGCGTCGCGAGATAGGCCAGACTGGCGACCGTCAGTGAAATCCAGGGGAAGCTGAAAAGCGTCACAAACAGGAACAGGGCGCCAAGAGTGACCGGCAGAACGAATGGCTGGGACACGCGCTGCCCGGCCAGTTTGCCTGACCAGGTGGGAATGTTCGACACCATCAGAAATCCGATGCCGAGCATATATGCCATGGAAACCCACAGAACGAAGGGCGAATGATCGAGACCAAGAAGGCCGAGATAGACAGGCAAGAGCGCCAGAAGGGCGCCAGCCGGCGACGGAACCCCGGTGAAGAAATTCACCTTCCAGTCGGGCTGATCCGGGGCTTCGAGCATGACGTTAAAGCGCGCCAGACGCAGGCAGCCACACATGGCAAAAACCAGCGCAACAACCCACCCCAGCGAACGCGCCCCGTTGAGCACCCAAAGATAAAGGATCATGGCGGGAGCAACGCCGAAATTGACAAAGTCGGCCAGTGAATCCATTTGCTCGCCAAAATCACTTGTCGATTTCAGAAAGCGTGCAACCCGTCCATCGATTCCGTCGAGTACGGCGGCGAACACAACGGCCACAATGGCGAGTTCAAACCGCCCCTCCCAGGCCATGCGAACGCCGGTCAACCCGGAACAGATTGCGCCCAAAGTGATCATGCTGGGAACCAGCATACGGAAAGGAACGTCGCGAAGCCGGACAGCCTGCTCCGGCTCGGTTTCTTCGTCAGCAGGAAACAGTGGCGGTGGTTCAGCGCCATCCAGACTGTCCTGTTCCGGCTCCGGGTCGTCTTTCTTGGAGGATGACGTCACAGGCGACTCACATTCTACGCGGCGTCGGGCTGCCGGCACTTGCGTCATTGTGGGCGGCCAGAACGGACTCGCCGGCGACCATCGTCTGTCCAATCGCAACACGCGGCTCGGCCCCCGCAGGCAGGAAAACGTCGCAGCGCGAACCGAAACGAATGAGTCCGAAGCGCTCACCCTGCATCAGAACATCGCCCTCTCCGCTCCAGTTTAGAATGCGGCGGGCAACCAGACCGGCAATCTGGACAACCCCGACCGCGCCATGCGGTCCGTCAATTACGAGAGAATGTCGTTCGTTTTCCTCCGATGCCTTGTCGAGATCGGCTGATAGGAACTTACCGGGTTTATGCGATGAGACGACAACCGGACCGCGGGTCGGTGAGCGATTCACATGCACATTAAACACATTCATGAACACCGAGATGCGCATCAAGGGTTCCGTGCCCATATCGAGCTCTGCAGGCGGTACAAACAGGCCGACACTGGACACCACGCCATCTGCAGGGCTGACCAGAAGGTCGTCGCTGACCGGAACAATCCGCTCCGGGTCACGAAAGAAGGCGGCGCACCAGATTGTCAGGATAAGACCAATCCAGAACAGCGGTTGCCAGACAAAGGCAAGCGCCAGGGTCACGGCCGCAAAAAGGGCAATGAACCGGTAGCCCTCTTTGTGGATTGGTACCCATGCGTCGCGAATTGAGCTTGCTATGGACATCTGTTCAACCTGTTGAAATTCCCTCTGTTACATAGCCCGGGCACAGCTGCGCGCAAAGCCTGATTACGCCTGATACATGGATGCCGTGTTCAACGCGCTGCAAAAAGCGGACCCGCTATTTCACGCACCAACTTCTCGCGTATGGATTGACCAAATGTCCTAAAACTCTCGGCATTCAGCAGAAACGCTCCTTCGCCGCCAATAACTTTATCGCGATAATGATTTTGAAGGTCAAAGCGGGCGAGATCGCCGAGATCGTATTCTATGGAATGAATAATCAGGCCGTTGATGGTCACTCCACGAAGGATGGCAGCATCGCGGGAAATGGCCGGGTCTTCCCTGTCACTTGTCCCATCGCCCGATACATCAATGACCCTGCGCCGGCCGTCAAATGCGTTGCGCTCAAAATAAAGTACAGAATAGTCGATGACGTCAGCGATGTCGGTGAATCCTTTGAGCGACCGGGGCATGGCCGCAATGCGAGCGGCAAATTCCGCTGCTGAGGAGCGATTGTTCATGAATGCCCAGGGCACAGCTTCGAATTGCTGACGCGTTCCGGCCCATTGAACCACACTGACAGCGATGCCTTCCGCCCCCTGCGACTCAATGGCACGGACCACGCTAGGGTGTTCAAAGGCGCGCGAGAGACCATCACGCTGTAGCCGATATTCGGAATCGTCAACACTGGTCGACGTGTCGATGGCGAGAACCAGCTCAAGAGCAACGGTCTGCCCGGCTGTGGCATGTTGCGTTTGAATCGCGAGTCCCAATGCGGCCGCGAATAAAAATCCGCCCCTCATGGCCGCCATCATTCCGCCGGTTCCTGTGACGGGCGACGGCGCACAACACCGAGCTGGTCGTTTTCGTGAGCCTGGCGCAATCGCTCTTCCGCCTCGGTGGCTTCGCGCTGGCGGTCCCACATGGCGGCGTAAAGCCCCTTTTTTGACAACAGTTTACGATGTGTACCGCGTTCGGCGATTTCACCGGCTTCCAAAACGATTATCTCGTCAGCATCGATGATCGTGGAGAGGCGGTGCGCAATTACCACTGTGGTCCGGTCGCGCGAGACGAAGTCCAGCGCGGTCTTGATCTCCTGCTCGGTCTGAGTGTCGAGGGCAGACGTCGCCTCGTCGAGGATGAGTATGGGTGGAGCCTTCAGCAGGGTTCTGGCGATGGCGACGCGCTGTTTCTCGCCACCTGAAAGCTTAAGCCCGCGTTCGCCGACCTGCGTTTCAAACCCCTGCGGCAGGCGCTTAATGAAATCACCGATCTGAGCCAGTTCGGCAGCCTCGCGAACCTCCTCTTCGGTGGCGTCCATGCGTCCGTATCGAATGTTGTAAGCAACGGTGTCATTGAACAGGACCGTATCTTGCGGAACCATGCCGATCACACCGCGCAGGCTTGCCTGGGTCACATCGCGCAGATCCTGTCCGTCTATTGTGATCGCGCCGTCCTGGATGTCGTAGAAGCGGAACAGCAGTCGCGAGATGGTTGATTTCCCGGCCCCGGACGGCCCGACAATGGCGACGGTCTTGCCCGCCGGGACATCGAACGAAACGTCCTTCAAAATGGAACGGTCGGAATCGTAGTGGAAGTTCACCGAGTCAAACCGGATGGCGCCCGCTTCGACCACCAGTTCTTTTGCTTCCGGCTTGTCGCCAATCTCCGCGTCGACGTCGAGAAGGTCGAACATGGCTTCGATGTCAGTCAGCCCCTGCCGAATTTCACGATAAACAAAACCGATAAAATTGAGCGGTATCGATAGCTGCATAAGGAACATGTTTATCAGCACGAAATCGCCGAGCGTCTGTTCCCCCCGCTGCACGGCAAGTGCCGACATGACCATGCAGACCATCATGCCGATGCCGAAAATGAGCGTCTGTCCAAAATTCAGCCAACCCAGCGATGTCCAGGTCCTGGTTGCCGCAGATTCGTACTTTGCCATCGAAGCATCAAAGCGACGTGACTCCATTTCCTCGTTGCCGAAATACTTGACCGTCTCGAAATTCAACAGCGAGTCGATGGCCTTGGAATTAGCGTCGGTGTCCGACTCGTTCATGTCACGACGAATCTGGATGCGCCAGTCACTGGCCCGTATGGTGAACCAACTATACGCCCAAACCGTTGCGGCGATCACCAGCACATATGAGATGCCGAAATTCCACGCGAAAATACCCGCATAGAGCGCAAATTCCAGAATGGTCGGCAGGGTGTTGAGGATCGTGAACCGAACGATCACTTCGATGCCCTTGGTTCCGCGCTCAATGACGCGCGACAGGCCGCCCGTGCGCCGGGCCAGGTGGAACCTCAAGGACAGCTTATGGATATGGACAAAGGTGCGATAGGCCAGTTGACGTACAGCGTGCTGTCCCACCCGCGCAAACAGGGCATCGCGCAGTTGGTTGAACCCGGTAAACGTGACCCGCGCGATGTTGTAACCAATGACCAGCATGACCGGCGTCAGGACGATCGTTGGCAACCACCATACGTCCAACGACTTTTCATCGAGCGCATCAGTCGCATACTTGAAGAAAAACGGTACCAGAGCCGTCAGCAGCTTGGCGATGACCAGAAAAAATGCCGCATAAGCGACGCGTCGTTTCAGATCCGGTCGATCGTGAGGCCACATATAGGGCCAAAGATTCTTGATCGTCGACAAAGACGATCGGTCCGCCTCATAAGGCTGTTCTTTATCGGTCAATTTAAGCTTTCTTGCCGCTGCGGATAGAGACTGGCCATGTCAGCAGCAGGTGCCTTCGCAGCAGGAATCGAGAAACTGACTGGTGGTCAGTGCAATGTTCTTCAGCAACGCTTCGTTCACATGATACCGTGATCGCGGTGGAACCGTCTCAACATTGACGATCCCGGCATCGATCAACACTTTTAAGTGCTGTGACACGGTAGACTGGGCCAAAGGCAGAACCCCCGTGATATCCTTGCAACCGCAATGTCGATGCATGGCGATGTGCCTTAGAATGTCGATGCGGGCCGAATTTGAAAGCGCCGCAAAAACCGCAGCCATTTCTGCCGAGCTGGAGCCCGAAACGGACGTCCGCTTGATGGATTCGTCATCAGACTTCCCGCAACAAGCCATACATCACCTATCTTCATCGTATTTATACGATGAAGATAGGTGATGTGAACGGCCGCCGCAAGGCTTCCAGGAATTCATACCGGAATGCTGCTAGTTTTCAGACCGCCGCTCGACCTCGTCCGGAATCTTGAATATCTGGCCGACATAAATCAAATCCGGATCGCGAATCTGATCTTTGTTGGCGTTGTAGATCGTTGTGAAATGTATGCCGCGACCGTAAGTGTAGCGTGAAATCGTCCAGAGATTATCACCCGGCCGGATGATAATTGATGTGCCGGTGCGGATGACAGCGGGCGGTTCCGGACTCTTGGGAGTTTCCTCCACTTTTGCGACCGCAGTGTCTGCTTCGTCCGGTTCGACGCTCTCCGGTTCCTTAACGGGGATTGTCTTTGTGGGCTCAGCCGCCTCTGGCGACGCCACCGCCGCAGGTGGTTCCGGTGCAGCCTCTGGTTCCGGCGCGGCAGCCTGTTGGTCCGTTTCCTCGCCGGCCGGAGTCGCATCAACCGCCGCAACTTTATCCTCAGACTCCGCCGGCTCAGAAACTGCTGGCGCCGCCGGTTCATCGGGCTTGGCTTCAACGACCGGTGCTTCGCTATCGGGCTCCGTCTTCACGTCCGTCTGCGGTTGACCTTCGGGGGCGGCTTTTGGCTCCTCGACCGAAGTTGCGGCGTCTTGAACGTTCTGCTCTGGCTTCGCCTTCGGTTCTGGTTCTGGTTCCGCTTTTGGTTCCGGCTGTACTATCGGCTCTGGCGATGGTTCGACCTTTGCGACCTGTACTTCGTGAATGAGAGGCACTTCAGCCCGGCCGGTCACCTTGCCGCTGAGCGGATCGACCACGTCCGCTCGCACAATATGCGAGCCGTTGGAAAGCACAAAATCTCTTTGAAGCAGAAACCGGTCATCTGCTGTGCCGGTGGCGTCCCCAAGCACCTGATTGTTTAGATAGATGCGAACCCGTTTGCCGCTTTCGACAGCGCCAGCCACAAATATCTGTCTGCCATCCACTTCGACAGCTTCAACGAGGACGCGGTCGCTGGGAGCAGCCTCCCCGGCTGTATCCGAAGAGACGGATTCGCCGGGATCGGGTTCCGCTTTGGCCGGGGCTGGCGCAATCTCCGGTTCTGTTCTGGAAGCAGGCTCATCACTTTTGTCGGTCTCATCATCCAGTTTTGCCGTTTTCGTCAGTTCCTCTTCAGGTGCTTTGGATTCGGCTTCCGTGGTTTCAGACTTTGCGTTTTCGGACGATGCAACTTCGGTCTCTGCAGTTTCCGGTTCTGCGGTTTCAGGTTCTGCAGTTTCAGGCACATCGCTCTGCGGCGCGTCTGTTGCCGGCACCTCGGAATCCTTGGCTTCAGCTGCCGATTCTTGTTCCGTCTGGCTATCGATGTCTGATTTGGAAGCCGTCTCCGGCGCCGGCGCGGTCTCGGTTTCCGCTTGCGGTTTTGGTTCATCGACGGCCGGCGCGGCACTCTCCGGCTTCACAAAAACCTCACTGGCCTCGCCTTCTTCGGAAACCATCGCAAGGGTGTCATTGTTGCCTGGCTCGGGAATGTTCAGAATGCCTGTGGCCTTGGAAACCAATTCCTTGCCATCCGGATCAACAGCCCGCAGCGACAGCGCATAGCTCCCAGGAGGCAGCGGGTTGTCCGGAACAACCACAAATGCTCCGGTATCATCGGCGGTGTCCTCAGCAATCACCTTTCCGTCCTCACCAATGAGGCTTATTCTGGAGTTGGGCACGGCGTTGCCTGCGACCAGAACAGAGCCGTCTTTTTCGACGCGCAGCAGGTCAAATTTCGGTGCTGGTTCTTCGACTGCAGGCGCAACCGCCTTTGTTGCAGGTGGCCTGGTCTCAGCAGATTCAGTTTCGTCACCGGAGGCGGCATCTTTTGGTGCCGTTTCCCTGGCCGCTTCTTCTATCTGCACATCTTCTTCGCCCAGAAACGGTAGCTTCGGAACGTTTCCGTTGCTGATTGCAAACACCACCACAGCCCCGAAGCCCAGCACGGAATAGAATCCGTATTTTATCGCATTTTTGTTCATCAATACGCCCGAGTTTGTCGGCCCCTACTTTACCCCGGCCCGCTCTAGCACAAAATCCAGCTAAACTGCCAGTTTTCAACGTTTTTGTGCACCTCTGTTTGAGGCGACAGTTGACGCGGGTTTTGCAAACCCGCAACAAGCCAAGATGACGCCGAACAATGCTCCCAAAATCCAGTCCGTCTGTATCTATTGCGGCTCTTCGCCCGGCAATGACGGTGCCTATGTCGATGCGGCCATTCGGCTTGGCGAGAACCTGGCTGGAAATGGCATCAGGCTGGTCTATGGCGGTGGCGACAATGGCCTAATGGGGGCGGCCGCGCGGGGTGCCTTATCACGAAATGGTGCCGTAAAGGGCATCATTCCGCAGTTTTTGAAGGCCTACGAGCAACGCAGTGGCGCCGTCAGCCTAGAAGGGGCGGAGATTACAGTCGTCCCCGATATGCATACGCGAAAGCAGCAAATGTTTGAAGAGTCAGACGCCTTTGTCGCTTTGCCCGGAGGAATCGGCACGCTCGAAGAACTGGTCGAAATCATGACCTGGTCACAACTGGGCCGCCACACGAAACCCATTGCTCTTTTGAACACCAATGGGTTTTGGAACCCTTTAGGCGTGCTCATTGAACACATGACTGAGGCAGGCTTCCTCCACAATCCTAATGGTGCCCGGCTACGGATTGCAGAGCAGCCGGACGAAATTGTGCCTCTGTTGCAGGGCTCCGCCGTGGAAAATGTTGTGTAATCGCAAGGCAAATGACACGACATTGACATGTGGCGGTGCTGTCAATGGGATGCTCAATATCCCAAACCGCAAGTTGATCCGATGTTCAGACAGTTCTCCGCAGCCGCACTCTTTGCAGCAATGATGACCCCCGCTCTCGCAGCAGATGCCCAATTGGGGCCGCGTCCGTTTTATCTCGTGGAAGACATGGACGACGGACCTCTGAAAGAAAAACTGCAGTCCTGCACCGCGGGGCCCTTTACCAAAAGCAATTGGTCGATCGGCCACCGCGGGGCGGCCCTGCAGTTCCCCGAACATACCAGGGAATCCTATGCCGCTGCGGTCCGTATGGGTGCGGGCATCATCGAATGCGATGTGACCTTCACCAAAGACAAGGAACTCGTCTGTCGCCATGCGCAGAACGATCTCCACACGACAACCAACATACTGACATCGCCCTTAGCCGACAGGTGTACAGCAGGTTTCAAGCCGGCCGACAGCGGCCAGGATGCGGCGGCGGAGTGTCGGACATCTGATCTGACGCTTGCCGAATTCAGGACCCTGAGCGGCAAAATGGACGCCGGAAACAAGAAGGCGACTGACGTCGCGACGTATATGGATTCAACCGCCGGTTGGCGCACCGACCTCTATGCGGCCAAGGGCACGCTGATGACCCATGCCGAGTCGATTGAACTGATCAAATCGCTGGGCGGGAAATTTACACCGGAGCTAAAGTCACCATCCGTCGAAATGCCCTTCGACGGCTTCAGCCAGACCGACTTCGCGCAAAAGATGATCGATGAATACAAGGCAGCCGGCGTGTCTGCGGAAGATGTGTGGGCTCAATCATTTAACCTTGATGATGTGCTTTACTGGATCGAGAAGGAGCCCGAATTCGGGAAGCAGGCGGTCTATCTGGACAACAGCTACAGCATTGACGGCTGGTCTCCCATGGATTCGGAAAGCTGGCCTCACCAGATGGACGAATTGAAGAACATGGGCGTCAACTACATTGCACCGCCGATGTGGGTGCTGGTCACCACCAGGGATGGCAAGATTGTGCCATCGCTCTATGCGCAAAAAGCCAAAGCAGCCGGGCTCCGGATTATCACATGGACTGCAGAGCGTTCCGGCCTGTTGAAGGGCGGCGGCGGCTGGTATTACCAGTCGGTCGATGATCTGACCAACAACGATGGCGACGTGTTCAACCTGATGAACGTGTTGCACGAACAGGTTGGAATTGTGGGACTTTTCTCCGACTGGCCGGCAACAACCACGTATTACGCCAATTGCATGGGCTTGAAATAATCCGCAAGACCGACGCTCCACAAGGGCTCAAACGTGCTTTTCAACGCCCCGCTGCTTAGCCCGTTTCCGCCACTCTTACTCCCGGATCGACCGACTTATTGCGCTCATTGCGCAGCAAGGACCAAGCGTAGAGTGCGAGAGCTGTCCAGATCAGACCAAACGCGGCGTATTTCCAGGTCGATACGGGCTCGCTGAAGATGAAAATGGCGCACAGAAAGATCAGTGTCGGTGCGATGTATTGCATGATTCCGATTGTCGCCAGACGCAGGGCCTTGGCGCCAAAGGCATAAAGAATGAGAGGAAAGGCTGTTGCCGGCCCGCAACCGACCAGCCACCAGAAATCCTCACTTCCCCACACCAGATGGCTCTGCCCTTGCGAGGAAAGCCACAGGACATAAGCCAGCGCAAAGGGGGCAAGCAGTGTCACTTCAAGCAAAAACCCCTGCGTCGGGCCGATCGGCACCGTCTTTCGAAGATAGCCATAGGTCGCGAATGAAAACGCCAACACCAGAGCAATCCATGGAAACGAGCCTCCCAGAACGGTCAGCAACAGGACCGCTATCGCCGCAACGGCGACAGCAATCCATTGCAGTTTTTCCAACCGCTCCTTCAGCAAGACATAGCCGAGCAAGATTGTGATGAAGGGATTGATGTAATAGCCCAGCGCCGCTTCGCTGGCGATATTTTCGGCCACCGCCCAGACATAGAGGCCCCAGTTCAGGGTGATGACAAACGCCGTAATTGCCATCATTCCAAGCAGGCGTGGGTTACGCAAAGCTGCGAAAAAATCACTCGTCCGGCGAAGCATGAACAGAATGATAAAAGCCACCGGCACCGACCACAGAATCCGGTGCGCCACGATCTCAGTCGCAGGCATGTGATCCATTGCCTTCATGTAAAGTGGCAACGCTCCCCACAAAAGATAAGCCGACAAGGCGTAGAGAAAACCTGTGCGGGGAGAGCTTGCGTCCATCAAGTCTCCTGTCCGACCTTGATGAGCCGGTAGTTCAGGCTGTCGATCAGGGCCTGAAACGATGCGTCGATGATGTTGTGGCTAACGCCCACAGTCCACCATCGCTCTCCGGTCTCGTCGGTGCTTTCGATCAATACCCGGGTGATGGCCTCCGTGCCGCCGTTTAGAATACGCACTTTGAAGTCTACCAATTCAAGACTGTCGATTTCGGCCTGATATTTGCCAAGATCCTTGCGCAGAGCCCGGTCCAACGCGTTTACCGGACCATTACCCTCGGCCACTGACATGAAAGTTTCTCCGTCGACATCGAGCTTTACCACGGCTTCAGACATGGTGATCAGGTCGCCAACGGCGTTGAACCGACGTTCGACCGTGGTCCGAAAACTCTCGACAGTGAAAAAAACCGGCACCGCGCCGAGCGTACGACGGGCCAGAAGTTCGAAGCTCGCCTCTGCGGCTTCATAGGCATAGCCCTGTGCCTCCCGGTCCTTGACGATCGATATCAGCGTGTCGAGACGCGGGTCAGTCTTTGACACCTCAATGCCGCGACGCGAAAGCTGATCGAGGAAGTTGGACTTGCCGCCCTGGTCCGAGACCATAAGATTGCGGGCGTTGCCCACTCTTTCCGGCTCCACATGCTCGTAGGTCGACGGGTCCTTGATCAGGGCCGAGGCGTGAATACCCGCCTTTGTGGCAAAGGCTGATGACCCGGCATAGGGCGTCTGGCTGTAAGGCGCACGGTTGAGCAATTCATCAAAAGTGCGCGACAGCCTCGTAATGGTTTTGAGTTTGTCAGCCGTGATACCTGTGTCAAAACGCTCTGCATAATGCGGCTTGAGTGCCAGGGTGGGAATCAGGCTGATAAGGTTGGCGTTGCCGCAGCGCTCGCCGATGCCATTGATCGTACCCTGTACCTGGCGCGCCCCGCCTTCGATGGCGGCAAGTGAATTGGCGACCGCCTGATCGGTATCGTTGTGCGTGTGAATGCCGACATGATCACCAGGAACAACAGCGCAGACGGCTTCGACAATTTTACGGATTTCATCGGGCTGCGAACCGCCATTGGTGTCGCACAGGACGACCCAGCGCGCGCCGGCATCATAGGCCGCCTTGGCACAGGCCAGCGCGTAGCCGGGGTTGGCCTTGTAACCATCGAAGAAATGCTCGCAGTCGAGCAGCGCTTCCTTGCCGGACGCGATGGCCGCCTCGACAGATTGCGTGATCGAGTCGAGGTTCTCTTCGTTGGTGCAACCGAGTGCTACCTTGACGTGCAGATCCCAGGCCTTCGCCACGTAGCAAATGGCGGAGGCGGAAGAAGCCATCAGCGCCGCGATGCCCGGATCGTTGGACACTGAAACTCCGGCCCGCTTGGTCATTCCGAAAGCCGTGAATGTGGCGTTTTTTGTGCGTGGTTTCTCAAAGAAAGCCGTGTCAGTCGGGTTGGCACCTGGATAGCCTCCCTCGATGTAGTCGATGCCGAACTCGTCGAGCATGGAGGAGATGGCGATTTTGTCCTCGACCGAGAAATCTACGCCCGGCGTCTGGGCGCCATCGCGTAACGTGGTGTCGAAGAGCGTGATGCGTTGTTTGGTCATGCTGTGCCCTCCGGCGGCCATGTTTTTGTATCGTGGTCAGGGTGCTGATGGGATTTAAGCGTATCCATGAAGGTGCGCTCCGCATCCGAATTCTGGCGGAACGGTAGCTTGTGGAGCTTGTCCACAAAGCTGAGCTTGTCGGACTCGTTGACCTGAACAACGGGTGCGGCAAGTGCCGGATTGTCCAGCGTGGCGATCGCTATTTCGACCTCTCCGCCCCAGTCATAGGTCATGGGCGTCCCGCAGTCGCCACAAAATCCGCGGGTGACTTTGCTGGAACTTTCAAAATATTTTGGCTCTCCGCGTGTCCATTGCAGGCTGTGAGCAGTAACGAGTGGCGCGTAGAAGCTGCCAAACGCCTTCTGACACATACGACAATGGCAAATCGACGCTCCGCCAAGACTGTCGACCCGATAGCGAACCGCTCCACACTGACAACCGCCCGAATTCATCGCTTCACCTCCCAGGTTGTGATACGCTCGCCGGTATCAGAATCTTTTGAATCCTTTAGCTGAATTCCCTGAGCCAGCAGTTCATCGCGAATGCGGTCCGCCTCGGCCCAGTTTTGTTCGGCAATAAATGCCAGTCGTTGCGTTATCCGTTCTCCCGGGTCAAACGACGCCACTGCCGCAGACATATCGAAACCCAAAAATGCGAGCGTCGCGGAAAAGTCCTCTGGGCGATGGTCGTCATCGTTCAGCACGGTAAAAAGTGAAGCTGTATCAAGGTCATCCGACAGAGCGCTCATCGCTTGATTCAAAGGTGCCCCACCCGTTTTTCCATCACCGCGCCGGTGCCATTTGGCCAACACATTCTCCGCCTCCTCCAGCCGCCGCACGCTGAAGTCGATCGGCTCGCGGTAGTGGGTCATCAGCATGGCCAGTCGCACGACCTCGCCGGGCCAATTGCGACCTCCGACTTTGCCGGTTTCCAGCACCTCGTGAACGGTATGAAAATTGCCCAGGCTCTTGGACATTTTTTGCCCTTCCACCTGCAGAAAGCCGTTATGCATCCAAAAATTTGCCATCCTGTCGGTACCGTGACAGCAGCGCGACTGGGCCAGTTCATTTTCGTGATGCGGGAATATCAAGTCCAGTCCACCGCCGTGGATGTCAAAGGTCTGGCCGAGATAGGCTTCTGCCATGGCTGAGCATTCAATGTGCCAACCAGGGCGGCCATGGATGATCTCGCCATTGAAAGTGCCGTCCCAGCCCGGCTCTGCATCGCTGCTTTCTTTCCACAGAACAAAATCGCCCGGGTTTTCCTTGTGGCCTTCTACAGCGACGCGGGCACCAGCCTGCTGATCTTCCAACTTTCGGTTGGAAAGTTGCCCATAGTGATCCATGGAATTGACCCGAAACAAAACCTCCCGGCCCTGATCACCGCTCGCCAGGTATGCATTACCCTTGTCGAGCAGTGTCTGAATCATGCTCACCATGTCCGGCTTGCCGTCGTCGCGTGGCAACACGAAATCGGTCGCTCGCGGCTGATGGCTGGGCTCCAGGCAACCCAGCGCCTTCATGTCTTTGTGAAACTGCCCAGCAGTTTTCTCGGTTACCTGGCGAATGGCGTCGTTCAGCGGCAAATGCGGAAAATCGCGAACTGCACGGGCATTTATCTTGTCGTCAACATCAGTGATGTTTCGTGCATATGTGACACTGTTTTCGCCGTACAGATGTCGCAGCAATCGAAACAACACATCAAAGACGACAACGGGACGGGCATTACCGATATGCGCATAGTCGTAAACCGTTGGACCGCAGACATACATGCGCACGTCCTCGGCATCGATCGGCTTGAACGCCTCCTTGCTGCGGGTCAGAGTATTGTAGAGCTTCAGTTCCATGACTCGACATCCGATTGCACCATCAGGCGCAGTTGTCCTGGCTGGCCAGGGCGTTCGTTACAAGCGGATGAAGGTCAAGAACGGCCAGGCCAGCGGTTTCGCTAGCTAATAATTGACGTACAAATACAAATCGCAGGTTGCGATTTGGTGTGCACAGCAATTTTTGGTCCGTTTTCCATGAGTTTCTTTTGACGGTTCGCAGCCCTGCGGTCAACAGGCGAGAAAATATATGTCCCTACGTAAGACATGTTGAACTGTTCCAAAATACGTGAAAGACTGCGTGCTTGGGCCGTGTGGCGGCTTAGCCGTAGCCCAAATGAACCTCGCCTTTGGACATACGCCCCATTTGTCCCTGGTTGAGGAAGGGCCCGTCTTCATCATTATTGGTGGAGGCGGGCTTTCGCGTTCAGGAGATGGTGCGGCTCCATAGAGACAGGGCAATTGCCGCCATTATCACAGCGATGAGACCGTCTAAGACACGCCATGCCAACGGCCGGGCAAACAGTGGCGCCAGCCAGCGCGCGCCATATCCCAGACCAAAAAACCAGGCGAAAGAAGCAACCACGGCACCCGTTGCAAATGCAACGCGACTACTGCCTGCATATTGTCCAGAAATACTGCCCAGCAAAACGACAGTGTCCAGATAGACGTGCGGATTGAGAAAGGTGAACGCTAACAGCGTTGCAACCGCCTTTCGTAAGCTGCCCGCAGCTTCGCCGGCCGGCTTCAAGGCTTGTGGGACAAATGCCCGCTTCAACGCCAAAAGCGCATAGGTCGCCAGAAAAATGGCGCCGCCGGTTGTCACGTAAAACAGCAACTGCTTGTTGGCTTGAACCAGAGTGCCAATACCTGCCACGCCGAGCACTATCAGAAATGCGTCGGCGGTGGCCGCCAGCAGGCAAAGAACAAAGACATGCTCTTGCAGCAAGCCCTGTCTGAGGAGGAAGGCGTTTTGGGCGCCGATGGCAACAATCAGTCCGCCGCCGAGCAAAAAACCTTCAATCGATGCAGACAACATGGGAAACCGGGTAAACTGAAACAGTGCTCACAACCATGAAGCGTCTATCAGCAAAGGCTGGACAGGTCATTAGCAGAATTGTTCGGTGACCGTCGACGGCATGGCACATCTGAGCCGACGCCCGGAAAGGTCGGCGAGACCATCAGCCGCCTCAAAACATGGACAATTGCTCTTCTTCATCCGGTTCCGCCGCCTCAACACGCGGTTCTACCCGCTGTTGAATGGAGGCATCCGTATTGGCAACTTTGTTGACCTCATCTCCAATCGGGATGGCTTCAAAATAATCGTCATCGACGGGCGCCATCAGATCGAGAACGTCCCGCGGTTCCTGAGTTTTGCAGTCGAGCCAACGATCGATGTCCCGGGGATGGACAACCAGGGGCAGACGGTGATGGATCTCAGAAAAAGAGGAATTTGCGTCGGTCGTCATGATGCATCCGGTGTCCACTTCGCTGCCATTGGCTCCCGACCAGGTCTCCATCAGAGCTCCAAAGGTAACAAACCCGCCATCTCTGGGACGAACCCAGTAGGCCTGACTTTTCCTGCCTTTGCCGAAACGCTTCCATTCGTAAAAACCGCTTGCCGGCACCAGTGCTCGTCGGTGGCGCATGGCCGATTTGAAGGACGGCTTTTCGATGGCTGTTTCGCAGCGGGCATTGATTATGAGGCTGAAATCCTTCGGGTCTTTAACCCAGGCGGGAACGAACCCCCAGCGCACCAACAGCCCCTCGCGCTCACCAAGTGTGTTGTTGATGATCATGGCCAGTGGTTGGGTCGGAGCGATGTTCAGACGTGGCGGCATGTCCCGCCAGACATTTCGTACGAGTCGGAACGGTTCGGGAAAATCACTAAAATCCGTATCAAGCGCCAGCCGACCGCACATGATTTTTCCCTCTCGCACTTTCGCCAGTCTCGCCTGAAGGCTAAGCGGTGTCCATGTCTCAGCGAATTTATCCAACATCGCCGCTGCTTGGCGCCTGCACAGCCATATGGCGTGGTGACAAACTTCTGCTGGCTCGCCGCTCGGTTGCCCCCAATGAGGGCACCTGGGCGATGCCGGGCGGATTGGTCGAGGTAGGTGAAACGCTGGAACAGGCTGCCATCCGCGAAGTCCGCGAGGAGACCGCGTTGGTGATCGAAGACCCGGTCTTCAACCGGTTCGTGGAAATCATCATCCATGACAATTCTGCCCGCGTTGAACGCCACTATGTCCTGGCAATGTTTGTTGCTCGGTCTGCACGAGGCGTTGCGACGGCAGGAGACGATGCGGCAGCGGTCAGCTGGTTTTCGCTTGATGAACTGCCGGACCTCCCACTGACAGGCAGAACCGAGGAACTGAGCCGCGAGAGTTTCGCTCTGTTGGAGCGCATGGCAGGCGGCAATTAGCCTCCGACAGAGCCAATTGGTGTCAAATCTTCACCGCAAGGCACGCTACAATCCCTTCCCCTGAATGACCGCTTCGCCTATCTAATGCCTATGAAACTCAAAAGCCTCGCCCTTGCCGCCAGTATTGCCATCGGCACGAATCCGGCTGCCGCTCAGGAGAACACTGAAGAACCCGCTGCGGAGCCGGCGCCAGTGGTGCGAGAGACGACGGCCCCTTATGATGAAAAGTTGCTGCGGCTTTCCGAAGTGCTGGGGTCCGTCCACTATCTGCGGACATTATGCAGGTCCGGAGAGGGAACGCGGTGGCGAGACACGATGAGCGCCATCATTGAGGCTGAAAGACCGACGCCCAATCGCAAGGCCCGCCTGATTGCGCGTTTCAACCGTGGCTATCGGGCGTTCAACCAGGTTTACAATACCTGCACCGAATCCGCCGTTCTTGCCGGCGAACGTTACACCAAAGAGGGTCAGACCCTCAGCACACAGATTACCACCCGGTATGGTCGCTAAGAATCGCAGCCGATTAACCTTTTGGAAAGCCGGTGCTGGATTTAGAAGTGAACTGACGTTACTTTGTTAACAAATTCAGCAAGGGCGTGGGGTCCTTGCGCGGACGAGCACCAAAAATGTTACAAGAATCAAATGAGAATCTGGACGCCTTGATCCTTGAGGAGAAGAAGCGGGTCGCGCTCGAAATCTTCCAGGAAGCCTGGAATGTTGCCATCCAGGAAGGCATTGAAGCGCCAATTCTGGCAGAAATCGCCATGTTTAACGCCCTGACTCAGTTGGGGCAGGCTGAAGGCGATGAAAGCGTGGCTGATCTTGTTGCAGCGCTCCCCAGCCGTCAGGAAAGCGGGCACTTTGTGCTCAATCGCTCGTTGCAATAGACTGGTAGTCGTTGCAATAGACTGAGCTATGGATCGGGATCGATCGCGATCCCTGCGCAATCGGGGTTTCACACGTGATCTTCAAAAAGGGACAGACCTTTTGTTTCGCCGTCGCCATGGCTTGCCTTGTGTCGCCGGTTTCTTTTGCCGCCACTGAAGTCCCCACAGAGAAAGTTCTGACCCCGGAAGAGGACGCCACGGAAGCCAAACAACCCAAGGCCGACATTCACGAGGAAGAAGAACCCTCGGGTATCCCCACAGAAGAAATTCCCCGGATCGATGAGGATCCCACCGTTCAACCGGCAACCGAACCTGATGATGGTGAACCTGCGGAGAAAACACGCGAAGCCACCTCGCCTCCCCCACCGGTTCAAAGGGACGTTTCCAAGCTGCCGCCACCCGTTCGCAGAATGCATGAACTGCTGCTCACGACTGCCCGCAGCGGCAACATTGAAAAACTTCGTGATCTGATCGGTTTTGGTGAAACAGCGACCACGCTTTCCATAGGCGGTCTCGAGGGCGACCCGATCGCCTTTCTTAAGGAGGCTTCCGGCGATGCGGAAGGATTCGAAATCCTCGCGATCCTCACTGAGGTTCTTGAGACGGGTTTCGTACATCTGGATGCGGGAACCGACGAAGAACTCTATGTCTGGCCATACTTCATTGCCTGGTCGATCGACCAGCTGACACCTGAAATGAAGGTGGAACTGTACAGCGTCCTGACGGCAGGTGACGTGGAGGATTCGCAGAATTTTGGCGGCTACATCTTCTATCGGGTCGGCATCAAACCGGACGGTACATGGAGTTTCTTCGTCGCAGGCGATTGATCGATTAAACCCAAAAAGTTGTCAAAAATGACCGAACGGCGCAGCAAGTGTGGCAAAAGTCACACCGCAATGCGCTCGCAGATGTAATAGTGTTGTCAACGGTTCCATCCTCCTCCCAAGTTGCGAACCGAAAACTCAGGCGATTGGACAGAACCAGGTCCAGTCGCCTTTTTGTTTGCGGGCAATGCCAGATCCCCCTACCCTTGGGCCCGATCTACGCTTACATAGCGTTATGACCCAGATTGCTCACCTCGAAGACCGGGCGTTGCTCCATATTGCCGGCGCGGAGGCAACCCATTTTCTTCAGAACCTGATTACCTGCGACGTGGAACGGCTTGAACCCGGACAGGCTACCTTTGGCGCGCTGCTGACCCCTCAGGGGAAAGTTCTTTTTGACTTCTTTGTGCTTCGTGGCGAGGCCGGCTTCACCCTGGAGACAGCTGACACACATCGAAGCGAATTGGCAAAACGCCTGGCGTTTTACAAGTTGCGGGCGGATGTAACCATCGAACCGGCCGACGGGACTGTCCATGCCCTCTGGGGTGGTTCCGGACCAGGATTTGCCGACCCCCGGCTGGCGGCGCTTGGAAACCGGGCCTATGGACAAGTGCTGACCGCGACCGACGAGGTTTCGGCCTACCATGCTCACCGGGTCAGGCTCGGCGTGCCAATCTCAGGGGCTGATTTCGCGCTTGGCGATGCTTTTCCTCACGAAGCCTCCATGGATCAGTTCGGCGGCGCTGGGATCGATTTCACCAAGGGGTGCTATGTGGGGCAGGAAGTCGTCTCGCGTATGCAACATCGCGGCACAGCCCGCAGCCGTTTTGTGGGATTGTCGGCTCAATCTGACCTGCCCGTTGCGGGCACGGAAATCACTGCAGGCGACAGGACGATCGGCAAGATGGGCAGCAGTCATGGCACCCGGGGACTTGCGCTGGTAAGGTTGGACAGGGCCAAGACCGCACTCAATGACGCCGTTCAAGTGCAGGCGGGCACTGTTGCGGTCACGATGAGCCTCCCCGACTATGTCACCTATGGGTGGCCACAATGAGCGGCAGCGCTGAAAGTCCCCGCGCCTGGCAGCGCATGCTTTCCGGTCGACGGCTTGATCTGCTGGATCCCTCGCCCCTGGATGTCGAATTGGAGGATATTGCGCACGGTCTGGCACGGGTTGCTCGCTGGAACGGCCAGACCCACGGCAACCATGCCTTTTCGGTAGCACAACATTCCCTTTTGGTGGAGCATGTGGCTGCAACCCTCATGTCATCAGCCACCGCAAGCGACCGGCTTTATGCGTTGCTTCATGATGCGCCTGAATATGTGATTGGCGATATGATATCGCCGTTTAAGGCTGTAATGGGAGGCGCTTATAAGGACGTTGAAAGCCGGTTGCAGGCCGCCATCCATCTTCGGGTTGGGTTGTCCGCACAAACGCCAGCCAGGCTGAAGAAGGTTATCAAGAAAGCCGATAGTATCGTGGCCTATTTTGAAGCAACCGAGCTGGCTGGCTTCGAAACAAACGAAGCGGTCAGGATTTTCGGCAGGCCATCTGGAATGTCGGCCGACAGGCTGGATCTCGAGCCGCTGCCTACCCCGGACGCACAATCCCGATTTCTCAATCGTCTCAACGCGGTGTTGAACCAGGTGGCTGCGGCATGAAAATCATCGTCTGCCCCTTATCCGCTCTCGAGACCAGCCTGAGGGAAACCGCGGCCAGCAGAATGATCAGCCTGTCTGGACCCGGAAAAAGCCTGAAGAGGCCGGATCAGATAAGCGACGGATTTCTTGCGCTGGAGTTTAACGATATCAGCGCGCCGGCAAACGGATTGATTGCCCCGAACGAGAATCATATCAGTGCGCTGATCAGTTTTTTTCAGGACTGGAATCAGGTATCGCCGCTGCTGATCCATTGCTGGATGGGGATAAGCCGCTCGACCGCAGCAGCTGTCATCGCCCATGCATGCCTGAACCCAGGACAAGATATGCAGAAACTGGCGGCAAGGCTTCGCGCCGCCTCCCCTTCGGCGACACCCAACCGGCTGATGATCGAAATTGCTGACACCAAACTGCAACTGAAGGGCCGTTTGAGCAATGCAATTGCCGACATAGGCCGCGGTGCATACGCCGACGAAGGCACCAAATTCAGGTTTGACATGCCCCAATTGACCCGGTTGGAGGCTTAATTGGCCCGCCACCGAACTTCTGTAGAGATTGGGCTGCACGGCGTCGTTGTTGCCATTGACGGCGATCAGCCCACCGTTCTCACAGTTGACGAGCCTGGTTCATTGCCCGCCCTGCCATTCGGGCCGTTCGATCCGCAGCAGCATCGCACGTTTGAATCAGGTCTGCGGCGCTGGGTCCGAGACCAGACCCGCCTGTCGCTGGGCTATGTCGAACAACTCTATACCTTCGGTGATCGCGGCCGGTCCAGCACCCATGAGACCCCCGAAATTCATTTCGTTTCCGTGGGTTATCTGGCCCTCGTCAAAAACCCGAATGTCGTTCCACCGGAGACCGGCGGCCTCAACTGGAGTTCCTGGTACAGTCACTTTCCCTGGGAGGATTGGCGTCAAAGCCAACCGGGCGTTCTCTTCAGTGTTATCCTGCCGGCGCTAAGCACCTGGGTTGCCGAAGATTCCGGCGCGGTGAACGGGGCAAACGGCATGGATCGCCTGGCCCGGTTTCGGCTGGCATTTGGCTGCGACCCCAGTGCCGAAAACGGCTTTTCGATAAAGAGCTGGGATGAAGAACGGGTGCTCGAGCGGTACGAGCTGATGTACGAAGCCGGACTGGTCGACGAGGCCGTCAATGACGGTCGAAGAACCAGCATACGTATGGGTTCTGCACCGGGAAAGCCCATGCTGCACGACCACCGCCGCATTCTGGCAACAGCCATGGCGCGGTTGCGGGCAAAGTCAAAATACCGCCCCGTTGTCTTCGAGTTGCTGCCGGAGAGCTTTACGCTGACTGAGTTGCAAAAGACCGTTGAAACGCTTTCCGGTCGCTGTTTGCACAAGCAAAATTTCCGGCGCCTGGTTGAGAAGGCTGATCTTGTTCAGCCAACCGGCGCCACTACCTCTCAAACTGGCGGTCGGCCGGCAGCCTATTTTCGATTCAAGCGCTCGATTACCAGCGAGCGCCCTGCCCCGGGAATTCGCGTCGGTCGCGTCGGCTAAACAGAAACTTGCTCAGCGAATTTTGATGTCCAGGCCGATGTCGAGGGTTGGTGCGCTCATGGTAATCTTGCTGGTCGAGATCATGTCCACCCCGGTTTCTGCAATGGCCTGGATCGTGTCGATGTCCACATTCCCGGACGCCTCAACCGGAATGGTACCGTCCACCATCGCAACCCCTTCTCGCAATTGATCCAGCGTCATGTTGTCGAGCATGACAACATCCGGTTTGGCCTCAAGCGCTTCGCTCAACTGCTCCAGTGTATCAACCTCAATTTCGATTTTGGTCAAATGGCCGACAAAAGCCCGCGCCCGTTTTATGGCCGCAGCAACGCCGCCACAGACCGCGATGTGGTTATCCTTGATCAGCACCGCATCATCGAGCCCATAACGGTGGTTTGAACCGCCGCCGCATTTGACCGCATATTTTTCAAAGGCGCGCAGTCCGGGATGCGTTTTTCGGGTGCAGCAAACCCTGGCCCTGGTGTGGCCAATACGATCCGCAAACCGGGCGGTATAGGTTGCGATACCGGACAAATGACACAGAAAATTTAACGCCACGCGCTCGCCGGCCAGAACCATTCGGGCGGCACCCTCTATGGTGGCGATGTCCTGACCCGGTTTGACTCGTTCGCCATCCTGCACAAGCGGCGAAAAGCTCAAGCCCGGATCGAGCGTTTCGAACGCACAGCGCGCGAGATCCAGCCCCGAAATGATGCCTTCCTCGCGGCTGTTAAATACCGCCTTCGCCTTTTTTGTGGCCCCTATTGTGGCCGCTCCGGTGATGTCTCCAGCGAGACCAAGATCTTCGCTCAGCGTAGCGCGAACGGCGTCCTGAACCAGCAAAACCGGCAGAGCCGGCGGATTGGAACCCGGTTTTATCTCTTTCATTGAACCTTACTCTGCCGCGACCGATGTGTCGGCTACAAGGCGCTCTGCCTCACGGTTTGCAGCAGCCAGGGTTGTGAAGCTGCGTTTTGCCATATCCGTATTCTCATCAGCGAGATCGGTTCGAAAGTGTCCGCCACGGCTTTCCAGTCTGGTAAGCGCAGATACCGCTATCATTTTTGCGGTAAGCAAGGCGTTTTCAAATCGCTGCCGTTTGTTGTTGCGCTCCAGATCAAGGATTGTCTTCAATCCTTCCAACATGCCCTCAGGCGATCGCACAACACCGAATTCGGCGCTCATCGTCTTGCGCAGGGTCGTCATGGCCGCACTGTCCTCCAGCGGTTCATCGCCATCATCATGGGGCAACGACTGATCCGCCCAGGGATTGGTTTTGGGGTCCGGCAGAAGGCCCAGAATGTCTTCAGCAATGCGGGCTGCAAAAACCACCGCTTCCAGCAATGAATTTGATGCCAGTCTATTGGCGCCGTGGGCGCCGGTCGAGGCGACCTCTCCGCAGGCCCAAAGACCATCAAGTGTCGAGCGGCCGTTTGCATCGGTGAGAATGCCACCCATGAAATAGTGGGCTGCAGGTATAACGGGGATCAGGTCCTTAGCCGGGTCCAACCCGGCATCCTGACAATAACCGAAAACCGTTGGAAACTCTTCCTCGAAAGCACTGCCGATCGCGGTTCGGCAGTCGAGATAGGCTCCCCTACCGGCCTTGACCTCTGCAAAAATTCCACGCGCCACCACGTCCCGCGGCGCCAGCTCAGCATCCTCATGCAGCGACACCATGAAACGCTCACCCGCATCGTTGACCAGAGTCGCACCATGTCCGCGAAGGGCTTCTGTTGCGAGCGGCGAGGGATCCTTGCCAACATCAATTGCTGTTGGGTGAAACTGGACAAACTCCATATCGGCTAAAGTCGCACCGGCTCTTGCTGCCATGCCGATTCCACCGCCACGTGCTTCCGAAGGATTTGTCGTCACCGCGTAGAGGTGACCGATGCCTCCCGCTGCCATGACCACGGCCCGTGCCGGCATTCTGAGCTTGTTGGGGCCATTTCCGGCCTCGTCGCGTGCAATGACACCTTCAACCTGCTTTCCGGAGGTCAAAATGTCCTGAACCACATAGCCTTCCAGAACGCGAATCGATGGTGTGTCCCGCACGGCCGCAACCAGCGCCTGCATGATCGCTCGCCCGGCCATATCACCTTTGACCCTGACGACCCGGCTTTCGGAATGCGCCGCCTCTCGCGACACCTGAAGTTTGCCCTCCAGGTCGCGATCAAAGGGAACGCCGAATTCAAGCAAATCGGAAATCCGATCTGTGGCTTCGCTTGCCATGAGACGGGCAATGTTTTCGTCGACAATACCGGCGCCGGCCTCAAGCGTGTCGGCAACATGCTTTGCTATTGTGTCCCCTTCGGAAACCGCAGCTGCGATACCGGCCTGCGCCCAGGCTGACGATGCACCGCGTCCCAGAGAAGCTGCGGTGAGAACTGTTACGGGTCGGGGTGCAAGTTTTAGGGCGCAGAAGAGTCCGGCCAGACCACCACCTATGATGACCACGTCATCGGTCCGGGTCCAACTGACCGGGCGCAAAAAGGAGAGTTGTTCATCAGTCATTGGCCCAATCTCCGTACTGAAGCCGCCATCGATTCGTACCTTTCGCCGGTGCGAGCGTAACGCATCCGGTCAGTTTTTCAGATTGACCATGCGTTCGACAGCATAGCGGGCTCTTTCAGCCATTATCGGATCGACCAGAACCTCTTCCTTCATATAGAGCAGGGAATCGAGAATTTTCGGCAATGTAATACGCTTCATGTGGGGGCACAGATTGCACGGCTTGATGAATTCGACACCCGGGGCCTGTTCCTGAATATTGGACGCCATGGAACATTCAGTCACCAACAGGACCTTGGCACCCGGCTTCTGACCCAGCGCGTAGTCAATCATGCCCTTTGTCGAACCGGTGAAATCCGCAACCGCTGTGACGGTGGTTGGACATTCCGGATGAGCAATAATCTGGATTGCCGGATCAGCCTCCTTGTAGGCAAGGAGCTCATCCGCGGTGAAACGTTCATGAACTTCGCAATGACCCTTCCAGGTCAGGATTTTTACATCTGTCTGATTTGCAACGTTCTGCGCCAGGTATTCGTCAGGGATCAGCAAGACAGTATCCGCACCAAAGCTTTCGACAACCTGCACCGCATTCGAAGACGTGCAGCAGATGTCGCTCTCGGCCTTCACCTCTGCCGAAGTGTTGACATATGTGACGATCGGAACGCCGGGATTGGCTTCGCGCAGAAGTCGCACATCTTCGCCCGTAATTGACTCAGCCAGCGAACAACCCGCCCTCATATCCGGGATGAGCACTGTCTTTGACGGATTTAGAAGCTTTGATGTTTCGGCCATGAAGTGAACGCCACATTGGACGATAACATCGGTTTCGACCTGTGTTGCCTCCATAGCGAGCTGCAGTGAGTCGCCGGCGATGTCGGCGACACAATGGTAGATCTCCGGGGTCTGGTAATTGTGCGCCAGAATGGAGGCATTGCGCTGTTTTTTCAGCTTGTTAATGGCGTGCACATAAGGAGCATGAACCGGCCATTCGATCTCGGGAATATGATGCTTCACTTTTTCATAAAGTGGTGCGGTGTCGCGTGCGACCTCTTCCGTGAATTCCAGTGAAGGGCGATCAATTCGGTCAAATCTCTTTTCTCCGGAGAGCCTGATTTGCGAATCAACTGAGCTTTGACCCTGGGTTTCGATGTCCATAGACCTTCTCCTTTGCACCATCGCCTGCGAGAACAATCGCTCTTCACAAACACCTTATACTCAATATGAGTATAACAAGGCCCTAAAACAAGCCCGGTCAATGCCGGACACCACCGAAAATATCCGAAAAGCACGCTTGGCACAAGACAATGTTCACACCTTCAACTGCGATTGACCTGCCAAACGCAGCGACGGCAGGCCCGTTGCGTTTTTACGTGAAGGCGACCCTCACCTCTCCGAAATCGCCAAACTTTGCGCTGTATGTTGTACCAGCCTGAGCAGGAACCGGCGGCGTGCATGTTCCAGTCGAGATCCATTCGCCGGCCTTAAGATGACCACCCTGCTCCACCAGTTTTTTGGCCAGCCAAAGCAAAGATTTAAGCGGGCTGCCCATATTGGATGCGCCGGTCCCGCTTTGCACAACACTTCCATCCACCATACTGTCAACCGGTGCATCTGCGACGGCCTGCATTTGCCAGTCTTCGATCTCCGGACCAACGACGAAGGCTACATTGCCGCCAAAGTCTAGCGTCACCCCAATTCCGTTTTGGAACTCGGCACTGCCTACGGCACGGCCGATCACCTCAATCGCGATGTGCAGGGCGCCGACGGCGCCTGCAAGCGTCTCCTCATTCACAGTTTCGCCGGTCGCGGGATAGTCGCGAGCCATCTTGAAGGCATATTCAGGTTCACAGGCGCCCACAGTCGGTGCCTTTGCTATTGAAATGCCGCTTTCCATCACGGCGGATTGCGGCATCGGTCCATAGAATGGCGCATCGATGCCGAACGCCTTTTGGGCGGCTTCGTTGGTGGCGCCAATCTTCCAGCCGATAAGCGGAGAGCCCAGTTGCTTGAACACCTCACCCTGGATTTCCATTGCGCGGGCAACATCGAGACCGCCTTTGGGCCAGTCCAATTCACACTGCCTGCCTGACCCACGCGCTGCCAGCAGGCTGGCTGCCATTTCCTCATTGTTCATTGCGGAACCCACTTTTTATAACTCGGATAAGACTTGTTGATGGGTTTAATGAAAATTTATCGTTCGCACAGCCCAAAAAATCGAATTACGGTCTCTGCCTTGTCAATGA
>CALIOE010000020.1 GCA_938044775.1 uncultured Rhizobiaceae group bacterium
CAAACACAGAGCCGTTGTTAAGTGTGTCGAATGACAGCCGCGTGATAAGTTCCTGGCGTTGTCCGGCGCTGTTGAGCATACCAATTGCCCTGGCCGAAGAGAAAACAACCTTTTTCTCGATGGCCGGTAACATTTTACCGGTTTCGGCTATGCGCTCGAACTCGGCATCTTCTACATGAACGCCGTCCTTTTGCTGCAGCCTCATCAGTGCATCAAAAAACCGCGGCTCTCCGTCTGCAAGGGAAACGACCGGCTGCAGATGCAAAGTCAGTTTTTCGTCGAGCCCGGAACTCCTGTTCAGGCTAAGCGATCGGTCGGCTGAAGGCGGCGCGGGCGCCGGGGCGGGCCGTTTCACATCCGCTGGCCTGCCAAACCCCGTGACGGCAGCCTCAGCCGGCGGCTTCAACACCGGCAGCGGCATCGCAGTTGCACCCAAAAACAATTCAGGTCTGGTCGCACTTGTCGTGGCAGGATCTTTCTGTGTGACGCTTTCAGGTTGATTGCGGGCGGCCAGGCTTTCCAATTCACCAATCCGCTGCCCGAGCAGCGTTACTGCCGCCTGCAAATCCTTTCCCTGATCGAGCAGGGCAGAAATCTGTTTTCTTTCTTTCGACCCGGCTGCGGTCGTCGTCGCTATGGAATGCTTGCTGTGCTGCTGCAGAGCTCTGATCTCAGTAGTCATTCGGAACAGCTGGGTCAGAACAAGCCCTGCAACGAAAAGTCCGCTGGTAACCAGAAGAGCTTTTCCCGGTTCCATCCAGCCCAGCAGGACGAGCAGCCCTGAAAAGAGAGCTGTGACCAGCAGAACTGCAGCTGGAATCAGGACGATTTCAGATAGGCCGTACAGGGCTTTATTGCTATCCATCAATACTCTTCGCCTGTTGCTTCCCAAAAGCACAAGGGAATTCTCGGCGAATCACCCATATGCGCAACTGGTGTGTGATAAAGCGCAGAGCGCCGCCTGTGAAGGTCGTAACCAATCGTCGTTTGGGAGGTTGACGCCCCAGGCCCGGCCCTCTACCCGAAAGGATCAATTGCCAATCGGTCTGCTGTTCCTGATGAGCCAACGCATTCAAAGCCTGGAAGAGATTGTGCCCCGTTATCAGGGGATATTTTGCGATGTCTGGGGTGTTTTGCACAACGGGCAAAAAATCTACGTCGAAGCGGCACATGCACTGGCGAGATTCCGCATCGCAGGTGGCTCGGTCGTGCTGCTCACCAACTCACCACGGCCCTGTTCCGGCGTCTCTGCACAACTGGCGGACATGGGCGTGCCGGACGGCACATTTGACGTTATTGTCACGTCTGGCGATGTGACCCGCGACCTCGTCGCTTCGGGTCCTGATAGGGTTTTTCACCTTGGTCCGGAGCGAGACTTACCGCTCTTTGATGGTCTCGACGTTTCACTGGTTCCGGCAGCGGAAGCTCAGGCTGTTGTCTGTACGGGCCTGTTCGATGACAGAACTGAGTCCCCGCAAGACTATGCCGCAATGTTGAGCGAGTTCAGGAAGCGTGATCTGCCTTTCATTTGTGCCAACCCTGACATTGTGGTCGAGATTGGCGATCGGCTGGTCTGGTGTGCCGGCGCGCTGGCGCGTGACTATGAAAGACTGGGTGGCGAGACCCGGTTGGCGGGAAAGCCTCACAAACCCATTTATGAACTGGCCCTGCGGCACCTGAACGGTCTCGTCGAAGGCATCGAAAGGCGGAATATTCTGGCAATCGGTGATGGCATGCCAACGGATGTCAAAGGAGCTCGGGATTACGGGCTGGACCTTTTGTTTGTCAGTGCAGGCATTCACGCAGCAGAATATGGGGCTGCTGACGATCCCGATGAAAGTGCGTTGCAGGCGTTTTTGGCTGCAGAAGCTGCTGATCCGACTGCCTGGATGCCTCGCCTGGCCTGGACGGGAGCCTAGTTGCCTTGACTTTTCTTCGTCATACGCTTGAGAAAACGCTGAGCGAGGCTGCGAGAGGCGGTGTCATCGCCATTGGTAATTTTGACGGCGTGCACCGCGGACACCAGATGGTGCTCGACCATGCAAGGGCCGTCGCGGCGCAATCAGGTGGCAAAAGCTATGTGCTCTCTTTTGAACCGCATCCCCGAACCTTGTTTAGACCCGACTCGCCAGTCTTTCGTTTGACACCGGAACCTATGAAAGCACGTGTGCTCGAAGCGTTTGGCATGGACGGGTTACTGGTGCTCCCGTTTACCCGTGATTTGGCAAATACGAGCGCCGATGGCTTCGTCGACGAGTTCCTGACCGGCCATGCCGGCGCAGCTCATGTGATTTCCGGGTTCAACTTTCTGTTTGGCAAAGACCGGCAGGGATCACCTGAGTTTCTGAAAGAGGCGGGCGAAAAACGCGGATTTGGCGTGACAATCATTGATGCACATGAAGACGAGAATGCCGAACCCATCTCGTCAAGCCGTATCCGGCGCAGCCTCGGTGCTGGCGATGTTGCTGAAGCTGCGGGCCTGCTTGGCTACCGCTGGTGTGTTGCAGGGACGGTGATAAAGGGCGCTCAGATCGGACGGACTCTCAATTTTCCCACTGCAAATGTTGAACTGCCCGAAAGCTGCCACCTGGCGCATGGTATTTATGCCGTGCGGCTGCGTCGGGCCGACGGGACTTTGCATGACGGTGTTGCGAGCTACGGGAGACGCCCGACTTTCGATAATGGACCGGCCCTGTTGGAGACCTTCGTGTTTGATTTCTCAGATGATCTTTACGGCGAGGAGATTGAGGTGTCTCTGTTCTCGTTTCTTCGTGGTGAGGAAAAGTTTGACAATGCCGAAGCACTGGTCGCCCAAATGGATCTGGACAGCGTTCAGGCGCGGACTTTGCTGAAATCCTGCGCCCCGCTCAGTCCGCTCGATCAAAAGCTGACATTCGACGGCAAGGTTTGACCCTTGGAGGGCCCATGCAACATCCTGATTACCGGTGCCACAGATGGTATCGGTCTGTTGCTCGCCAAATCATATGCCGCCCGCGGACATCGGGTCCTGGCCACAGGACGTCGAGCACTCGACGATCACCGGACCTACTTCGGTGTTGAGCGGATAGTCTACCTCCAGGCAGATCAGCAGGAGCCTGTTCGTGCGGCAAAATTGATTGCCGAAACGGCCCAAAAACTTGGCTGGGAGAACATTGATGTAGCCATCCTCAATGCTGCGATCGGTTGGGCAGGGTCGCCGGACCAGGAGCCAGCCCGGAGCGTTCAAAACCAGATAGCGATCAACCTCACTGCTCCGGTCTGCATCGCAGCAGAAATTGCACCCTGGTTGTTTGCGCAAAAGGGCAAGCTTGTTTTGATTGGTTCAACAGCGGTTAAGGGGCAGGGCAGTTTTGCGACTTATGCGGCAACCAAAGCCGGCCTCGACGGGTTAGCACGGTCGTTGCGGGCAGAATGGCGTGGCCGGGCCGCTGTTCAGATCATTCATCCAGGCCCCACGCAAACAGACATGCACAAAAAGGCAGGTATGAGCGTCGGACTGGCCCGCAGGCTGTTTATGCGACCGAAGCGAGTGGTGGCCGCAATAGAGCGAGCTGTGCGATCACGTTCCAAGCGCGTGGTTGTCACACGCAGCTATGCTTTCTTTGCCTCAAAATCGAAGGAAGGCCGGTTATGACCGCGTTGGTGACGGGAGCAGCCAACGGACTGGGGCGGGCGATTGTCGAGCGGTTGCTTGATGCCGGTCACGACGTGACGGCGATCGACCGTGAGGAAAATGGTCTGAATGCACTGGCTGTTGAGTACAAAGGCGCGCTGACTGTCTGTCTGTGCGATCTTGCCGATCCGGAGGCGATCGCCCGTACAGTTTCGTCATTGCGCGAGCCGGCATTCGATCTCGTCATTTTGAACGCCGGCATCAGCGCAACAGGTCGTTTCGAAGAAATTCCGCCGGACGCTTACAAAAAACTGATCGACATCAACCTCCAGGCACCCATCCTGCTGACCACTGCTCTGTCCCGGGATAATCGGGTCAATAAGGGAGGAAAGCTGGTCTATATTTCATCGCTGTCTCATGCTGTCGGCTATCCCGGCGCAGCCGTATACGCGGCCACCAAGGATGCGCTGGCGATCTATGCAAGGAGCATTCGCAAGCCGTTCAAAAAGAACGGTGTTGGCGTATTGACGGTGTTTCCCGGTCCAATCCGCACTGACCATGCGGAGTTGCATGCGCCCCCTGGGGCAAAGGCCAGCAAACGTATGGCCCCGGACGTCCTGGCAGGACTCGTCTTGAAGGCAATCAGTAGCCGAAAGACTGAACTCTATCCGGGCGGAGCTGCAGCCATGGGAAGGTTTTTCGGTCGCTTGATGCCCGGGCTCGCGACTTCGGCAATGAAAAGGGCGATCTATGACAAGTTGGATGGCAATACATACTGAAGTGGCTGGAATCTTTACCTCTGCTTTGCTAAGAGCAGGCCCATGACGCGCAGATCGAACATAGACCAGTTGAGGCTATCTCGAATTATCTGCCCGGCCTCCGCCTGACGCACAGCGCAAAACGGAGACCGGGAACAGCATGGCCCATGCATCCCAGGGCGGGTATCCCAAGTAAACCAAGTAAACTATGACCGATGGTCCTGTCGCATTCGCGCAGGCCGCACCGTGAGATTATCATGTCCGACACGACCGAACGCGACTACAAAGACACCCTGAACCTGCCCAAAACAGATTTTCCCATGCGGGCTGGGCTGCCGACCAAGGAACCGGAATGGATTGAATTGTGGGAGAAGGAAGACCTTTACAAACAGCTGCGCGACGATTCGAAGGGGCGGCCAAAATATGTGCTGCATGATGGACCGCCATATGCCAACGGCAATCTGCATATTGGTCACGCGCTCAACAAAATCCTGAAGGACATCATCACACGCTCATTCCAGATGCGTGGTTACGACAGCAATTATGTGCCTGGTTGGGACTGCCACGGATTACCGATCGAATGGAAAATTGAGGAGCAGTACCGCGCCAAGGGCAAGAACAAAGACGAAGTGCCGATCAACGAGTTCCGCAAGGAATGCCGTGACTTTGCCGCTCACTGGGTCGGTGTGCAAACCGAAGAGTTCCAGCGCCTGGGCGTGATCGGAGACTTCGGGGCTCCTTACCTGACGATGAATTATGAAGCCGAGGCAATCATCGCCGACGAGCTGATGAAATTTGCCAAGACTGGACAGCTCTATCGCGGCTCCAAGCCGATCATGTGGAGCGTGGTTGAAAGAACCGCGCTCGCTGAGGCGGAGATCGAATACGAGCAGTACGAGAGTGATACGGTCTGGGTAAAGTTTCCGGTATCGACCGATGGCGATCTTGAGGGTTCTGCTGTGGTCATCTGGACAACGACGCCGTGGACCATCCCGGGCAACCGAGCCGTTTGCTATTCCGTCCGGATTCCCTACGGCCTGTACGAGGTTGTATCAGCGGAGAACGAATTTGGGCCGCAAGCCGGCGACAAGCTGATTTTTGCTGACAAGTTGGCGCAGGAATGTGCCGAAAAGGCAAAGGTTGTGTTCAAGAAGCTTCGGGCGGTAACGGCCGAAGAGCTTGAACAATCGTCTCTTTCTCATCCGCTCGCCGGTTCCGGCTTTGGCGGCTACGACTTCACCGTTCCCCTTCTTGCCGGCGATCATG
>CALIOE010000021.1 GCA_938044775.1 uncultured Rhizobiaceae group bacterium
CAAGAATCACCATATTGGCTTTCTGTCCACTTTGACGTATACGTCAATACGGGGCAGCTGAGAACAATCGTTATGAGATTCGTCCGGCAGATGCCTTGTCGCATCAGGAGGAAACGATGACGAAATTCAAGCCAATCACCGCCGCAGCACTTTTATTTGCTTCAGCCACCTTCGCAGGAATGGCCCATGCTGCATCCATTGAAGGAAATTGGAAAACGGCAAGTGGAGAAAATGCCGTCATTTCGAAATGTGGTGGTTCATTTTGCCTCAAACTTGTTTCGGGAAAATACTCCGGCAAAACAATTGGCCGGGTAAAGGCCAGCGGGAAAAAGTATACCGGCACGGTGACCGATCCGAGCGAAGACAAAACCTATTCTGGCAGCGCATCTGTTTCCGGATCGTCCATGAAACTGACCGGCTGTGCGCTCAAAATCTTTTGCAAGACTCAGGTTTGGAAGCGACGCTAGGCATCAGGTCAGCTTTGCCAGCTGGTGCTGCCCGATTGCAGACTTTTACGAGGACCGCCTGACAATAAATTGCGGTCAACCGGTTAATAATGCTGAACGCTGTGTGAACGGACACTTCAGAAACGCTTCAGTTCTGCTTTTCTATGGTCCGAACTCGACCTACCGGGGAGTTAAGCCATGTTGTTCAGAAATTTTTTGTCTGTCACTTTCGCCGTCACCTTGCTGGGGGCAGCGCTTGCGCAAGTGATATCCTCGACCCACAGATCACAGACATTCCGGTTGCATGAGAGGGCTCTCGACAATTACCCGAAGGGACAGGCCAGCTCTTTGGGGAAAAGCTGCAGCGGCGACAAGCTCTGCTGGCAGTTTGAACCACCGAAGTCGGCCGCCTAGAACCGTTCAGATGTCACTTGCACGCCGCAAATGCAGGTCTATAAGGACACATGAACAAACAAGATATTTCTCAGGCCGACACCGGCCTTGCAATTTCAGCCCCGCCCGCATTCGAACCGCGCACGCTGCACGCGCCCGCTGAGGCCGTTAAGCTGCTGAAGCAACTCTACGAAATCAGCACGACATTCCTGCGCGAAAAGTTCGAGGAAACCCTCAAAACCGGTAAGGCGTCTGCTCGTTATCGCGCTTATTATCCAGCCATCAGGCTTACGACTCGTTCCTATACGCAAGTCGATTCCCGCCTTGCCTTTGGCTACGTCACCGGGCCCGGCGACTACGACACCACAATCACCCAGCCGGAGCTTTTCTCGGCCTATCTGGAGGATCAGATCAGCCTGCTTATCGAAAACCACGGGGTACCGGTGTCCATTGGCTTCTCTGATACACCGATCCCCTTACATTTCGCCTTTCTGGAGGGAACCCAGATGGCAGGCTCCGTGGAAGAGCGGCTGGACCGCCCGCTTCGGGATGTTTTTGACGTGCCGGATCTGACCTCTACGGACGACAAGATTGTCAGTGGGCGTTTCGAATCCGGACAGGATGACCACATACCGCTGGCACCGTTTACCGCGCAGCGCATTGATTATTCGCTGCATCGACTGGCCCACTACACGGCGACGTCGCCCGATCATTTTCAGAACTTCGTTCTGTTCACCAATTATCAGTTCTATGTGGACGAGTTTATCGCCTTTGCTCACAAGGCTCTCGCCGATCCAGACAGTGGCTACATAGCCTTTGTTGAACCTGGCAACCGGATAAGCAGGGCGGACGGAGAAGCTTCGAGCGCACCCCTGGTCCGGCTGCCACAAATGCCAGCCTATCACCTCGTCCGTGAGGACCGCAGCGGCATAACCATGGTGAACATTGGAGTCGGCCCCTCCAACGCTAAGACAATTACCGACCATATTGCGGTATTGCGCCCACACACCTGGCTGATGCTCGGTCATTGTGCGGGATTGCGCAGCAGCCAGAGACTGGGAGACTACGTTCTCGCACATGCCTATGTGCGTGAAGACCATGTTCTTGACGACGACCTTCCGGCCTGGGTTCCCGTGCCAGCTCTCGCTGAAGTACAAATCGCAGTGGAGAAGGCTGTCGCTGATGTGACGGGCTACACGGGCTATGAGTTGAAGCGGGTCATGAGGACCGGCACAGTTGCGACCATCGACAATCGAAATTGGGAATTGCGCGATCAGAGGGGGCCGGTTCAACGGCTGTCTCAAAGCCGCGCCATCGGGCTCGACATGGAATCCGCAACCATTGCGGCAAACGGTTTCCGCTTCAGAGTTCCCTATGGCACATTGCTCTGCGTTTCGGATAAGCCCCTGCATGGCGAACTGAAATTACCGGGCATGGCGACGGAATTTTACAATCGCCAGGTCAGACAGCACCTCGACATCGGCATTCAAGCCATGGAAAGCCTGCGTGAGATGCCTTCGGAGCGGTTGCATTCGCGGAAGCTGCGCTCCTTTTTCGAGACCGCATTTCAGTGATCTCCCGGACTTTCTGGTTCATGATGCGGATGGGCGTGGTGGCGCTGGTTTGCTTTCAGGTGCTTGGCTGGTTGCAGAACCTGCATCCGGCCTTTGACAGTTTTTCCCACTTCAGACTCCATTTTGCGACGATCATGGTGCCAGTTGCACTCGTATTTTTGCTGGTGCGGCGATGGCAATGGGTCAGCGTCTGTGGCGTCACGTGTGCCATTTCTATCGGCCTTTCAGCGCCCTATCTCCCGGGTTTCAAGCGAGGTTATGCCGTTGCCGGCAAGGTTACTGAAAAGCCTCAACTCTCAATCGTGCAGATGAATGTCCGGTTCAATAACAAGGCGGTCGATCTGGCCGCAAAAATCCTGAAAGACGCTGATGCCGACATCTATCTGCTGCAGGAGATTACCCGAACCAACGAAGCAGTTCTCGCAAAACTGAGGCCAACACACCCGCATCAGATCAGCTGTCAGGGTGACAGTGTGGGCAGCGTTGCTATTGTCAGCCGGTTCCGGTTCGGGCCAACGAACATGCAGAAATGTGCCCGGTTTTACGGCTATGCACAGGCGGCACTTGTCTTTGGCGGCCGGCAGATCATGGTTGCGAACCTCCATTCGCGATGGCCCTGGCCAGCCGGTCAGCAAAAACAGATCACCCGAATGATGCCCAATCTGAAAGCCCTGCCTTCCCCCTTGATACTTGCAGGCGACTTCAACTCGGCACCGTGGAGCGCGGTCGTCAAACGGGTTGCCCGCGCTACAAACACCAGCTCCGTTGCCGGTTTGGCATTGAGCTGGGCACCACGCTTTCTGGAGTTCAAGGCCACGATTGGTCCGGTTCTTCCAATCGATCAGGTCCTCCACTCCAAAAACCTGGGTGTGGTTTCGCGAGAGGTCCTGCAAGATGGTGGATCTGATCACTTTCCAATTCAGACCCGTTTCGTCGTTCTCGATTGAGAGTGAGAAACTTATCCACATGGCTGGATTGTTCCGGAAATTTAGGCTGAGACTGGGCTGGTGGAAGCACCAGCGAAACACCCGTATGATATGATCGATGCTAAGATGAACGCTGGCGAACTGCTCACCTGGTACGCCGATGCCGGAATCGACATCGCTCTGTTGGACGAACCTGTGGACCGGTTCGCGGAAACCGCCGCCCGAAAGGTCCAGACTTCGAGGCAACCGCAACCTGGCCCCGCAGCAACCATCTCAACGGTAGCTGTTCCAGCGCCAACGCCACATGCACGCCCGCCGCAAACAACGATTCCAGACGAAGGCGTGGTCCAGCGCGCAGTCGATATTGCCCGGGAGGCCCAGACGCTTGAGCAGCTCAGGCAGGCCATCGCAGGATTCGATGGCTGCAATCTCAAATTCACCGCGCGTAGCACCGTTTTTGCGGATGGAAATCCAGATTCACGATTGATGTTGATTGGCGAAGCGCCAGGGCGTGATGAAGACGCCCAGGGGCTGCCCTTTGTCGGTCGTTCCGGGCAGTTGCTTGATCGGATGCTGGCGGCCATAGATCTCGATAGGACACAGGTCTACATTTCAAATGTACTGCCCTGGAGACCACCTGGAAACCGTACACCGACGCCCCAGGAAACGGCAATTTGCCGCCCCTTCATTGAGCGCCATATTGAGCTTGCCAAGCCCGATCTCCTGATGCTGATCGGCGGATCGTCAGCAAAAACACTGCTCAAGACGACGACCGGAATCATGGCATTGCGCGGACGTTGGACAACTGTCACGATCAATGAATCGCAATTCGATGTTCTTCCGTCGCTGCACCCCGCCTATCTTTTGCGAAACCCGACCCACAAAAGGCTCGCCTGGCAAGACCTCCAGAGCGTCAGGACGAAACTTGCTGCGAGCGAACCAACAGGGTCGGAAAAGTGATCGTGTGTTCCCAAAGTCTGCGATTGCCGACGTAAGACAAATCTGACACCGGATGTCGCATTGGATCATATCTGCGCATCGACTTGAGGCGTAATGCTTTTTCATCAGGCTCCTTGCCCAGCATGAAAGTCCTAACACATGACGCGGCAGATCCTTCCAATTCTGGCTCTCCTTCTCGGAATGGTTTTCCTGATGATGGGAGGCGGGCTGCAGGGCATCTTGATCCCCGTGCGTGGGGGAATTGAGAATTTTACATCGTTTCAGCTTGGCTGGATCGGTACCGGCTGGGCTGTCGGATTCACCATCGGATGCATCTTCATACCGCACCTTGTACGGCGGGCCGGCCATGTGCGCACGTTTGGAACACTGACGGCATTGTTGTCGGTGTCAATCCTGCTGAACGGTCTCATCGTCGAAGCAAATTTCTGGATCCTTTTGCGGGCCATGTCGGGGTTCTGCTTCGCCGGATGCTATATGGTCGCGGAAAGCTGGCTCAACGAACGGGTCAGTAACGAAATGCGCGGCTCGCTCTTTTCGATTTACGCAATTATCACGATGGTCGCCATGATGGGTGGCCAATATCTGCTGGTGGTTGCCGATCCCCGGCTTGAATCCTTGTTCATGCTCGGAGCGATCCTTTACGCGCTCGCTGTGGTACCCACGGCGGTATCCAGCGCCCAATCGCCAGCCCCGCTGACCAAGGTCAACCTCGATGTGCCCTCCCTTTTCCGGAATTCGCCTGCTGCTGCCGTGGGGGCAACACTGTCGGGCATCATTTCATCGGCATGGACCAATTTTGGCCCGGTCTTTGGACAGCAATCCAACATGTCCAGCGCATCTATTGCGACGCTGCTGGCAGCGACACTATTTGGCAGTGCTCTCTTCCAATATCCTCTGGGCAAACTTTCGGACCTTATCGATCGCCGTTATGTGATGGCGATTGCCGGGATTATCGGTGTTGCGGCGGGCAGCCTGATGACGAGCCTTTCGACTTCCTTTTCGTTTGGGACGCTGTTTTACATTGCGGCAATTGGATATGGCGGCGTCATCTACTCGGTCTATTCGCTGGCAGTGGCCCACGCCAACGATCACGCAGCGGCGGACGAATTCGTCAAAATATCAGGTGGTCTGCTGATCCTCTATGGTTTTGGCACCATGATTGGTCCGCTCTTCACTGCTCAGATGATGGACATAATCGGCCCGTCGGGTGTTTTTGCAACCACGACCATCGCCCATCTGTTGTTTGCAAGCTATGCAATCTACCGCACGTTCCGCAGCCAGCGAGTTGTCGAGGAAGAAAGAACCGAGTTCAAAACCAGCAGCCTCGCAAGGACACACACCCCGGAGAGCTACGTACTCGATCCACGCTCGAATCCTGAGGCCTATGTGTTGCAGGATGAAGAGGACGTACCGCCCATGCCGCCACCGATTCAGGTTGAATGAATGGGGCGGATCAGCCTCAACCCCGCGCGGCGAGGAACTTCTCAATAGAAATTGCTGACCATTCTTTCAGGTGAGCCGATGCGGCCTGAAAACTAACCACTGCTTCAGAGGTGACCGCATCCCTCTGCGCCAGGGCCTGCATCGTCTTGATGTTCGCAGAACGAGCAGCCGCAATAACCTCGGCAGGATACTCACGGATCTGCGTTCCTTTCTCCTCGATCAGGGTCCTGAGCCGAGCGGCATTTTGCCATTCAGATTCCCCCAGCGCCATGATGTTCTCTGCAGCACAGGCTGACTCAACGATCGCGCGAAGATCATCCGGCAGAGTCTCCAGGGCCTTAAGAGATACAAGTGCCTCTCCAGTGCCGTTAGGCTCGTGAAATCCCGGCGCATAGTAGAACGGTGCCGCCTTGTAAAAGCCCATGGCGAAGTCTCCCGATGGGCCGAGAAACTCGGTGGCGTCAATGGCGCCGGATTGTAAGGCCGGGAAGATTTCGCCTGGGGCCAGTGTCACCGGTGCGGCACCAAGGCGACGCATGATCTCGCCACCAAGCCCGGGCATTCTGATTTTCAGACCCTTGAGGTCGTCCAGAGCGTTGATTTCGCGCTTGAACCAACCACCCATCTGAAAACCCGTATTTCCGGCCATGTAGGGCTTGATTCCAAATGGCGCGTAAAGCTTGTCCCAGATTGCCTGACCTCCGCCATGATTGATCCAGGTGATATGCTCAATTGGCGTCAGGCCGAACGGACCCGCGGTAAACAACGGTGCAGCCGGAATCTTGCCTCCCCAGAACAAAGAGGCTGTATGAGCCATGTGTGCAGTACCACCTGACACTGCTGAGAAGGTTTCAAGGGCAGGCACAAGCTCGCCAGCTGCATAGAGTTTCACCGTCAGCCTGCCGGCCGACATGCGCGAAATGGCGTCAGCCAGGCGCTGGGCCGTTACCCCCGGTCCTGGAAGGTTCTTCGGCCAGGACGTAACCATGCGCCATTCGGTATTGGACTGCGCGAGCGCTGGCGTAGCCAGCGCAGCCGCAGGAGCCGTGGCCAAAAGGCCAAGTGCTTTGCGTCGCGTTCTAAGGGTCATGAGGGTGTTTTCCATGTTCTGTAGAAATGATGAACAGGGCCGGCCCCCTGCCCGATGCTCAACTCATCGGCGTGAGCAATGGCACCTGAGAGCCAGCTCTTTGCAAGCTCTATCGAGGTGGCGAGGTCCTTACCCGCGGCCAATCCGGAAGCGATTGCAGAAGACAACGAGCAGCCCGTTCCGTGGGTGTTATCGGTCTCGACAAAGGGTGCAGAGTACCAATTGCGGTCACCGTCTTCGCTCAAAAGAAAGTCTGCAGCATCTTTGGTCTCCGCGTGGCCTCCCTTCAACAGAACGGCATGGGCGCCCAGGTCGATCAGACCCGCCGCCTGCGCCTCCATTTCACCACGCGACTGCGCCACATCAGTGTTCAGCAGCCGCGCCGCTTCGTGCAGGTTAGGTGTGACAAGGAGAGCGAGCGGGAACAGGTGGTCAACCAGCGCGGAAACTGCTTCCTCCGCCAACAGCGGGTCACCGCTCTCAGCAACCATAACAGGGTCGAGTACAATGTCTGTTTGCCTGAATGCTTGCAGACCCGATGCCACCGTCTCGATGATTTGCGGTTGCGACAACATTCCGATCTTCACGGCATCAACGGTCAGATCGGAGAAAACGGCATCCATTTGGGCACGAATGAATTCGGTCGGCACGTCGTGAATGGCTGTCACACCCCGCGTATTCTGAGCCGTCAGCGCGGTGAGCACACTGGCGCCATAAACGCCCAGCGCAGAAAAGGTTTTCAGATCGGCCTGAATACCCGCACCTCCGCCGGAATCCGACCCCGCCACTGTGACTGCTATGTCGGTCATCGGCGAAACTCCTCAACGACGGACCTTAGTTCAGCAGTGGCCTCTCGCACATCATCAGCCATGAAGATCGCCGAAATGATCGCAGCACCGTCGGCGCCGTTGCTCAAAACCTCGCCAAGATTAGAAGCTTCGATACCGGCAATAGCGCCTACTGGCAGGGAAGGATCACGTTCGCGAAAGACCTTGGCAATCGATGCCCACCCGTCAACACCAATTGACGTTGGATTATCCTTGGACAAAGTGCTGTACACCCCGCCAATGCAGACATAATCCAGCAGATCGAGACTGGCTGCGCGGGCATGGCCCTGATTTTTGATCGTCAGCCCTATTATTGCCCGCGGACCAAGCAGCCGCCGCGCGTCCGCCGGCGTCATATCGCTTTGCCCCACATGGACACCGTCCAGACCGGCGGCCAGGGCAACGTCGACACGATCATTCATGAGAAGCGGCACATTGAACGGTTTGAGCGCCAGTTTGATGTTTCTCGCATTGGCAACGAGTGTGCGCGTGTCTGCTGTCTTGTCGCGATACTGCATCAGGGTCGCACCGCCCTCGGCAGCCGCCTGCGCCATTTTTTCTAATGGGCGCTGCCGCGTGCGGCTGGGGTCGATTATGGCGTAGAGGGAAATATCACACGCGTTCATTTCATACGGGCTCCCGTCTTAATGTCGTTGCTGTCAATGTTGTGCAAGGCATCGAGGAAACGGGGAACAAAGGTTCCGGGGCCGCTTGCCGTCTCTGCGGCGTGATCGCCCGCCAGTCCGAACAGAACCAGCGCCGCTGTCACTGCCAGAAAGGCGTCGTCCTCGACCGCAGTGAAACCGGCAACAAGTGCTGTAAGTGCACATCCCATGGCCGTAATGCGGTCCATCACAGGACTGCCGTTCTCGATAGATACCGTGCGCCCCTCGTGCACGACCCGGTCCACTGCGCCGGTCCGGGCCAGGATACAGGGCGCGTCGCGGCCCTCGAACAAAGCCTGCTCTTCCCCCTTGTTGCAGCGAACCACAACGGGTCCAAGGTCTACAAGACTGCGTGCCAATGTCAGGCGCAGCGGCGAGCCCTGAACAAAGACCGGATCGAGAGCCCAGGGTTTGCACTCGTGATTTGCCTGCGTCACGGCAATCTCAACCGCTTTGCTGCGCTCCGTATCCATCGTGCCAAGGTTTATCAGAAGTGCATCTGCCATTTCCACAAAGGCCTGCACTTCCTCAGGAGCGATCGTCATGGACGGTGTTGCGCCGGCGGCTAACAAGACATTGGCGGTAAAGTTCTGCGCCACGCCGTTGGTGATGCAGTGAACATGCGGACGCGCGGCGCGGAATCGCAAAACGCAATCGGCAATTGATACAATATTGTAAGGGGGGCTTGTCGTTGCCATCCCATTCCCTCCGCCGGCACGATCCGGATCAGGTTCAAAGAGTTGGCACAACGCCTCTCAGCTGCGATCAGGCAGCACCTCTATGAGATGACGGAAAGCTATTCTCTTGCGATGCCGCTTGCAAGCCCCATCGCTGGTGTAGCCGTTTGGTTGTCGCTTCAGGCTGCACTTTGCTGTGTGTCCTGGATCATTTTCCAGACGGCATGAGGTGTGGCGGGCATATCGATGTGATCGATTCCGTAGGCGCGGCGCAAGGCATCAACCAGGGCGTTCATCACTGCTGGACCAGCGCCAATGGTTCCAGCCTCTCCAGCCCCCTTGATGCCCAACGCATTTGTAGTGGATGGGACATTGCGTGTCTGAAAAGAGAAGTTCGGAATATCGATCGCACGGGGCATCTGGTAATCCATGAAAGACGCCGTGATCAACTGACCGTCGTCATCGTAGACCGTACGTTCCATCAGGCATTGGCCGATCGCCTGAGCCACGCCACCGTGAACTTGTCCACCCAGCAGGAGGGGATTAACGGTGGCACCAAAATCGTCAACGATTGTATAGGCAACCACCTCAGAGCTCCCGGTTTTCGGGTCCACTTCGATTTCGCAAATATGCGTGCCATTGGGATAGGTGGCCTCTGCCTGTTCGAATTCCCCAACAGCGGTCATGTCCGGCTTTGCCGCCGCAACATCAGCAAATGAGATGGAGCGGTCCGTTCCCACGATCCGCACTTGTCCTTGAATCAGTTCCAGATCGGCGACGGACGCTTCGAGTTTGTCTGCTGCCACTTCTTTGATCATCTCCGAGAGCGTTTCGCTGCCGCGTTTGACTGACACTGCACCTAGCGGGATGGAGCGCGAACCGCCGGTTCCTCCGCCAGTCGCCAGCTCGTCAGTATCGCCCTGCCGGACTTCGATATCAGAAATGTCCATGTTCAGCGCTTCGGCCGCAAATTGTGCATAGGCCGTTTTGTGCCCCTGACCGTTCGACTGGGTTCCGATATAGATGGTGACCATGCCGTCCGGACCGAGTGCGACTTTTGCAGGCTCCGATCCGGCAAAGGCGCAGGCCTCTATATAGGTCGACATGCCGATGCCCCGGATTTTCCCCGCAGCCTTAGATTCCGTCAACCGCTTATCAAAGTCGTGCCAGCCGGAATCGTCCATACATTGATCCATGTGAGCAATGAATTCGCCGGTGTCGTACATGCGTCCAAAAACTGTCGTGTACGGCATTTGGTCAGCTCTTATGGCATTGCGACGGCGGATTTCGTCCGGTGCAAGCCCCAATTCAGCGGCGCATTGGTCCACCAGGCGCTCAAGAGCAAATATGGCCTCAGGCCGCCCGGCGCCGCGATAAGCATCAACGGGGGTGGTGTTAGAATAGACCCCTTCAATATAGAACCGGCTTGCCGTGATGTCGTAGATGCCCGTCGCAATGGTTGTCCCAAGAGTCGGAATAAACGGTCCATAGCTGTGCAAATAAGCGCCCATCGCGGCAATCAGATGCACGTCCAACGCCAGAAATTTCCCGTCATCGTTCATCGCCATGCGCATGGTGGTTACGTTGTCCCGCCCGTGCGCATCGGCAACAAAGTGCTCCCCACGGTCGCAATTCCATTTTACTGGTGCGCCGGTGCGTTTGGCCGCGATAAGCGCAAGCGGATATTCACGGTAAGGAAAGACCTTGGTGCCAAATCCGCCACCAACGTCCGGAGTGACCACTCGCAGTTTTTCAGGCTCAATATTAAGACACGGCTTGGCAATAGAATCCCGCATGCCATGGACGCCCTGCGAGGGAACTGTGAGCTTGTAACTTTCAGTCTCCGGCAGAAACTCGGCCAGACAGGCCCGCGTCTCCATATAGTTACACACGAGGCGATTGTTGATGATCTTTAGCTCGGTCACATGAGGTGCAGATTCAAAAATCTTGTTCGACTCTTCCGTGTTACCGGCTACAAATTCGAATGCCCGGTTGGTGCCGAGGTCTTCGTGCACAAGCGGAGAAGTGCTGGCGAGCGAGCCCTCCGTGTCAGTCGTTGCATCAAGCATGTCGTAGTCGACGGCGATCATTTCCGAAGCTTCGCGGGCCTGGGCAATCGTCTCGGCGACAATAAATGCTATCGCATCCCCGACATGTCGAACGACACCATCGGCCAGCAGCGGCACATCCTTGGACACATGCTGTTTACCGTCCGGTTGCGTCAGGATCGTCTGGCACTTGAGTGGCCCGTGTTCTGAAATATCGGCTGCAGTCAGGATCAGTTTCACGCCCGGCGCATTGTGAGCATCCGACAAATCATCAAACGAGAATTTCGCATGCGCATAGGGTGAGCGCAGCACGTAAGCATGCAGCGAACCTGCCTGTTGCACATCGTCCGTGTAGCAGCCAGCTCCGGTAATAAACGATGCATCTTCCGTGCGGGTTACTGACTGGCCCATTCCGACCTTCGCACCAAATTTGGGAGGTGTATGAGCGTTCATTCGAGACGTCCTTTCGCGCAGGCGAAGCAAATTTCAAGCACCGACATTGGAATGATTTGACGACCAATTGCAAGCCGCGACTTGTCGCAATCATTGACAGCAAATGTAGACCGCCAACTTGTTCAACGTGGTCACCGCTGTCATTGTGAATGAGCGGCCTTCCGTGCTGCGAGAAAGCATCCATGACCTACGCGCAAATTGTGAGACGTTTTGATGCCCTGTCGGGCAACCTTAAGGGTGCGCTCACCATTTTGGTGGCTGCTGCGGGCTTTGCCGTGATGACAGTGTTGATCAAAATTGCCGGTGAGCGCCTGCACGTTACCCAGATATTGCTGGTACGTCAGGTGATCATGATGGTGATTGTGATGCCGCGCGTTATCAGACATTTCCCAGGTTGTTTAAGAACCGCCCGCATGGACTTGCAGATCATCCGGGTGTTCTTTGCGCTCATCGCCATGCTTTGCGGATTTACCGCTGTCATCCATATGCCCCTGGCTGACGCAGTTGCCATCGGCTTTGCCAAGAGCTTCTTTGTCACCATCTTTGCAATCTTCATCTTGCATGAGGTGGTTGGTCTCAGGCGATGGGCCGCCGTTGCCGTGGGGTTCATTGGAGTTCTGGTGATGATGCGCCCGGGCACCGAAGGTTTTGACCCGATTTCGCTGCTCGCGTTGATTGCCGCGGCATCGGCTGGTCTGGTCATGGTCATCATCCGGAAGTTGTCGATGGTTGACGAGCCGATCACAATCCTGAGTTACCAGGCTTTTCTGGTTGCAGTCTGTGTAGCCTTCCCGGCCGCGTGGTACTGGCAAGCGCCGACAACAGAGGAGTGGCTTATCCTGATTGGCGTTGGCGTAATTTCCTACGGCGCTCAGATGCTCAACATCTATGCATACAAGTGGGGCGAGGCTTCAGTTCTTGCTTCAATCGATTATGTGCGCCTGCTCTATGCGACTTTGTTGGGCTATCTTTTCTTTCAAACCGTGCCGGGACCTTATACGTGGATCGGTTCCGCCGTCATCATCGCTGCATCGCTGTACACAGTGCAGCGGGAGCGACAGAAGCAAAAAACCCTGGCCCGCTCACCGGACGGTCGAGGATTTACTAATATCTGAATCGAGAGGCGAGATTGAATTTTCGCATTGCACGAGGGCAAACCGGGCAACGAAATCACATGCGTGAATTCCTGTCTGCCACAGTATTTTAAACCGCGATTGATGCTTGCCCACCAGGAACAGGAAGCGAAGTCCGGCGATCACGCGGTTAGCTACTTTGTGCACCAGCGGCCGCGACGGTACGCCGTTGCAAACCCACCCCTTGCCGGGTGTTCCATCGGGATGCTGACAAGCCGCAGATTTGTAAGAAACCTCGCACGAACAATGGTTCCTTGAACTCAATCTGTCTCAAACGCACCAGTCACTTTCCACGCATTTTGTGAAACACTTCAAGCAGGCCAACCGTTGATCCATTTCGATTCTCAGCGGGAGCCTCGCCTTTCACCATTGGCAGCAACTCCCCTGCCAGTTCCTTTCCCAGCTCCACGCCCCATTGGTCAAAAGAATTGATGTTCCAGATAGCGCCCTGAACGAAGACCTTGTGTTCGTAAAGCGCAACCAGTTGTCCAAGAACAAAAGGGGTCAGCCCCGGGTAGAGGAACGTGCATGTAGGGCGGTTGCCTGGAAATACCTTATGCGGTGTCAATTGCGCGATCTTTGCTTCCGACATACCGGCGTGTCGCAGATCATCTTCCACCTCTTTTGCACTTTTACCCTGCATCAGGGCCTCAGTTTGTGCAAAGGCATTGGCAGCCAGCTTTTCGTGGTGATCGCCTATGGCCTGGGCCGGCTTCGCCGCAATCAGGAAATCGGCGGGCACAACGGACGTGCCCTGGTGAATCAGTTGATAAAACGCGTGTTGACCATTGGTGCCGGGCTCTCCCCAAACGATCGGTCCGGTCTGCGTAGAGGCAGCCTGGTTCTCCAGCGTGATGCTCTTACCATTGGATTCCATGTCCAACTGCTGCAGATAGGCGGGGAAACGCAGCAAATGATTATCGTAAGGCAGTACAGCGTGCGTGCCATAGCCGCAGGCATTTCGGTGCCAGATGCCAATCAGCGCCATGAGGACGGGCATATTTTCACGCAGAGGCGCCGCCTGGAAATGGCGATCAACGGCATGGCCACCGGCCAGAAATTCTTCAAAGTCTTCCGGTCCGATTGCGAGCATCAGCGACAGGCCAATGGCCGACCATACGGAGTACCGACCGCCAACCCAGTCCCAGAAGCCAAAAGCCCGGTCGTCGCGAATGCCGAAGGCAGCGGTCTTATCAAGTGCAGTCGAGAGTGCAATGAAGTGATCTGCCACCGCATTCTCTCCCAGCGCCTTAACCAACCAGTCCCGGGCGGTTTGCGCGTTGGTCATCGTTTCCTGCGTTGTGAACGTCTTGGAGGCAACGATGAACAGAGTCGTCGCGGGCGGAATTTTTTCCAGGACCTCCAGAATATCAGAGCCATCGATGTTTGAGACAAAGTGCAGATCAGGTCCATCGCACCGGGGTTTCAAGGCGGCAGCCGCCATAACAGGGCCCAGATCTGAGCCGCCTATCCCAATGTTGACCACATCGGTAAACGCGCCACCCTGGCCGGCGATTGTGCCGTTGCGCACCCCCTTGGAAAACGCTGTCATGGCTGCGCGAACCGCCAGAACCGATGGCATGACATCTTGACCATCGATGACAACGGGAAAGTTTGACATGTTGCGCAGGGCCATGTGCTGAACGGCGCGATCTTCGGTTACGTTGATATGATGACCGGAGAACAGCTGATCGCGCTTCTGCGAAAGACCGGCAGCCTCTGCAAGCTCGATCAGACATTCCAGCGTTTCACCGTTGATATTGGTTTTGGAGTAGTCAAACAGCACTTCTTCACATCGAACGGAATAGCCCTCAAACCGGGCCGGATCAGCAGAAAACAGATCCGTTATTCTGCGATCTTGGGTCTCCTTACGGTGATTCTGCAGCTGTGTAAGAACGGTGTGGGCGATTTCTCGCATCGATTACTCCAATTTTAATTGGTCTTGGAATGGTGGCTTAACCAAAGCCCCGGTTAACACATTATTAGCGATCTCCGTTAGGGCCAACTTCATAGCCAACAGCCGATTTTGCAGCATAGCTCGAGGGGGTATACCATGCTGCGGAAACTCAAAGAATTTGCGTCCAATGAAAGCGGCAATGTCGTAATAATGACGGCCCTTTTGTCGATTCCACTGCTGGTGGTGGTCGGCGCCGCCATCGATACAGGCCGTTTGCAAAAGAGCAAGCGTGATGTGCAAGTCGCAGCCGATTCAGCGGTCCTCTCTTCATGCAACCAAAACGCCATCCTGCAGGGCGCTCAGGCTCAGCGGGCCCATGCCATGTTCCTCGCTAATTTGCAGCGTACGGATGCGGTCAAGAAGATCGACGGCGACTTCTTTGCTGAAAACCTCGATGACGACCGCATGCTTGTCTCCTTCAAGGTCATTGTCGACATCAAGGGCATGTTCGCCGGCATCGAGAGTCTGCAGGACAGAACGCTGGTATTTGAGTCGATGGCCATGTGCTACACGCTCAGCGGCAGACCTCCTGTTCTGGTTGACCGCGAAGGCCTCGGCAAGGTCAACAATTAGACAGTCGGGGCAACGGCGAACTGGGTGACTTGGCCTGACTGAATGGGCATAGTCGCAGGGCTAACCATCCAGCCCTGCGAGTACCGTATGCGAACCAGATCTGCGCCTGCAATTCGTCTAAAAGACTACACGCCACCGCCTTATCGCATCCTCGAAGTTGATCTGCTTGTCCAGCTCGATCCCGATGCCACACGGGTGGTGTCAAAGCTGCGTGTGCGACGCGAGAGATCGACCGAAAAGGGCGAGCCGCTGGACCTGGATGGCGACGAGCTGACTCTCGTATCCATCGCTGTTGACGGGAAGGCAATCGACTCTGCGGATTACGATGCGTCCGAGCAAAGACTTCGAATCACAAAACTGCCGAAAGCCACTGAATTCAGAATCGAAATCGAGACCAGTCTGACGCCCGCCAACAACACCAAGCTTATGGGCCTATATCAGTCCAATGGTGTTTACTGCACGCAATGCGAAGCTGAAGGCTTTCGTCGTATCACCTACTTCCAGGACCGTCCCGACGTTCTGGCCGTTTACACAGTGCGGATTGAAGCGGAGAAACTCAGCTGCCCTCACCTGTTGTCCAACGGCAACCCAATTGCTTCCGGTTCGCTTTCAGACGAGCGTCATTTTGCAGTTTGGCATGATCCGCATCCTAAGCCCTGCTATCTTTTTGCGCTTGTGGGCGGCGACCTCGATGTGCTGCCGGACAGCTTCAACACGACTTCAGGAAAGCATGTTGACCTGAACATCTATGTTGAAAAGGGCAAGGCCCACCTGGCCAAATTTGCCATGGATGCGCTGAAGCGGTCGATGCAATGGGACGAGGAAGTATACGGCCGCGAGTACGACCTGGACGTCTTCAACATTGTCGCTGTATCCGACTTCAACATGGGCGCCATGGAGAATAAGGGGTTGAACGTCTTCAATGACAAATATGTGCTGGCCAATTCCAACCTGGCAACCGACACCGACTACATGCACATTGAGGCAATCGTTGCGCATGAATACTTTCACAACTGGACCGGCAACCGCATCACCTGTCGCGACTGGTTTCAGCTGTGCCTGAAAGAAGGGCTAACAGTTTATCGCGATCAGGAGTTTTCAGCCGACCAACGTTCTCGGGCGGTGCAGCGCATACAGCAGGTTCGAACGCTAAAGTCCGCTCAGTTTGCAGAAGATGCCGGGCCACTGGCGCATTCAGTACGCCCGTCCGCCTACCGGGAGATCAATAACTTTTACACAGCAACGGTTTATCAAAAAGGGGCCGAGCTTGTCCGCATGATCGCCACGCTGCTGGGACCGGACAAGTTTCGCGCCGGAATGGACCTCTATTTTCAACGGCACGACGGCGAAGCCGCCGTTGTCGAGGATTTTATCAGCAGCTTCGAAGATGCAGGTGGATACGACCTGAGCCAGTTCAAGCGTTGGTACAGTCAGGCCGGAACGCCGCTCGTGCGTGTCGCCGAGGAATTTAACGAAACCCAGGGCGTTCTCACGTTGACGTTTCAACAGTCCGTCGCACCAACGCCGGGCCAAAATCGCAAAATGCTGGTCCCCATTCCCATTCGCTTCGGTCTGATCGGGCCCGACGGAGCCACAGTCCCGATCCGCTCCACAAGCCGCGCTGTTCAAAATGATCTGATTGTTTTGGACCGCCGGAAGGCCAAAGTTGTTTTTCACGGATTAGATGCAAAGCCCGTCGTGTCGCTGCTGCGTGGTTTCTCAGCCCCGGTGAACATCGACTATCGGGAAAGCGATGATGCCCGGATTGTCAGGGCTGAATTTGACACTGACCTCTACAACCGCTGGGAGGCTCTGAATGGCTTCGCGCTGGCGATCATGGCTGATGCCAGTCGCGGCAAGCCAAGTCCTGTTTCGCAGGTCCGGCTTGTCGAAACCCTGGCCAGGACAGCGTTGGACGACACACTTGGACCGGAGTTTCGAGCACAGGCACTGACGCTTCCAAGCGCCCAAGACATCGCGCGTGCACTTTCAAACAATGTTGACGCAGATGCCGTGGGCGACGCCCGCAATGCGCTTGTAGCGGCGCTGGGTGCCAAGCTTGGCAGTAGTGGATACGATCTCATCACACGGTTGGGAGGGCCGGATCACCAGCTTGACGAACTTCAAGCGGCTGGTCGCCGAGCACTGAAAAACGCCCTGCTGCCGATACTTCTAGCAGCCAATGTTGAGGGAACGCTCACCACAGCCCGCGACCAATTTCGTCAGGCCCTGAATATGACAGACCGGCTCGGGGCCTTAAACGCGCTTGTTCATTGGCAAAACGATTCCGAAATTGCCGACGAGGCTCTCGAAGCCATGCGCCGGGAATTTGAGGACGAACCGCTTGTGATCGACAAGTGGCTGGCGCTGCAAGCAACGATTGGCGGCAGCGCCGGAATTGAACGCGTTCAAAGGCTGGCATCAGGACCGATGTTCACTCTCAACAACCCGAACCGTGCACGCTCACTGCTCGGCGCTTTCGCAAGCGCCAATCTGACCGCCTTTCATCGCGCTGATGGAGCGGGCTATGTTTTCTTTGCTGACCAGATTCTCGCACTTGATGAAATCAACCCGCAGGTCGCGGCGCGTCTGCTGACATTGATGAACAACTGGAAGATTTTCAATGCGCCAAGGCGGGAGAAAGCTGAGTTGGAACTGCGCCGAATTGCTGACCAAAAAGGCTTGTCGCGCGATGTTCAGGAAATTGTGGACCGTTCGCTCACATAGAGCAAAAACTGTTGCAACAAAGACTCAATGCAGGGGTGGACAAGGCGAATCGCGAGATTCAAAGTGGGGGTGATTCGTCCAACCGATGGTTGTTGATATTACGGTGGGGTCAGGGGCGCGTAGTACAGACAACAGCGGGGAACTGTTAATGGAGCATGCAGGCGCAAGGGGCATGCGCGGCAACGTTATTGATATCATCAAAACTGCTTTGCCAAACTTTGCCGGAACTAAGACTGATCGCGGCGGCGTGGAACATATCGGCGTCGCCGTTGGTGGCATGAGTTCAGCATCGGGCTGGATGTTTGGCTCCGAACAATTCCTGCGACGATTGATACCTTTGCTGGTGCTGGTCCTGCTTGTCTTCGTCGCAGGCGCGAGAACCGTGTTTTTGATGTCGGAAGCCACGCAAATCGAAAAAACCGCGCGCATCGAACTCAGTTACATATCAGAGATCGCTGCCACACGGATGAACGCTGCTGACTCTCTGCAACGGTCGCTGATCAGCCCGTCAGTGGCCTCAGTGTTTCTGGAAGATGCCCTGCCCCGCCAGGCGGTCGTTCCCGGTAGAAGCATTTTCCTCCTCAATGAAGCGGGTAAGGTTGTTGCCAGCAATCCACTCGCTGAGACGCTTCAGGGTGTTCAGCTGTCGCGGTTAACACAGAATGACAAGCTCATTGCCACGCTTGGCGAAAAGGCCGGCATTCGCGAGATAGAGCTGGACGGTTCAACACCCGCTCTTGCGCTTTTCCGTTCTCTTGGTCAGCCGGGCCAGCCGGCCTTTGGTGGTCTTCTTGTGGTTCAGAGTTCCCAGGAGATGTTTGCATCATGGCGACAATCCGTTCGGCTCAACATTGTTTTGTTTATGACCATGAGCACAGTGCTCCTGGTGATCCTGTACGCCTATTTCGCACAGGGTACCCGGGCCCGCGAAGCCGACCAGTTGTTCATGGAAACCAACGCCCGCTACGACACAGCACTCGCTCGGGGCCATTGCGGTCTTTGGGACTGGGATCTGGCGCGTGGTGGGATCGTGTGGTCCCGATCGATGTATGAGATCCTGGGCATGCAACCGACCGGTCGGGTCATGGGCTTTGGTGACCTCAACGCATTGATGCATCCGGACGACCAGGACCTCATGCAGCTCGCCAATCAGGCGTTTGAATCGCCGCAACAACAAATCGATCACCGTTTCCGCATGATGCATGCCTGCGGCTCCTGGGTCTGGATGCGCATCAGGGCGGAACTGGTTCGCTATAAGGGTGCGGACCCCCACCTGATTGGCATCGCAGTCGACATCACTGAACAGGAAACGTTGAAACAGCGCAGCCGTGATGCCGATATCCGTCTGCGTGATGCGATCGAGAACATCTCAGAAGCTTTTGTTCTTTGGGACTCAAAGAAACGCATGGTGATGTGCAACACCAAATATCAGCAATTCTACGATCTGCCGTCCAAAATGGCTCTCAACGGCGCATCCCATGATGATGTGATGGAACGAGCCAGCAAACCACGCATAAAGACCACGGTATCCAGTGATCGCAATCTCGAGGCGGGATCACAGACCATGGAAGCCCAGCTCGAAGATGGACGCTGGCTGCAGATTTCCGAGCGACGCACGCAAGATGGTGGTTTTGTTTCGGTGGGCACCGACATTACGCAAATCAAAAGGCATGAAGAAAAGCTTGTGGATTCTGAACGACGCTTGAAGGCCACTGTTTCCGATCTGCGAAACACCCAGCAGGAACTGGAGATGCAGGCGCAGAGGCTGGTTGAGCTGGCTGAAAAATATAATGACGAGAAAAACCGCGCCGAAGCAGGCAGTCGGGCGAAATCAGAATTTCTCGCCAATATTTCACATGAACTGCGCACCCCTCTCAACGCGATCATCGGGTTCTCGGACATCATGCAATCAGAGATGTTTGGGCCGCTGGGATCCGAAAAGTATGACGAATATGCAACCGACATCCATCACTCTGGCAATTTTTTGCTTGGCGTGATCAATGACATTCTTGACATGTCAAAAATCGAAGCAGGCCGTTTTCAGCTCAATCCCGAACCGGTCCACTTACACGATCTGCTGGACGAAACCCTGCGCATAATCAAAATGCAGGCGAGTGATGCATCCATAACGGTAAGTCAGAAAATCCCGGAAAACCTGGAATTGCAGGCGGACCGCAGAGCAGTAAAACAGATTCTTCTCAACATCTTGTCAAACGCCGTCAAGTTTACACCTGAAGACGGGCGCATCAATGTCACGGCGAAACAGCTCAAGTCATCGATCAGTATCGTGATTGAGGACAATGGTATCGGAATTTCAAAATCCGCGCTTAAGCGCCTTGGACAACCGTTTGAGCAAGTCCAGGACCAGTTCACCAAGGATCACAAGGGGAGCGGATTAGGCCTCGCCATTGCGCGGTCGCTGACCGGATTGCACGGCGGCACATTAAAGATTCGTTCTGAGCCCGGTAAGGGCACCATGGTTGCCATAAGACTGCCCAACGAATGTACGGCCGTTGCCCCCCAGGATGACGACGTGGAGTTTGAGGCGGCTTGAACTGATCCGCCAGCTGGTCTCCATTGCTTCGCTTCAACGTTTTTTTGAAGTCAGTTGGTGCGGTTTCCGCACCCTCGGCGGCAACGTCATCAACATGAGAAATCGTCACTGCCAAGGCGGGAAGGCCGACACAGGAACGCATGGTGGTACAAAACAAAACTGAGTGTCTTATCCTGCTTCACCATTTCCGCTGACAATATCGGAGCCCAACCGATTACCCGGTCCGCTTGGAAGCGGATTGCATGATGTCAAGAAACAATCCCCTGACTTGTTTCTGCATGCCGGTCAGCGTTGCCAGTGCAGCGCCGATGTCCGGAAGATCCATTTCTTTGAGGATCAAGTCAATCAGTCCACGCGGCCAGTCTTCCGGCGAAACCGACTGATCAAGGCACAGGCGCAGCAACTGGGCAACATTCGAGAAGGCGTCGAAAGCGACGCGTAAGTTCACGTCGCTGTTTTGCAGTCCGGCTTCCAGCGAAGACACAACTTCTCTTGTTGTTCCGGCTTTGGGCGAAACCCCGGTAAGCACGGACCATTGGGCCAGAAACTCGATGTCTATCAGCCCTCCTTTCTGGAGCTTCACATCCCATGCATGAACTGGCGGACGTTCCTGGTCCATGAGCATCCGCATCTCCAGGATATCAGCCGCGGTCCTGGCTTCACTTCGGGGCTCGGCGACAATCTCGTCGATAACCTCTCGAACCCTTTCACCGAATTCGCCATCAGCACAGACAACCCGGGCTCGGGTTAACGCCATCCGTTCCCACGTCCAGGCGTTTTCGTGTTGATACTTTTTGAATGAACGCAGTGACGTCGCGAGCGGTCCCGAATTGCCGGAAGGGCGAAGTCGGAAGTCTAGCTCGTAGATGGTGCCTTCCGCCGTTGGCGCGCTCATAGCCGCAATCAGACGCTGAGTCAGGCGCGCATAATATTGGGTAACATGAAGCGGTTTCTCGCCGTCAGATTCATCATGCTCGTTGTCGTGCTCATACAACATGATGAGATCCAGATCGGACGCTGCCGTCAGTTCTCTGGTGCCGAGATTGCCCATACCGACAACGGCAAAAGCACCACCTGCAACGACGCCATGGCGTTTCTGAAACTCCTGGTGGACCCATTCAACCATCGCAGTCAAAGTCACGTCAGCAAGCAAAGAATAAGCCTCCCCCGCCCGCCCCAGCGGCACGGCAAAACTCAAAAGCCTTATCCCGATGAGGAATTTTTGTTCCGCCGCAAAGATTCGGGCACGGTCGAGCCCGTCTTCATAGCCTGAGGCCTGCCGCAGGCTGCGGGCCAGAGAATCTGCCAGCCTCTCGGCATCGGGCAGATCTTCGAAAAAGCCCGGCTCCAGCAGGCTGTCAAAGACGTGGGATCGACGTGTAATCGTGTCGGCAAGGCGCGGTGCGGCGCTCAAAACCAGTGCCAGCAGAGACAATATCTCCGGATTGGCACGTAACAAAGAAAGCAACTGAAATCCTGCAGGCAGTCCTTTCAGAAAACCATCGAACGCCGTTGCTGTCTCGTCGGGCCTGCCACCCTTTGCGAATGCCTGGAGGAGCACCGGCGTCAGTTCCGTCAGATGTTCTCTCGCTTCCACCGTCTGCATGGCGCGGTATCGGCCGAAATGCCAACCACGAACGAGCGCAATTATCGAGGACGGCCGTTCATATCCAAGACCGGCAAGTGTCTCGAGCGTTCCGGGGTCATCGTCATCGCCGGTGAATGAGAGATTACCCAGCCCACCAGACAATGTTGGAGCATCCGCGAACAGGTCCGCGTAGTGGGTCTCGACCAGCGTTAGATGGTGTTGAGTGGCCTTGGTAAACGCATCCACGTTTCGGAAGCCGCACATACCGGCCAAACGCTTGAGCCCTTCCTCGTCAGACGGGACAATGTGGGTCTGCTCGTCGGCAACCATTTGAATGCGATGCTCGACATCTCGCAGATAGTGATAGGCTGCCGTGAGGTCATCGCAGACGGCCTGCTCTATCCAACCATGTTCAACCAGGGCAGTAAGCATTTCCAGTGTCTTGCGCCCTCTCAGAGCCGGCAGACGACCGCCCGCAATCAATTGCTGGGTTTGCACAAAAAACTCGATCTCTCGAATGCCGCCACGCCCGAGCTTAACATTATGGCCAGCCACGTTGAGGCCTGTGTAACCCTTGTGAGCCTGTATCTGCCGCTTGATCGAGTGGATGTCGGCAATGGCTGCGTAGTCGAGGTACCGACGCCAGACAAAAGGCGTCAACTCGCGGAGGATCAAGTCGCCGGTCTCGGTGTCGCCAGCGACAAGCCTGGCCTTGATCAGCGCGGCACGTTCCCAGTTTTGCCCGCGCGATTCATAGTAGGCCAGCGCCGCACCGATGGGCACAGCCAGCGGCATTGAGCCGGGGTCAGGTCTCAAACGCAAATCGGTTCGGAAGACGTAACCATCAGATGTCCGTTCCTGCATGATCTTAATGAGGCTTTTTGTAAACCGTGCGAACAGCGCTACACTTTCGACAGGATCAACAACGGCCGGTGCATTCGGATCAAAGAACACTATCAGGTCTGTGTCGCTTGAATAATTGAGCTCCATCGCCCCGTGCTTGCCCATAGCAAACACCGCATAGCCGCACCCCTCTTCCGGAACCTCCTCGTTGGGAAGCCGCAGCTTTCCTGAAGCGTGGTAAGCGAGCAGGAGATGCCGGACAGTTGTTTGAAGGGCTTTATCCGCAGTCTCGGCCAAAGTCTCAGTGACCCGGTTGCAACTCCACCAGCCGCCCAGATCGGCGAGGCCACAGACCAGTGCAATACGCTGCTTCATGTGCCGCAAGGACTGCATGACCGAGTTCTGATCGAGCAGCGCCTCGCCTGTCAGGTCAGCCTCGTTTAATGCCGCGTCTCTTGCAGCGGTAAAACTCTGACAGCAATGCGCAACGGTCTCCTGGTGTTTGCAGGCCAGATCGAAGAGATAGGGCGACAAATCGAAAACTGAAGCCAGAAACGAATCCACCGCCGCCGGCAGCCGTGCCACGGTTCCGGGTATCGCGTAGAACTCGGCGAGGCGCGTCTCGCCCAGTTTGGAAGACACTGGCTTCAATTTTATTGGCGGATCGGCAAGGACGTCCGGCCTTCCATCGTCGGGCGGTTTGATCGCGGGTCTGTTCATAAACCGACTATGGAAGTGGAATAACCAATCTGGCAACCAGACCCGGATTGTTGTCCAGCAATTCGAGACTGCCACCGTGAAGTCCGGCAACGGCATCCACCAGCGCCAGGCCCAGGCCGGAACCGGGTTTTGAACGACTGGTGTCGAGCCGGACAAATCGCTCACGAACCTCTCCGCGTTGGTCCGGTGGTATTCCGGGGCCATTGTCGGATACCTCGATGACCGCCTTGCCGCCTTCCTTTTTCACTTTCAAAACAATCCGGGAAGCCGCTTCAGTGACCCCATATTTAAGGGCGTTGTCCAGCAGGTTGGTCATGGCCTGCGCCAGCAATTCCCGGTTTCCGTTTACAGTGACAGCTTCCCTGAGTTCCAATTCCAGCTGCACGCCACTGTCCTCAGCAGACGGCGCAAAGAGCTCATGCACATCAGAGACCACGGACTTAAGCTGCAGCGGTTCTAAATGAGCTGCACGGGCCCCAGTTTCGACCTGAGAAATCATGAGAAGGGCATCGAAGGTCCGGATCAAGCCGTCGGAATCATCGATGATGCTTTGCAGGATTTCCTCGCGTTTATTTTTCGATCCATTTGAGACAAGAGCGGCCTCCGCTTTGTTGCGCAACCTTGTCAGCGGCGTCTTAAGGTCGTGGGCGATGCTATCCGACATATCGCGCATACCGCTGTTGAGCTTCTCCACTCTAGCGATAATCCGGTTCAGATTTCGAGAAAGCCGGTCAAATTCATCGCCGGAACCCGATATCGGCAGACGCTCAGACAGGTCACCACCGATAATTCTGGCACTCGATCTTGAGACAGAATCGACACGCTTCAGCGCTCGACGTCCGACAAAGAACCACAGCAAAAGCCCGGTCAGTACCATAACCACAAGGGCCAGAGTCGATGCCCTTCCGACAATATCGCGAAACTGGTTGGCTTCGCCGATGTCACGTCCCACCAGCAGGCGAAGACCACCGGGAAGCGGAAAGACGCGCGCCATGGCCCGATGCACTTCGTCATCATCCTCAAAGGGTTCGTAGATAAACGGACGATATCTCCAGCCGTCGGCGGACAGCAGACTGCGGTCCATGTCTCGAACGTTGCCCGCAATGACTCGTCCCGAAGCGTCAGCAATGAGATAGAGATTGGCCCCCGGTGCGCGGGATCGGCGTTCAACGGCAGGGAACAGGCGTCGCACACCACCACGACGAAAAATTTGCGTGAGCTCGTCAACTTCCTCATCGACCGCAATCTCGACCTGGGAGAGAATGATCCTGCCGGTGTTGTAGCTCACATAGGCTACGACGCCGATGGCGAGCAGGCCGAAGAGCAATGTATAGACCAGTGTCAAACGAACCGCGGTCGTTTTGAGCATCTGTTGAAAGCGCTTCACCGGATCAGCCCAGCTTGTAACCGCGTCCGCGAACTGTCTGAAGAAGTGCGGTATCGAATTCTTTGTCGATTTTGGCACGAAGGCGCGAAACATGGACATCGATCACATTCGTTTGTGGATCAAAGTGCAGGTCCCAGACATGCTCGAGCAGCATCGTACGGGTAACCAGCTTTCCGGTGTTGCGCATCAAATATTCCAAGAGCCGATACTCGCGCGGCTGCAATGTGATCTTCTGAC
>CALIOE010000022.1 GCA_938044775.1 uncultured Rhizobiaceae group bacterium
TTATATCGCGAGAGTTTTCCTTAGTTTCTCATCGCCATTTTGTCTCGATTAGAACGGTGCCGGCTCGTGATGCCGAAGCACAGCGAGCGAGTTGGGGGAAAGAAGATGGGCGTTCAAAAGATTGCGCTGGAGCTGCCGGCCAGCGGCATGGATTGGGAGATGAGCACACTCCCGGATCTGGATATTTATCGCCAGGAAGTAGCAATTTGCGGCCTTCTGGAATGCGGTTCGCCGCTGGTCGATGTAGAGATTGTTGGGCAACTTGCGTCTTTGTTCCCAGATCTTCGCAAAAACGACATCTCATTCGGTCTCATCGCTGCCTACATGGCGCGGATGTCTGAAAATGGTGAGGCGGTATTTCCGATACAGGACGCCCGGACGCCGTTGAGTCACGGATCCTACATACCCGTCAATGTTTCACTCCATCGGGAAGAGGCTTTTGCCCTGTTCATGTCTCGTGCGTTGCTGGCACGCACGATTGCTAACAGCAATCAAAACGGCCATTGGGAATACAACACACAAACACCTGTCGCTGTTGCACTCAGCTTCGGACACCATGGCAAACCATTGGCACATGCCGACATCTGGCTGAACTGCCAGGACGACGGTGCAATTGACTGGAGACACAATAACAGTGTTTCCCCCAGCGCACTGCAAATGATGTCAGAACGCCTCAATGCCCTGGGGCAGGGGATCATTGATGATCCGTCCAAACCGCTGTCGCAGCAACCCATTATGTCCGATCGGGAACGCAACCTGATCTTGAACGACTGGAACGACACCGAGAAACCATACAACTATGACGGGGGACTGGTTGCTCAAATGGAGCGGCAGGCTGCCGAGAATCCCCATCAGACTGCGCTCATATTCAAAGATGAAGAAATGAGCTATGGCGAATTCAATGCGCGCGTGAACCGCCTCGCACGGGTTCTTCGGAAAATGGGAGTCGACCGGGATCAATTTGTGGGCCTGTGTCTTGATCGCAGCTTTGAACTGGTGATTGCCATCTGGGCGACACTAAAGGCCGGTGGAGCTTATGTACCACTGAACACACAGGATCCGGTTAGCCGGATCATCGAAATCATCGATGATTGCGAGCCGAAGGTCGTTCTCGCACACGAGCACCTGCACGAGCAGGTAGAAGGCGTATGCGCTGAAGTTTTGTATTTGCCGGAAGGTGGCGATATCGATCCCGAAGCTGATGCAGACGACCTGGGAGTTGAAATTGCGGCTGATGCGCTCGCCTACATGATCTACACTTCCGGCTCGACCGGGAAGCCTAAAGGCGTCATCGTCGAACACGGCGCAATTCACAATCGTGTTGTGTGGATGCACGAAGAATACGGCCTGGACCCGCAGGACAGGGTTCTTCAAAAAACACCCTACACATTCGACGTTTCTGTTTGGGAGTTCTTGTGGTCCTTTTCAGTCGGATCGACCCTGGTTGTTGCTGAGCCCGACGGGCATATGGCCGTGGGTTATCTCTATCACCTCATAAAAGATCATGGGGTGACGCATCTGCACTTTGTGCCGTCTGTACTGCGCCTGTTCATGATGGCTCCGGCTCTGGATCAATTGCCGATAAAGAAACTGTTTTGCTCAGGCGAGGCTTTGGGATTTGACGTCGTGCATCAGTTCTACGACAAGGCGAATGACACAGCCGAAGTCCACAATCTCTACGGACCTACCGAGGCGGCGGTTGATGTCAGCTATCATCATTGCCAGAGGGATCCACAACACAACCATATCCCAATTGGAAAGCCTGTTTCAAACACCAGCTTGCATATTCTGGATGAGTTCAATGAACCGGTACCAATTGGCGTTCCTGGGGAGCTCTACATTGGTGGAGTGCAACTGGCGCGTGGTTACTGGGCTCGAGAGGATCTCACGGGCGAACGGTTTGTCAAAAACCCGATTGCCGGTGCACGTCACGAGCGATTGTACAAGACAGGTGACCTGGCTCGATACACGCCGGACGGCGAGATCCTCTACATGGGACGAAACGATTTTCAAGTGAAGATCAACGGTGTTCGCATGGAACTGGGTGAGATCGAATCTGCTATCCGCGCTCAAGGCGGCATCGAAGATGTCGTGGTGGTGGCAGAGGAGAATTTGGGCAACAAAATTCTGATTGCTTATGTGGTTGCCAATGATCCAGGTCAGGAACGTGAACAGGAACTGAAAGCGGGTGTTGCTGATGTGTGCCCTGCGTTCTACGTGCCAAAACAGATACGGTTTATCGAGAAAATGCCGCTGACTGTATCTGGAAAAATTGATCGCAAGGTCTTGGCAGATCTTTCTGTATTGTAACCCGCTTCAAAGTTTTGGCGCAGCGGGTCGTTTGAAAATTTCCATTCTGCGGTCAGTTGCCTGCGCTGTTCCCGGCAACGGACGTTCCTACAGCCCCGCCGGAACAGCATGATTCATGGCCGTCGCCAGACGGTCGCTGAATCCAACAGAATATTTGTGCAGCCGCTGCGGCAGCGATCCATGGTTTTTTGGTGATGCACAATGTGTGGCCTTCGCCCCAAGCGGCCGCATCGAGCCATTGTTTTCGGTTGATCAACCCAGATTAGCGGCGATTGCACAGAACATGCCGGCGCAAAGCGTTGCGATGGTGCAGCGCACAGGAAGAGGACACAATTGTTCCCCAGGCGGGATGCCGCCGCACCATCACAATGCTTGAAATTTGTTAGGCTATGCAGACGTTAAATCAATGCGGCTTTCAAACACCAAACCAACATGCTTACCGGACCGCCTGACAACGAGGCACTCGCACAGAGTGTCTGTTTCCGGCACAAACAGCTTGAACCTGCGCGGCACCATATCAACACTCTTCATCTCGATTTTTGCGCCGGTCTCGGAAATGTCCAGGATTGTGCAATCGATGGCCTGATTGATGTTGGGAAAAATCCCCTGCGCATCGAGAGCCACGGCACTTCTTTCGGCACCTCGTTGCTCTTCGAATATGTAGCCAGCCGTTTGTGCTTGTGCCATGACTGCTTCCCCAAAACCAATTGTTCTGAAGGAGTTATGGCTGATCAGCATTGCGTATTGATTACCGGAGCACCCCAATCCGATTTCTCAGTAAACAGCCGATTTATGGGCGAATTTCAATTGGAGGAAATTTGTACCCCGTCAGCAATCTCTTTGAAGGTCATGCGGGTTTTCACCGCGCATCGATTTTGCCCAATTTCCTCTCGACGTAAGGATCAATGCCGCCGGCCAATAGTCTCTTTGCAACATCTGGGTCGAACAGAGCTTTTGCCAATGAGGGAACAGGATAATCATCGAAGAAATAAATACCGAGGAAAAGAGCCTTTTCTCGCCTCTGAAACCGGTAGCGAACGCGCCAAAGCTTCGACCCTCTCGGTTTGATGTTTGATACAGGCCTGAACCGTCTTCTATGCGGTAGGGCTCATCCCTTTGTTTTGCCTTGCGGACTTGCGGGTCGGATGAGGCACTATGGGCATCGAACCAATTCTCCGAAAGAGCTGCCTCCAATACCAGGCTCGGTATCCAGAAACGCTGGGTATCGGTGTTTCTCTATGAGCTGAAGAACATCGTGACATCCCTTGTAAAACAAGGCGCTTGGGAGCCAGTGTTTGGAGTTTTTGGTGCCCAGGAGAGGACTCGAACCTCCACTTCCATACAGAAACTAGCACCTGAAGCTAGCGCGTCTACCAGTTCCGCCACCTGGGCATCAGGGGCAACAGCGCGGGTATTACGGGGCCGGGCGAAGGCTGTCAATCGCAAATGGACGTCAATGAATCATTGTTTAGGGAACGGGTGAAACAGTTGTGACGGATCAGCAGCGAGCGCTCTATCCCAGGCGATTGAAACTGGCTAAGAGAGAGGCAGTATTGGCGATTGGTCGTCCCTGATAGTCCGGAGAATTGGATATGATGACAACTGCGGGTCCACAGTTGGTTACGGTATTTGGCGGTTCGGGTTTCGTTGGCCGGCATACCGTGCGGGCACTGGCCGAACAGGGCTATCGCGTTCGGGTGGCGTGCCGTCGACCAGACCTCGCCGGACATCTGCAACCAATGGGCCATGTTGGGCAAATTCAGCTGGTTCAGGCCAATTTGCGTTACCGCTGGTCGATCGACAGGGCAGTTGAGGGGGCGGATGCTGTTGTAAACCTCGTGGGAATCCTCGCCGAAGGAGGCAGACAGACTTTTGACGCTGTGCAGGCGCGTGGTGCCGGCTGGGTGGCGGCAGCCGCTGCAGCGCAGGAAGCTCCGATGGTGCAGCTATCGGCCATTGGAGCCGACGAAAATTCTCCCGCTGCCTACGCTCGGACGAAGGCTGAAGGCGAAAGGAGTGTTCGCGACGCGGCACCCGACTCAATTGTCTTGCGGCCATCCATCGTCTTTGGCCCCGAGGACGATTTCTTCAACCGCTTCGCCACGATGGCCCGCTTTTCCCCCGCATTGCCGCTGATTGGTGGTGGTGAATCGCAGTTTCAGCCGGTTTATGTCGGAGATGTGGCTGCCGCAGTGGTCAAGGCTGTATCAGGAGAATTGGAACCCGGGTCGACCTGGGAGCTGGGTGGTCCGGAAACTCTCAGTTTTCGGGAATGTCTGGAGCGCCTGCTGTCAATTGTCGGCCGTGACAAGCCGTTGGTAAATCTGCCCTTTGGACTGGCCAGCTTCATCGGCAGTGTTGCTCAGTATCTCCCGGGTGCACCAATCACCCCTGATCAGGTGGAAATGCTAAAGACTGACACTGTTGTGTCTGATGAAGCCAGGGCGCAGGGCCGCACTCTGGCTGACATGGGCATTGCGCCTAAAACATTGGGATCTGTTTTGCCGGGCTATCTGGTGCGGTTTCGCAAACACGGCCAGTTTGAGCCCAAGCGCGGCCTGTAAAGAGCACCAATCCGGACCACTCGAAGGTTCAATTTTGCGTCATGTAGTGGACCGATAGAGGCCTATCGGCAACAATGATGGCAAATGCGGGCTGTAGGCCCGTGTTTGCCAAGAAATTCGGAAATGGAACTTAATTTGTTGCAAACACATTGCTAACCAGTGGGCACTAAGTTGACGCTCATTGGTAATTTTTTGTTTAGAAGCCGGTCTGACCCATCATGCGTAAAATTCTTGCCATAGCCTTATCGACGACGCTTTTGACAGCCGTGCCGGTTGTTCAGCCGTCGGTAGCAGAGGCGGCCAGCATATTCGAGAAACTGTTTCCGCGCGCTGCAGAGCGGCGGCAGCGTCGGCTGGAGCGGCGTTTCGAGCGCCGGCGGCTCCAGCGTCAGCGTGATCTTGACTATTATGACAGGCAGGCGCTCCGGGAGCGCCGCCGCACCAGGTCTGCAAAGCCCTTAAAGAAACAGCGTGTTGCGAGCGCCAGCTATCGACTCTATTCCGCCCGGCCGATGCGGAAAGTCAGGCTGACCAAGCTCGCAAATGCATTTTCAGCATACAATCAGAAGGAGCAGGCTGCGGCCGTTCTTCGGCGCGAATCCTTTATTCGCGACCAGTTGGTCGGGAAGCGTGTGAGCCTCGATTCACTGGCACGGACCCTGCAGTCGCTGCCAAAACCGGGCAACAAGGTCCGGCTGGCTTCGGGGGCTTCACTTCTCGGCGCCGTCTCGGTATCTGCAAAGCCAGGGGTCGAGAAGGCAGTTGTTGCGCACTACTCAAAAGCGCCACAGTTCCTTTGGGTTGGCGAAAACGGGCAACCGACCGCAAAGGCTCGCGCGATGGAAGACGTGCTGGCACAGGCCGATGACTACGGATTGCGGGCCGGTGACTACCTCATGGCGCCGTCATCAGCTTCGTCGAGCGAGGGCGAAGAGGCTCTGAAGAAAGCCATGCGGTATGAATTCGGACTGACGGCCAGGGCGCTGCGGTACCTCAATGATGCCCGCCATGGACTGGTCGACCCAAACCGGATCAGCGGCTATCACGATTTCAAGGGCAATCGTTCTGACTACGGAAAGCTGCTAACCGAGCTTTCCCAGACCGACACGCCTGAACAAATGCTTCTGGCGGCGCATCCTAAAGATCCTGCCTTCGAAGCGATGCGCCAGGAACTCACGGCTTTGCGTGCCAAGGCTGATTTGACCGACGTCATCGTTGTTGCATCGGGTACTTTCATTCGGCCGGGACAGTCAAATCCTGAACTTGCCAACATTGTCGAGTTGATCCGACGCAAAAGCTCGCCCGAATTGCGTTCCAGGCACTTTGACGTTTTTGGTCTCGACCATTCGCAAGGTGAGTATGGACCACAGGTCGTTGAAATGGTTCGCGACTTCCAGCGTTCAGTCAATCTGAAGCCTGACGGAATCGTCGGGAAAAACACCATCGCACGCATGCAGATGGACAATCCGAAAGTCCAGATCAACAAAGTCTTGTACGCGATGGAGCGCTTGCGCTGGCATCCCGATCAGCTCGGCAATACGCATGTTTTCATTAATCAACCAGCCTATCGCGCGACCTATATACGCGAAGGACGGCCGCATTTGTCGATGAAAGCAATCGTGGGAAAGACCTCCAATCAGACGAACTTCTTCCATGACACAATTGAATACGTAGAGTTCAACCCTTACTGGGGCGTGCCGCGGTCAATCCTTGTCAATGAGATGTTGCCGAAACTGCGCCGCAATCCAGGTTATCTCGATAACCTTGGATATGAAATTACGACCGTGCGTGGCACGCCCATCTCGTCGTGGAGCGTTGACTGGTACAATGTTGGCTCAGATTTTCCGTTTAACGTTCGCCAACCGCCCGGTCCCAAAAATGCATTGGGCGAGTTGAAGATCATGTTCCCCAACAAACATTCAATCTACATGCATGACACGCCATCGCGCAGCCTGTTCAAGCGTAGCCAGCGGGCGCTCAGCCATGGATGTGTCCGTCTTGCCGAGCCTCACAAGATGGCGGCCGCAGTTTTGGGAACCTCCATTGATAAGGTTTCATCGAAAGTCCGGGCCGGCGGCAACCGCAGGCAAAATGTCAAAAGCAAGATCCCGGTCTATGTGGCCTATTTCACCGCCTGGCCGGATGCAAAGGGCAAGATGAGCTATTTTGGAGACATTTACGGCCGCGACAAAGCATTGCAAAAGGCAATGGCCGCTGAAGCGAGAGCAAGGGCCGAAGGCGCCTAGCGTTCCTGGAACATCGTGCGGGTTGCGGCGGTTGTAGTTTGACAGGCTTCCTGTGGCGCTTTGGCCAACCGGACGCTACCGCCATTTAATAGAGCAGCCCGCAGATGCGACCTGATCACGGGGGCCATCGCCGGTTTCAGCAACCATCCGCATGGCGTTGAGCAGGTCAGGCGAGCGATCGGCTATTTGCGCTGCGCTTGCGCCCGGGCGACAGTCATCAAGGCGGCCACGATACTGCAGTTCGAGTTTGTTGTTGAAGCCGAAAAAATCGGGCGTGCAGACGGCATCATAGGCACGGGCGACTTCCTGCGTTTCATCAACCAGATAGGGGAAGTCGAACCCGTAACGGGCGGCGAATTTCACCATCTCGGCCGGAGAATCGGCCGGATATCCGGCATAGTCATTCGACATGATTGCCAGCACGCCAATGCCCTCGTTCTGCAAGGTTCTGGCGTCCGACGCCAGCCGTTCGGCGATGGCGATTACATAAGGGCAGTGATTGCAGATAAAGGCGATAAGCAGGCCATTTGGGCCCAGCGTGGATTTCGTGGAATGCATTTCACCAGCGGGCGTCGCAAGCTCAAACGGTGTTGCGGGGGCGCCGAAGTCGCAAATCGGAGTGCCGAGCAGGGCCATGGTTCTCTTCCATTTGGATTTTCCTGAACAGTAACTGGAAATTTCAGCGTCTCAAAGGGGACAGATCCGGTCATGATCCTGTGAATGCCGGGTTGGTCAAATGGGCAGTTCCCAATATCGTGAACCCATCGTCAATGTTGCGACACGTAAGCCTGATCTTATGCTTTTGGGAGTTGCGCATGAAAACCGGAATCATCCTGACCATATTGCTGTTGACGTTTTCATATGGACTGGTGCCTGCCGATGCCGGCTGGCGCGGAATTGCTATTTCAGATGTCAACCTGCGTTCCGCTCCGGCAGTGGGGAGTTCTGTGCAGGCTGTCGTTCCCAGGGGTGGCCGTGTTCTCGTCCGGCACTGCAATGGCACATGGTGCAGTGCCAAGTGGCGCGGTCGAGATGGCTGGATTTCGCGCCGCTACATAGCGACTGACAGCAGTGGACGCCGTCGTCGCTACACGCCCCATATCTTTGAGCCGCTTTACGGAAAGCCGGTCTTTAATCCGCCTTTTCTTTATCGCTCAAAGCCGGGCGCTGCTGCAGGCCTTCAAAAGCCCAGGATTTACCGGCCACATCGTCCCGCCACAACCGGGCCTTTTCCGGATGCCGGCAAGAGACCGCGCTTTCAGCACCGCCATCACATCGACGGACGGCGATAGCAGAACAGCAAGTCTCGGCGCGCTTGCCGCCCTAGTGACGTTCTACGAACGAGTCCAGCACGCGCTTTTGTCCGGCCTTCTCAAACTCGATGGTCAATTTGTTGCCGTCGATGCCAATGATGGCACCGTAACCGAACTTCATATGAAACACCCGCTCACCCATCGCAAACGTACTTTCATCGGCGCCAACCACCGATTTTGCCACCAGTTCGCCCTCGATTGTCCGTGGGCCGCCGTTGTAAGTGCTCTTATAGCCTGAACGGGTGCCCCAGTTTTTGGCCGTGTCTTCATTGGCATTGGCCTGGGCGCGACGCCAGCCCGGAGATGAGTAACCGGAATTGCTGAACGGGTCGCTCGTATCGAAGCGGGAATTTCCGTAACCGCCTCCCATGCCTCCGGCGCCATATCCTCCATAGGACCCCGAGGATTCAACCACGTCGACATTGTCAGCGGGAAGTTCATCGATAAAGCGTGAGGGAATAGACGCCTGCCACTGGCCGTGGATGCGTCGGTTGGAGACGAACCAGATGTGGCAGTTCTTACGCGCACGTGTAATGCCGACATAAGCCAGCCGTCGTTCTTCTTCGAGACCGCTGCGGCCTCCTTCATCCAGGCTGCGTTGGTGAGGAAACAGGCCTTCCTCCCAACCAGGCAGAAACACCGTATCAAACTCCAGTCCCTTGGCCGAGTGCAGAGTCATCAGATTGACTGCATCGAGTTCCGGATTGTTCTCGGTGTCCATGACCAGCGATACATGCTCGAGGAAACCACGCAAACTCTCAAATTCCTCCATGGATCGAATGAGCTCTTTGAGGTTGTCCAGGCGCCCCGGAGCCTCGGCGCTGCGATCATTTTGCCAGAATTCCGTGTAACCGGATTCTTCCAAGATCATTTCCGCCAGATCGGTGTGAGTCATCGCGTCGATGGCCTGCGACCAACGACCGAAATTCAGGGCCAACGTCTTCAGCGTCGTGCGCTGCTTCGGCTTCAGTTCCTCCGTATCGGTGAGCTCGTTGACAGCCTGGAGCATCGGGATGCGCCTTACCCGGGCATGGTCTCGGATAATTTTTATGGTGGCATCGCCCAGCCCGCGTTTTGGTGTGTTGACGATGCGCTCAAATGCCAGGTCATCGGCAGGCTGACAGGTGACGCGAAAATAGGCCATCGCGTCGCGGATTTCCATGCGCTCGTAAAAGCGCGGGCCGCCTACGACCCGATAGTTCAGGCCGAGCGATACAAAACGGTCTTCGAATTCACGCATTTGAAAAGAAGCCCGAACCAGAATGGCAATGTTATTCAGCGGATGCTTTTTGCTTTGCAGAGCCTCGATTTCCTCACCGATCGCGCGTGCTTCTTCTTCGCTGTCCCAGCCGGCGGCAACCTGTACTTTTCGTTCGTCCGGATCTGTTAAATCGGTGAACAGGGTTTTCCCCAGTCGACCTTCGTTGTGGGTAATCAGGTGCGATGCTGCTTTGAGGATATGCGATGTAGAGCGGTAATTGCGCTCAAGCCGGATCACCTTGGCATCCTGAAAGTCTTTCTCGAACCGCAATATGTTGTCGACTTCGGCGCCACGCCATCCGTAGATGGATTGATCGTCATCGCCAACGCAGCAAATGTTGGTCACGGCGTTTTTGATACCGGTACGAACCGGTTTCCGGTCATCGTCGTCTGCAGGGCCGTCGCTCCCGATGCCGCCTTTGTCAGCCCCCTGAGAAGGCTGGGCAGGCTGGGCAGGCGGTGCGGGCGAACGTGGCTGAGCCAGTAGCCTCAGCCACAGATATTGCGCAACATTGGTGTCCTGGTATTCATCCACCAGGATGTATTTGAAGCGCTGCTGGTAGTCGGTGAGAACATCTGAATTCTCCCGGAAAAGCCGAATGCACTCGACCAGAAGGTCACCGAAATCGCAGGCATTCAGGATCTTCAAACGCTCCTGATACAATCGGTATAAGTCGCGACCGCGACCATTGCCAAAAGACCGTGCTTCCCCTTCCGCGATGTCGTCGGGGCCAAGCGCCTTGTTCTTCCAGCCATCGATCAGCCCGGCCAGCTGGCGGGCGGGCCAGCGTTTGTCATCAATGTTCTCTGCCTGAATAATCTGTTTCAACAATCGGATCTGGTCATCTGTATCAAGTATGGTGAAACCCGATTTCAGTCCGACCAGTTCGGCGTGGCGGCGTAGAATTTTGACGCAGATCGAATGGAAGGTGCCAAGCCACGGCATGCCTTCCACGGCATCGCCCACCATCAGCCCGATGCGGTTTTTCATTTCCCGGGCGGCTTTGTTGGTGAATGTGACTGCCAATATCTGGCTCGGCCAAGCCATTTTCTGAGCCACGATATGGCCGATGCGGGTGGTCAGAACCCGCGTTTTCCCTGTGCCGGCGCCTGCCAGAACCAGCAACGGCCCTTCGGTGGCCAGCACGGCCTCGCGCTGTTCCGGGTTCAGACCTTCCAGATAGGGAAGTCTATCCGGGTCGACCACTTGAGCGCTGGCCCGCGCCCCGAGGGCCCGCGCGGCAATGCCGCCAGACGGTTGATTCGGCACTTGTTCGTTCATGATATGTATCTAGACCCTTTCAGGGCTGGATTGAAGCATTCTGCCGAAGTGATTTCGTGCAGGGCCCGGGCCCGGATGTGAAATCAATTGCCAATTCTGCTGCGAGCCGCTGGAGGCACATGGTGGTGCGAAACCGTCAGGCGCGGATCGGGTTTAGGTCAGCGTGACGTGAATGAACAGACGGGGCGAGGGGAAACTCAACGCCTTTCTTTTCACACGGCGCTAAAACGCTTAAGTTGAGACTGAACAGAATCAGGGCTTGTCCATGCACAGAATCGGTACCATTCCCTTTGACATGAAGGACGACGCGGTCGCGTTGTTGTTTGTAACTTCGCAGACCCGCGGTCGATGGATATTGCCAAAAGGGTTGGCAAAGAAAGGCGAAACGCACGTTCAGACCTGCGAGCGCGAATGCTTTGAAGAAGCCGGTGTCAAAGGCGTCGTGATGGAAAACTTTCCGCTGACGGTCTCCATCAGCAAACAGACCGAAGATGGAAAGCAGGCGGTCCCCGTCACTTACTACCCGCTCCTGGTGATGAATCAGGAAGATCACTGGCCTGAGGAAGAAACCCGCGAGCGGCACTGGGCGCTGATGCGGGATGCACCGAAAGTGGCATTTCGGGAGGACTATCTTGGCCTCATCAAACAATTTGAGGCACTGGCTCCGTGGATCACAGAAGCTGCAAAAAGCCATAAATAGTTGCTGCCAGAGCAGCCGATGCGGGCACCGTAATAACCCACGCAGCAGCAATTGAAAGCACAAATTTGCGTCTCACAAGCCGCCGCCTGCGCCGCACACCGCTGCTCGCGAATGCATCGGCTGAAGTCGCATTCAGTTTGTGCCCTGGGCGCAGTTTCTTCTTGTTTGGATTTTCCGAGAACTCGCGCAGAAAGCCGACGCCGAACACCGCTCCAACTGCAATATGAGTGGAACTCACTGGCAGCCCGAGCGTGGTTGCGATCAGCACCGTGACTGCTGCCGAAAGCGCGACACAATAGGCACGCGGTGAGTTCAGTCGGGTGATTTTCTCACCGACCACGGCAATCAGCTTGGGCCCGAATAGACCCAGCCCTAACGCAATGCCGAAGGCTCCAACGACCATAACCCACAGGGGGATCGTGACCTTGCTGGCAACTTCGCCTGTTTGTCCAATCGTTGAGACGATGGCTGCCAGTGGACCGACTGCGTTGGCGACATCATTGGCACCATGAGCAAATGACAGCAGCGCCGCACCGATGATCAAAGGCAAGTCAAAAAGCCTGTAAATGTCCTTCTTGCGGTTCTGTAGTCCTGCCACGCGCCCGGCAATGTAGGGGCGCGATGAGAAGTAGGCCGCAAAGTATGAAAGCAGCGCGAAAAGGAATACTTCGATCGCTGATGGCTGCCAGATTTTTTTCAGGCCTTTCATCGCCATGTAAGCCGCAAAGGCAGCTCCCATCAGCGCAATCAAAACGGGCACCCATCGCTTGGCCGCCTCGAGCCGATCGTCGACGTTGAGGATTTTGGCCTTGATGAAGAACAGCAGAGCAGCAGCAACGGCTGCTCCGAAAACCGGCGAGATCACCCAACTTGCGGCAATTGCTGCCATCGTTCCCCAATTTACGAGGCCCACGCCTGCCGCCGCTATGCCTGCTCCCAGAACGCCGCCTACGATGGAATGAGTTGTCGAAACCGGGGCACTCAAAATGGTCGCCAGGTTAATCCACAGACCTGCGGCGAGCAGGGCGCTCAGCATCAGATAGCGAAATTGAGTAACGCTGACCTCGCCACCAGGCGCGATTATGCCCTTGGAGACGGTCTTAACCACGTCACCGCCTGCCAGGAGCGCGCCGGCGCTTTCGCAGATGGCAGCAATTATCACGGCAGTGGTGACGGTAATCACCTTGCCGCCGACTGCCGGACCCATGTTGTTGGCAACGTCGTTGGCGCCAATATTGAGCGCCATGTAACCGCCAATAACAGCAGCAAGCACGACCAGCAGAGTGTCTTCGCCGAGACCCGTATAGGATCCGCCCACAAACAGTGCGACAAGCGCAAGAAACAGCAACGAGAGCCCGACCGGAACGATAATTCCGCGGACGTGCATGAACTGGGCCTGACCAAAGCCAAACCGCCGTAAATCGTTCACATACCGGTTTTCGGGGCTTTTTTTGATCGTGTTCAATTCTCAAGGCCGCAGTAGAAAGCGATTACCGCTTTGGGTGAGGCAAACTAACCTCAGCTGCAACTTGTTGGACAATTCTTTTGTTGTCTTGTGCGGGAAATCGCCGTTTCAGCTGTGGAAATCATCCTGAAAGACGATTTGCCGACGACCAAAAATGCCGGGCAAGCGCCACGGCGACCCCGTCAGTCCGGATTTGCAGCTGAATTGCGTCACTTGACTGCGGGCCTTCAGGAGGCAGCAAATCCGTCTTGCGGCTAACGATCTGAGTCGTGCGGGACATTGGCAGTCAGGTGTTGGCAAGGCATTTACCCGCGCAGTGGCTTAGCAACTCGACTGCAACTCGAGCCGTTGCTATTGGCCGAGTTCTTCCATTGTGAAAATTTCTTCGTGCAATTTGGGCCGCGGAGAGGGGCCGGCATCCGGCCGCATATTGGGGTTTCGGAGCACTGGACTGGTTTGTGATACTTCGAGCTTGGATTCCCGCAAAACGATATAAAGTCCGCTTGCAATGACGATGGCCGAGCCGATGCCGACCCACATGTCGGGCAGTTCGTCAAAGAACAGATAGCCATAGAGAATCGCCCACAGGATCTGACTGTATTGCATCGGCGCGATAATGGTGGCCGGGGCGTTGCGATAGGCTGCGATGATGAAAAACTGAGCAACAATAGCCATCAGTCCAACCAGCGCCATGAGGGTCATGTCTGTGAGGGTTGGTGGGATGAACACCAATGGTTGCAGCGCCGCCATCGTGATGAGACTGGCGAGCATGGGGTAAAGAATAATAACGGCCGATCGTTCAGTATTGCCGATCTTGCGAACAATGACCGCGCCAAAGGCACCGCCTACTGCAGTCGTCAATGCTGCGGCGTGACCGAGGTTGTACTCCGTCGTGCCAGGGCGCAAAACCACCATGACGCCCGCAAGCCCGATCAAAATCGCAATGCCGCGCCGTAATCGGATGGTTTCCCCTAAGAGCGGGACAGCCAGCGCAGTTATCAGCAAGGGGGTTGCGAAAATCAGGGCATAGACTTCTGCCAGTGGCAGAACTGAAAAGGCATAGAAAGCCGCTGACATCGCAATGAGATTAAACACTGAACGAGCAACAATCAGCCAGGGGCGATGGGGAATAAAATTGTCCACGGCCTTGTCAGTGGACATCATTAAGGTGATCGGTATGAAGGCAAACAGTCCGGCAAAAAACAGAATTTGAAAGACCGAGTACCGGCTTCCGACAGCCTTAACGATAGCATCGTGGCCGGAAAAAATTGCAAAGGCGAGGACCGCAAACAGCAGACCAAGCGGAACGGATGATGTTTTTGCCGACACGACAGGAATCTTTCGAGAAACGGATCTCCTCCCGAATCTTGACCAGACTTTCCCACAGCCGCCGATGTTCGGCAAGCGATGGGTGAGCTTATCTTTCGTTGACAATCCGGGCGGGCGATTTCAACCTTGGTGGAGGAAATTTCGGAGGTGCAATTGGGATGAAATGGGTTTGGGGCGCTGTTGCGGTTGCTCTGGCGGTTGTTGTGTCACCGATGGTTTACGTCAACGGGGCCGAAGCCGCCTACAAGCCGCGCGGAAAGTGCCTGCGCGAGTATCGCGCCTGGCGCAGGAAGCCAGGTGGCGCGGCGTTTGCTGTAAACCGGCGCGGCGATACCTGCGGCTGGTCGTCCGGTTATGGATCCCGGAAAACAGCATCGCGGTACGCCATTTCACAATGTCGCAGCCTTCGCCGTGGTCGATGCCGTGTTTATTCCTCAAAGCCGGGCGGAAAACGGGCAGCACGCTATTCCGGAAAACCTACGGGAGATTGCAAACGATCCTACAACAAATGGCGCAATCAGACCGGTTACAGGGTCTTCATGATGGCCAACGATGGATCGTCCTGCGCCTACAGTTGGGGTGGCTCGTCGCTTGAACAAGCAAAAGAACAGGCATCATCTCAGTGTGGCGACGAAAAAAAGTGCCGGATCTATGACGTTCGCGTACCCAAAGAGCTTTTGATCATTCGTCAGGAATCGCTGGCCGAGCTGGGGTATTATAAGGGGAAACTGGACGGCATTTGGGGGCGCGGCAGCAAGCAGTCACTGCAACGCTTTCTGAAGGCCGCCGGATTCAGCGATGCGAGCGACGATCAAGCTTATGAGCTCCTGAAATGGGCAAGCCGGATCAGGCGCGAGTATCAGGTCGATGCTGCCTTCGCAGTTCAGCGCGCCGGAAGAGCTTATGAGCTGAAATCGGTGGCGTTCGTTGCCAGCGAGCTGGCCAGTAAGCCGGATAAAAACGCTCACTCAGGCAGATTTCACCCGCGTTCCAATGCATTTGCCCGATCTCTGGGCAAAGGACTTGCTGTGGCGGGACCGTGGTTGCTCGGGAAGCACACCTGGCAGTTTAAGGAAACACTGATCAACAATTCGCGGCACGAGAAAATTGGCCGCTGCAGACTCGCAACAGATGGCCTGATGTTTGTTCAGTACACCGATCCGGCACTGGGCATGGTTGCGTTTTTTGACAAACCCTCCTTGCCGTTTGACGCGCTCAAAGGCACCTGGATATTCGACACAGCCCGAACATTTCCATCCGGTGTGGTCAACAAAACTGAATTGGGTTCTTTCCTGGTAATTTCGGATCCTGTCGCGTTTTTTGGTGAGATCCGAAACAGCCGCGCGGTCACGATCCAGATGCCGGGCCTGAAAAACAGCCGAACCATTGACGTGGTAAAAGCAAGGCCGATCCTCAACCGCTTTTTGGCATGTGCCGCTGTCGCGCGGTCGCAAGCGACGGCGAGCCCTAAACTTGCCAACGCCGATAGCGCGGGCCGACCGAAGCTGACCGGTGTAGCAGAGGCAAAGCGCAATGCGGCAGGTCAATACTATTTTCTGACCCAAATCGACGGCGAGCCGGTTCTGGCGCTTGTGGATACTGGTGCCTTTCGTGTCACGATAAACGAGAGCATGGCGAAGCGGATTGGTCTTCGCGTCGATGATAAGGCGTTCAATAAGACCACTTCGACGGCAAACGGCATCGCCTCCTATGCAGATGCTAAGGTCAAAGAAATTCGCATTGGCGGCGTGGTCGTGAAAGACATTGATGTGGCGGTGATGCGTGACAAATCTTTGGTTGGAACCGCGCTGTTGGGCATGTCGTTTCTCAACAAGCTGACCCGCTTTGAGTTCAGTGGCAGTGGTTTGAAACTTGTGCAGTAGGCTGCCTGGCAGAGCTTAATGAGCGACTCGATGTTTGACACCAAGCGCACCCGGCATGTGTTTTCGAAGCTCGGCGATTACTTTCCGCAACTGGGCTGAAATGGGGCGTTCCCAACCAACATGGACTGCATAGGATAGAGCAATCACCACAATCGATGTGCAGGCCACAGCGGTCCATCGACCCATCGAGGGACTCATTGCGTTGATCAGCATGTAACCGATGTGCTGATGCAGCAGATAAAGCGGGTAAGTCAAAGCGCCCAGCATTGAGGCCAGCCCAGTTGCTCGTATTGCCCCCCCGGCACTGACCATGAAGGCGACAAGGAGCACGATGAGACAATTGGCGATGATCGGCGCAACGGCGTTTTCTTCATAACCATAAACCCCAGCCAGGCCCCGTTGTTCGACTGCAGCCATAATCATAGAAAGCCAAACCGCACCCGCCAACACCAGCCCGGCGAGTAGCGAAGGTCCACGTGACCAGAGGTGATAAAGAGCAATTCCGATGACAAACCAGGCTCCATAGCGGGTCACCAGGCCAAGTCGCAGGGCCTCATGGTTCAGCCAGAATTCGTTGAAGACGATTATCGCCAGCCATGCGCAACAGAAAGCCAGAATATGCTTCGGCAGCACCCCGCTCAGCAGACCCAGCACAATCCAGAAGTAGAAGACGAGCTCCAACACGATGGTCCAGTAGACGCCATCCATGAAGGGCTGACCCAGGGCCGGCGCGAAAAATGTCAGGTTGGCGGCCCAGTGCCAAAGACCGGTTTCAAAGGTGGGTTGGGCATAGACCAGTGTCGCTACAGCCGTGAGTGACACGGCCAGCGCATATCCCGGCCAAAGCCTTATGATTCGTGCAGCACCGAATGAGAACCAGTCTTTATGTTCTGCAGACCACAGGATTACGAAGCCTGAAATGACGAAGAAAAGCTGAACGCCAAAATAGGCATATTGCAGAACCGGTGCTGCCCATGACCAGCTGAAATCGAGATACTGGCCACCGAGACCACCCCGAAAAAGGTAGTGATAGGCGACCACAAGCATGGCGGCGGTAAAGCGCAGGTAGTCCAGGCCCGGCAGGCGCTTTGCTGCCGACGGCGATTTTGGGCCAGTCGTTTCCATTGCAACAAACTAGGGATGTTGATTTGCCGGTGGGTTAATGATTCCGTGTTTTCTGAGCCTATGACTAGCGAACCTGGTTAACCGCCGCGGGACTTGTCGATCCTGAAGGAGGCAATGAAGGGCAAATGATCTGAGACACGGGTGCGGAATCGCTCGCGGCCCATATCCATCGTCCAGTGCATCGGGAAGAGGCGCAGGCTGCCGCGCACATACTCGGTTGTAAAGCGGCGCGTGATGGCGAAGCCGTCAAGCAGATTAGCGCGACCCGCCGGCAGAATGTGAGAAAAGCGATCCTGAAGGTCCCATGACGACAGGAAGTTCATCACGTCGTCGCCGCCCAGGTGATGAAAGTTGCTGACATCTTCACCCGGGATCATGTTGAAGTCCCCCATCAAAAGGATATCTTCCCGGTTGTTTGCTTCGAACTCCGTGATAAACGCGCCGATGACTTTGCATTGATCATCGCGAATTTTCTGTTCCCGATTGCCGCGCCCCGACTTCAGGTGAACGGCGATCAGGATGAAGTCAAACTTATCAATTTTGACATCAACAACCATGGCTTTGCGGCGGGATGGATCGCCGAGATCGGAGCCTTCGATGAACCGCGGATTTGTAACCTCCACGCCATTTTTGAACAGGATCCCGACATTTAAGTCGCTGTTCTGGGGAAGCATGACGGAGCTGTAGGCACAGCCCTTGTCTGCGAGGCCATCGATCAGCTTTTGCATGTGGTTGAACGGTTTCACCTCGACCAGTGTGGTCAGCTCGGCGTCGAGGATGGCAAGCCCCTCGATCTGGTTCCCGAGGCGCTCCGGACTTATCGTCTTGAAACCGGCAAGGTTCCAGGCAGCCACCCGTGCCGTTGTGCAACCGAAATTGGCCATAGTGCATTCCTCCCATTCCCGATGTTTCACTTTCACCTTAGCAGACACATGGCTGCGACGATGGTGATGATGCGCACAGAAGCAAAATGATGCGCCGAGGGTTGATTAAGTTCGATATCGAACTATATAATACGATATCGAACTTAATTATGGAGAGAAAAATGGCACTTTCACGCCGCGCCGTGCTGGGTATTGTTGGTGGAGGCTCGATTTTGGCAGCAACCGGTGGGGCCGGGGCCTTTCTTGGCACGCGTACGCCTCATAAGGCGATCAGGCCCTGGAGTGCGGCGGGCAACTACGAAGAACCGCGACGTCGAGCCCTTTCCTACGCAATCCTCGCACCCAACCCGCACAACCGCCAACCGTGGCTCGTCGATTTGAAGGAGCCTGACTCGGTAAAGATCTATCGTGACAAGGATCTGAACTTACCGGAAACGGATCCTTATGCGCGGCAGCTGACAATTGGTATGGGCTGCTTTCTCGAACTTATGGTTATTGCTGCCTCGCAGACCGGACACAGCGTTGATGTCGATTTGTTTCCTGACGGAGACAACGGTCCGGTTGCAACTGCTGTTTTCAAATCGGGTGTTGCTGAAAAGGACCTTCTCTTTGCCCATGTGATGGACAGGCGCTCGTGCAAGGAGCCGTTCGACATGAGGCCGGTATCGGCCGATGCAGCGAGTGCCCTAGCGCCATTCGCAGCGATCACGACTGATGATGCGCTGGTGGCCGACATCCGTGAACTCACGCTGGAAGCCTGGAACATTGAAGCCAATACGCATCGCACTTTGAAGGAAAGTGTCGATCTGATGCGTATGGGTAAAGCGGAAATTAACGCCAATCCAGACGGCATTGATCTTGGCGGCCCCTTCCTTGAGACGCTCATGCTGGCCGGCATGCTGAGCCGTGAGGCACAGCTTGATCCCGAATCGACTGGATTTAAGGAGGGGACAAGAATCTATCAGGAAATGCTGAGTGCCACGCCAGCCTACGCTGCCGTCACCACGAACGGCAATTCCCGCCTTGATCAAATTGACGCCGGGCGGCGCTGGTTGCGGCTGAATCTGACCACGACCAAACTGGGGCTGGCGCTTCATCCGGTGAGCCAGGCGCTGCAGGAGTTTCCGGAAATGGCTCAGCCATACGCGCGGGCTCATAAGCTGCTTGCCAAATCTGGCCACACCGTTCAAATGCTTGGAAGGCTCGGATATGGACCGACTGTGGAGCGCAGCCCGCGATGGCCGATAGAAAAGAAGATCATCTGATTGAGGACGATCCGACACCTCTGTACTTTCAGCTGTTCAATGAGATTGGCATCATAGAACAGCTGACCCGTGCGATCTTCGAGGAGCATCTGCCGGACGGTTTTTTGGTATCTCATTTTGCCGTCGTAAACAGCCTCGTCAGGGTGCGGGACGGTCGCACCCCACTGGAGCTCGCCCGAGCATTCCAAGTGCCGAAGACGACCATGACTCATACGCTTTCCGGCCTTGAAAAGCATGGACTGATAGAAATGCGGCCAAACCCCAGGGATGGCCGCAGCAAGCAGGTCTGGCTGACGAAGAACGGCGACATCTTTCGCGAGAATGCGATCAGGGGCCTGGTTCCGGCCTTTGCCGAATTCGCTGAGAAATTTCCGCCCGATGTGGTGACCGGAATTGTGCCGATACTTGCAGAAATGCGTGAATATCTTGATGCCGCGCGAGACTAGCCTGCGGCGGCGTCTCCAGCGAACTTTAGCTCTTGCCGAACAACTGCTTGCCTTTGGGGCCACCCACAGCGGCGGCCTGCCGGGCCTTGCTCGGCGTGTTGGATTGAACCGCAATTTTATTGAAACGGGAGGAGGTCTGAATACCGGGTGTGGGACGAATAGCCGCCCAGCCGGACCAGACGAGCCAGGCGCCTCCCAGAACCATTGATGCCATAGCGACAAGAATGGCGCCGACCGGGACGTTGCCTATGTCCTCTTCGGTCATATATTCCTTGAAATCGAGCGGTGCGTTTATGGACGGCTGATTGGCATGATACCGAATGCGGATTTCCTGTCCGTCTTCAATGGCATAGGCCTGCTCTTTCGTGACATTTATCTGGCCGCCATACTTTACGCCTTCCAGGGTCGTGAAGTTGTAGCTCATGGTGTAGTAAGCGCCCAGGCCCGCCGCTTTGCCGATTTTTGCGCCAACAATATGCTGGGTTCGTTTCTCAACTATGCCGACTGTGTCGGTGCCATTTTCGACGATGCGACGGCCCGCCTCCTGCATGCCGCCGTTGGCAATGTTGAATCCACCGACCACGGCTGACAAAATCATAAATGCGCCGATCACCAGCTTAATGTACTTGCCCATCGCTCGGATCCTCCGTTAGTCGGGCAAATGCTGGCAAAAACGACTTAATTATCGATGAAAGCCGGTTGCAGCGCCCTGGGGGCCGTCTTGACCTGGCCGGCCACCAGTGCTCCAAGGCGCCGTGATGGAGAAGTGCGTATGACCACCGATCAGATCCTCTTGTTCTCATTGTTTGCGATTCTGTTCGGCCTGTTGGTCTGGGGCCGTATTCGCTACGATCTTGTTGCATTCTCAGCCCTGTTGCTGGCAGTTCTTCTGGGATTTGTGGAAGCCAAGGCTGCGTTCGAGGGTTTTGGCCACCCCGCTGTGGTCATCATCGCCCTTGTGCTGATCGTGTCGCGGGGATTGATCAATTCAGGCGCAGTGGAACTGATTGCTCGTTTCGTCGTGCAACCTGACAGGCCCTTGTCTACTCATATCTCGATCATGGCCTTCGCCGGAGCAGCGCTCTCGGCTGTCATCAACAACGTCGCCGCTCTTGCGCTTTTGATGACACTCGACATGGACGCGGCGCGCAAGGCCAAACGGGCTGTATCAGTGACCTTGATGCCTCTTTCCTTTGGCACAATTTTGGGCGGGATGATTACGCTGATCGGAACACCACCCAATATTGTCATTGCCCAATACCGGGCAGATGCGCTGGGCAGTCCCTTTTCAATGTTTGATTTTGCCCCAGTCGGCTTGGTGGTCGCGGCCGTGGGAATCGCCTATGTGGCGCTGATCGGCTGGCGGCTATTGCCAAAGCGTGAAGACACCGCATCGCTCGATAGCGATGCCGGGCTCTATGTGGCTGAAGCGCGGGTCAAAGAAGGGTCTAAATCTGAAGGACTGCTGGTCCGTGATCTCTATCCCCTCGCCAATGACAACGATATAGCCGTTCTGGGCCTGGTTCGGAGCGGCAAGCGCATGGCCGGCTTTTCGCGAACCCAGGAAACGCGCAAAGGTGACTTTCTTGTTCTGGAAGGCGATCCCAAGGCCATCGAGGCGTTCATGGGTGCCGCAGAACTGGATTTTGCCGGATCTGAGAAACACGGCGGCCTTCGGGGGCAGTCACTCAGTCTTATTGAGGCAATTGTTCCCGAAGACTCGCGCATTGCAGGTCGAACCTCGATGGACCTGCGACTGCTGTATCGTCATGGCGTAACGTTGCTGGGTGTTTCCCGGCAGGGCAAACGGTTCCGCGACCGGGTGCGTCGACTTCCGATCAAGCCGGGGGATGTTTTGCTGCTGCTGGGTCCTGATGACCGGATGGACACGGTATGTCAGTGGCTGGGTGTGTTCCCGATTGCCGATGGGCGCACGGACGTCATTCAACGAGGCAAGGCTTTGGCTGCAATCGGCGCCTTTGCCGTGGCCATCGCGCTTGCTGTCCTGGGGATCACCTCTTTGTCCATTGGTCTTGGCCTTTGCGTCATCGCTTATGTTGCGATGGGGCTCATTGGTGGCAGTGATTTTTACGCCCTCATTGAGTGGAAAGTCATCGTTCTCCTGGCGTCACTCATTCCGCTCAGCGCGGCCCTTGAAAATTCCGGGGGCACTGGCTTGATCGCAGACTTCATTGTCAACAGTACAAACGGGTTGCCTGCGTGGGTGATTTTGACGGTATTAATGGTTGTCACGATGACGCTGTCGGACTTTTTGAACAATGTGGCAACGGCACTGATTGCGGCACCAATCGGGGTCAGCGTTGCGCAGTCTATCGGTGCCAACCCTGACGCGTTTCTGATGGGTGTTGCCGTGGCAGCGTCCTGTGCATTCCTGACGCCGATCGGCCACAAGAACAACACGATAATCATGGGGCCCGGGAACTACCACTTTGGTGACTACTGGCGCATGGGCCTCATTCTCGAGGTCATAGTGATCGCAGTCGCGGTGCCGGCGTTGCTGTATTTCTGGCCTCTTTGATACGAGCTGATGGTGCGACTACCAGTGGTCTCGACAAGGTCATAATACCTCTGCAAACTATTCACATGGTTCGGGCCCTTATCATTCTCGTACACATTCTTGTGTTTGTTGTCTTTTCGACGAGCACGCGGGCCGAAGATGTTGAAGTGGATGTGGAGCTCTTTCTCGCGGTCGATGTGTCACGATCAATGACACAGCGGGAACTCGAGATTCAGCGGCGCGGTTATGCCGAGGCCCTTGTCAGCAAGGATGTCATAAAGGCCATTGGCGCGGGGCTGATCGGCCGAATCGCCGTCACCTACGTAGAATGGGCGGGCGTCGGGTCCCAGAGGACGATTATGGACTGGACCGTTATCGGTGGCCGCGCTGATGCCGAGGCCTTCGCCTCACGACTGACAGCGCGATTCGACTCCGCCTTGCGAAGAACTTCAATCTCGGGGGCGCTGGATCATGCAGCTTCGAGTTTTGAGCGCAATGGCTTCATCTCCAACCGCCAGGTTATCGATGTTTCCGGCGACGGACCAAACAATGAGGGACGACCGGTTCTGGCTGCGCGTGCAGATGCTTTGGCAAAGGGCATCGTCATAAATGGACTGCCGCTCATGACGCGAGAGGGGATGGGCAGCCGCTGGCATCTGGATGACCTTGACGACTATTATCGAAATTGCGTCACCGGCGGTCCGGCCTCCTTTGTCATTCCCGTATTGGACTGGAGCAAGTTTCCGGAAGCCGTGCGCCAAAAACTGGTGCTTGAACTGGCGTCCGCTCCAACGGCACCGTTGCCGCTCTTAAAAGCATCCACAGAACCGGAATATGATTGTCTTGTCGGTGAGAAAGTCTGGCAGCGGCTGAGACTGTATTGGTCTGAGCCATAAGACGACCTGGGTGTCGGGCTGTTCCCCAGACTCCGTTGCGAACCGGGGCATAAGCAGGCCAAAGCTTCTTGCGTGCCCCATTTCCGCTGTTACGGTTGAAAGCGACAGAGGAGGGTGTCCGCAACAGCGCAGCCTGCGTGAAATACGGACCAAACCCATAGGCATCGTGATTGCGTCAAAAGGAGCATAAATGGCGAGAACAAAGCTGGAGACCGACTATCTCATCGCCGGCAGCGGTGCTGTCGGGATGGCATTCGCCGATGTGTTGCTGACCGAAACCGACGCTGATCTGCTGATTGTTGACCGCCACCACAAGCCGGGTGGCCACTGGAACGATGCCTATCCGTTTGTCACGCTTCACCAGCCGTCCGCGTTTTACGGTGTGAGTTCCAGGGAGTTGAGCAACGGAAAGAACGATCTTGTAGGCCTGAACAAGGGGCTCGCCGATCTGGCAAGTGGTGCAGAAGTCAGTGCGTATTTTGATGATGTGATGCGTCAGCAATTCCTGCCCGGCGGGCGGGTACAGTATTTTCCCATGTGCGAATATCAAGGCGATGGCGTCTTCAGCTCAATCACAACCGGTCAGGAATATGAGGTCACGGTCCGGAGCAAGACTGTCGATGCAACATATCTGAAGACTTCTGTGCCATCGAAACACACCCCGCGGTTTTCCATCGCGGATGGTGTTCAGTTTGCTCCGCTAAACGCGCTTCCCGACATAGAGGGTCCGCCCGAAGGTTATGTGGTCATTGGTGGCGGCAAGACGGGCATTGATGCCTGTTTGTGGCTTCTGGAGAACCATGTTGATCCAGATGACATTCGCTGGATCATGCCGCGGGATGGTTGGTTGATTGACAGGCGCAATACCCAGCCTGATCCGTCGTTTTTTTCTGAAACGATCGGTGCGCAGGCTGCTCAGATGGAGGCCATTGCCCAGGCCGAGTCCATTGACGACCTGTTTAACCGGCTGGAAAGCGCTGGTGTTCTCCAGCGAATTGATCCCACAGTTCGTCCCACAATGTTTCATGGCGCAACAGTCAGCCAACCGGAACTCGTGCAATTGCGTCGCATCAAACAGATCATTCGACTTGGTCGCGTGACCGATCTTGAGCGAGACCGTATTGTATTGCAGGAAGGAACTCTGCCGACCGGGCCCAACATCCTGCACGTTGACTGTTCGGCCAGCGCCATCCCCAATCTCGTAACCAAACCGATATTCCAGGGTAGCCTCATCACGCCTCAGACGGTCCGGTCCTATCAACCGGTGTTCAGCGCCGCCTTCATTGCCCACGTGGAGGCGACACGTGACGATGACAAAGAAAAGAACCAGATTTGCGGTGTTGTGCCGTTGCCCAACCACGCAGAAGACTGGATCAGAATGATGGTGCCTTTCATGATGAACCAGTACCAATGGTCACGCGACAAAGAACTGCGCGAGTGGTTGACCAACAACAGGCTGGACGGTTTCAGCCGGCTGGTCCGCAATGTGGATGAAGACGACACAGAGAAACGAGCTATCTTGCAGCGCATGCGGGACAACTCAATGCCTGCAATGGCCAAGCTGCAGCAGTTCATGACCGAACTTGGCTGACACTCTCCCGGGAGACTTCGATGACCGAATTTCAGATCCGCAAGGATAATTTTGCCCAACACCGGCTCGTCGATGTGGGTTCTGATCAAAACCTTACGCCCGGCGAGATCCGTGTGAAAATTGACCGGTTCGGCTACTCAGCCAACAACATCACTTACGCGGTGATGGGCGATCGACTGGCCTATTGGCAGTTCTTTCCACCGCATGGCAGCGACGCTGAAGGCTGGGGTATTCTTCCGGTTTGGGGATTTGCTGATGTCGTCGATTCCAATATTGCTGATGTGCCCGTAGGGGATCGTCTGTTCGGCTATTTTCCGCCTGCTGATCATCTGACAATGGAGCCGGTGCATGTAACCGAACGAAGCTTTAGCGATGGCGCAAGTCATCGGGCCGAACTCCCTTCTGGCTACAATCTTTACCGGCGCGTGAATGCTGAACCGGGCTACAGCAGAGATGGTGACAATGAGCGAATGCTCCTGTTCCCTCTGCATGTCACATCGTTTTGTCTCTGGGACGTTCTACAGGATAATGAATGGTACGGAGCAGAACGGGTTGTGATCTTGAGCGCCTCGAGCAAAACCAGCATTGGTCTGGCTTACGCGCTTGAGGACGATGAGAACGCGCCGCCGGTTGTTGGCGTGACGTCAAGCCGCAATCTGGGATTTGTTGAAGGCTTGGGATCCTATGATGATGTCTGCAGTTATGATGACCTGACAAGCCTGGACCCGTCGATCCCAACGGCCATTGTCGACATGTCTGGCAACGCGGAGGTCCTCGGCGCGTTGCACAAGCATCTGGGCGACAACATGCGAAAGTGCGTCAATGTAGGGCTGACTCATTGGGATGGTGCTCGTTCGGACGAAAACATTATTGCAGAGCGCAGCGAGTTTTTCTTTGCGCCGGGACATATCGCAAAAAGGATCAAGGAGTGGGGGCCGGCAGGGTTTGACCATAAGTCGGGAGCTTTTCTGATTCAGGCTGCAACAAAGAGCCGCGCCTGGATGAAGCTGCAAAGACTTGATGGTCTTGATGGCCTGGCTCATGTTCATGCCGACATGTGTGCGGGCAATATTGCCCCGGACCAGGGAGTGATCGTTGAATTGTAAGGCGTTGATCACCCTAGTTCGCAGAGCTTGGGCAGAGGCGTGTGCCTGGCCAGTAATTGTTGGATCCATCACGGAGAGGTGACGTTGTGACAACGCAAGGATCGATGGTTCTCATTCTTGGCAGTTCGCCAAGCGTTGCTGCCGCGGCGAAATGGCCGAAGGCTGAAAATCTCTTGATCGTCGCGATCAACAATGCGTGGCGTGTGCGATCCGATTGGGACCATCTGATACATGCAGGAGACTTTCCGCCTGAACGGCGCCCGCAACAGGTTTCGTTCCGCCAGAAAGTGCACTCATACCAGGCTTATGTTCCATCGCAGAACCGCTTTGGTGGCTTCGTCTATGCTGGTGGCACAATGGCGTTTACGGCGGGTTATTGGGCTCTGGACGCCTTGAAAGCCGACGTTCTGGCCTATGCGGGATGCGACATGGTTTACCGGGGTACCAACACTCATTTTTATGGAGCGGGAACACCAGACCCTCTTCGCGACGACGTTACCCTGCGCTCGCTGGAAGCGAAGTCGGCACGGCTCATGGCGTTTGCGGCGCGGCAGGGATGTGCCTGCGTCAACCTTTCAGCAGAATCCGAGAGCCGGCTGATCTTTCCCAAAGCGTCAATTGACGATCTTAGCCGACCTGTGCCCGTTCCTTCTGTCAACGCCCGCAAGATGGAGGCGGCACTGGCGGAAGAGAAAAGGCTGGGTTACTTCATTGAGGACGGAGAATACTGGCGGCATATGCACTCGTTTGATGGCGATGCGCTTGCCGGTATCGACGCCCAGTGGCTCGAAGCGGTCTTCATGGACCAGACTGTGCCGGAGTTGGTTTAAACTTCTGGCCGGTTCTAACGTCGGTCTCCGTCAAGAATGTTACCAATACCACCCAGAAGCGAACCTTCGCCCACCTGGCGACCGCCGGAGCCCGTTGCGGCGGCCATTCGGCCTGCGAGGCGCGAAAAGGGGAGGGACTGGATCCAGACTTTGCCAGGACCGCGAAGCTTCGCAAAGAAAATACCCTCGCCACCAAAGATCATCGACTTTACGGATCCGGCGCGCACGATATCCATGTCCACGTCGCCGGTATAGGCGGCGACACAGCCGGTATCGATGTGAAGTTCTTCTCCTGGTGCAAGGTCCTTCACGACGGTTGAGCCGCCCACGTGGACGAAAACCCACCCGTCCCCTTCCAGTTTCTGCATGATGAAACCATCGCCGCCGAAGAGACCCGTCATGATTTTTCTCTGAAACTCGATGCCCATACTCACACCCTTGGCGGCGCACAAAAAGGCGTCCTTCTGACAGATCAGCCGGCCGTTCACTTCGTCAAGTTTCACGGCGATGATGTGCCCGGGATAAGGCGACGCAAATGCGACCCGGGCTTTGCCGGAACCATGGTGCGTGAATACTGTTGTAAAGAGGCTCTCGCCGGTGATCAGACGTTTTCCTGCTCCTGCGAGTTTGTCGAAGAAGCCGCCTTCACTCTGGGAGCCGTCGCCGAACGCTGTGGTCATTTCGATATCCGGATGCTTGAACATCATTGAGCCGGCTTCTGCCACGGCACTCTCTCCCGGGTCGAGCTCGATTTCGGCGAACTGCATTTCGGAACCTTTGATCTCGAAGTCGATGTCATCGGCAACGCCGGCGCTGCGGCTGTGTCGGGCGCGGGGGATTGAAGGGACGGTGCTGAATACCATGGGGCATACCTTTCAAACGTGTGGAGCACCATCAACGTAGCAACAAAAGGTTAGCTCCTGGTTGCGAATCTGACCCCTCCAGAGTGCAGAAAATCTGCACAGGGTTGCTCACTTTAACCGCAGGGGCGCCCAACTTGCTGCAAATGGCTGGAGCAAGAGCATGCCTCATGAAAAGACAATTTCCGCAAGCGCCTTATGGGCCTCACGTGCCCGACAGCCTCCGCCAGGACGGATGGTGGCTTGACTACATTCGCGTCGAAGTGGCGAACGACGAGCAGGCACCCATTCAGGTGAGAAGAGAGAACGAGCGATGACCGAAACCACAACAGACAGGCGGGATTGCAGCGTTCCCGTGCTGCAGAACTGGCCAGGCGGGAAACCGGCCTGGGTTCTGGTCGCCGTCATTGCACTCGGCGATTTTCTGCTGTGGTGGCATTTTCCTGTGCTGTCTTTGGTACTGTTCCTCACAGCGTTGGTGATGGTTCATCTGGTTTTGCACGGACGTCGGGCAAACAGACTTCAGATTGTTTGGAGTCTTATCGTCCACGGGGTGGGCATCCTGCCCCTGGTGGAGACGCTGAATATTTTGACCTTCCTGAGCGGCGTCACAGGTGCGTTTGCGGCCTGCCTGATCCTTCGCGGCAGCCTGACGGGCAGTTGGCCGCAGCGGCTGGATATCTTCGTGACATCGGCGCTCACGTCGCCTGCACGATTTTGGTCTTTGGTTTTTGGAAACCGTCACAATTTTGGGGTGCCAAACGGCGTGTTCCGAAGCGTTAGGAACTGGGTCTGGCCAGTGCTTCTTGCAAGCGTCTTCATTTGGCTGTTCGCCAATGCCAACCCGATCTGGGAAACCTGGCTGCAAGAAGTTGATGTCATGGCCTTGGTTTCCCTCCTGTTCAGTGATCGGTCGCTGTTCTGGTTGGGACTGGCGTGGTTCTCTTGGCCTTTCCTGGAACGCCGGGCACCGGTGCGCAAGGCGCTTTCGTCCTTGCGACGTCTGGTCGACCTCACAGTTCCATCTGTGGCCGACGGGCCGAAGCCGGCAGCAGGAGACGGCTTCTTTGAGCGAAGCCTCATTCTTTTCAATCTGGTATTTGCTGCCCAGACACTTCTGGATCTGACCTATCTGTGGGGCGGCTTCCAACTGCCGGACGGCATGACCTATGCTTCTTACGCTCATCGGGGAGCTTATCCGCTGGTGGCAGCAGCGATTATGGCGGCGGTCTTTGTGGTTATCGCCATGCGGCCGGGTGGACCGGGCGAGCGGATCGCACGCATTAAGTGGCTGGTATTGGCCTGGGTGGCTCAAAATTTGCTTCTTGTTGCCTCATCGATGCTTCGACTGGATATCTATATCGAGGTTTATGCACTGACCTACTGGCGCATTGCTGCACTGATCTGGATGGGGTTGGTCGCCGTCGGACTTGTGCTGATTGTGTCCCGGTTCGCACTTGGCCGCACTACTGGCTGGCTGATCACTGCCAATGTGTTTGCTCTGGCAGCAACGTTATACGCGACCAGCTTCTTGAATTTTCCAGATGTAATCGCGCGGTACAATCTGGCACATGGTCATCAGTACCGACCGGCACCTGAATTGCGGTATGATGGCCGCTATATCGTCAGCCTTGGTGCCCTTGCCTTGCCCGCCGTTCTCGAGTTTCGCGACAGCCAGGCCGACTTATCGCTGGAGGAGCAGCGCTGGCTGGAGCGTGTTGAACAGTCACTGCGCCTGAAAGTTGACCACGAAGTGGGCACTGACTGGCGGACGTGGAGCTTCCGTGGACAACGCCTGAAATGGTTTCTTGAGGCGCGGCAGGGTGCTATCGCTGCACCATCGAAGCCTCGCGAAACAGGTCCAGCAGTTCCATGAGCAAGCGCATCCTGATTGCCGATGACGAGCCCCACATTCGTGAGGTCATCGAATTTGCCCTGCAAAATGCTGGTCTGGAGACTGTCCTTGTCCGGGACGGTGTCGAGGCAGTAGCTGCGTTCGAAAAACAGATTCCTGATCTGATCGTTCTGGATGTCGGCATGCCCAACATGGATGGGCTGGAAGTCTGCCGTACCGTGCGGAAAGTCTCCGATTGCCCAATTCTTTTTCTCTCTGCGCGTGACGAAGAAGTGGACCGTATCGTCGGCCTGGAGATCGGTGGAGACGACTATGTGACCAAGCCATTCAGCCCTCGCGAATTGGTGGCGCGGGTGAACGCGATTTTGAAAAGAGCGGGTCAAAACAACAGCCAGAACTCAGAAGATGAGATTTTGAATCATGGAATTCTGATCCTCGACAAGGGCCGCCGAGAGGTTCGCATTCGGGAAATTGCGGTGGAATTGACCGGCACGGAGTTCGACATCCTGGCTGTTTTGATGGCGCGGCCCGGAATTGTCTTTAACCGTTCAACTCTGTTGGACCGTGCCTGGGCCGACAACATTCATGTTTCTGACCGGACAATTGACAGTCATGTCCGCAATCTCCGCGCAAAGCTTCGCGAAGTCGGGTGCGGCGACGCCATTCGCACAGTCCATGGTGTTGGATTTCAGCTTGATCGTTGCGAAGGTGACGCTTGAGTCCCATTAGAATCAAATGGCGTCCGGCTCTGTGGATGGTGGTTTTCGGTGTGTTTATGCTCGTGGCACTGCTACCTCTCGTGGCGCTTTTGATGATCATCAGCCTTGAGGGCGTTTCGGACGTCCAGTTTCAACTGCGGACGATTGGCGGATTTGTAACGCTGGCGGTCGGCAGCCTCGTTATGGCGGGCATTATCGGTGCTGTGTTTTTGAGGACCTTGCTGAGACCGCTTCAGGAATTGATGGAACGGACAGGGGAAATCGAGCAGGGCTCCCAGGAGGCGTTTCGTGCGATGCACCATACCGGTACCCGTGAGGTTGCGACTCTTGCAGATCGATTCTTCCGCATGGCGCGAAAGCTCTCTGATCGTTCAAACTATCTCACGTTGTTTGCGACCCATGTGAGCCATGAGCTGAAGACACCGTTGACCGGCATTCAAGGAGCAGCGGAGCTTCTGCGCGATGGCGGGGACATGGAGAAAGGGCAGCGGCAGCGCTTTCTGGAGAACATTGTAGAAGACGCCACCCGCTTGTCGATACTGTCAACTCAGCTGCGTGAACTGGCGCGGGCGGATGCGGCTCTGACCGGCGGGCGATGCGACCTGCAGGCGGTGCTGAAGCAAGCCGCAGCCGGCGCCGGGTTAGCCCTTGAAGCCAGTCAGCTGGGCGAATTGCGTGTTGCAATGTCGAAAGACAATGCTCTGATTGTCTTTCAGCAATTGGCAGAAAACGCCAAACAACACGGCGCCGGGACGTTCCGCGCTGAGTTGACAGAGGGTGTCCTGAGCGTCGGTGACGACGGAGAGCCGATTGCACCGACCCATCGCGACCAGCTCTTTGTGCCGTTTTTTACAACCCGCCGCGATAAGGGCGGCACTGGCATGGGACTGGGGATCGTCAGCGCCATGTTGCGCAGCCATGGCGGATCGATTGCCGTGAGCGAAAGTGATGCATGGAAGTTTGAACTTGAACTGCCGCTTTGAGCGCTATTTGAGCTCACGCACCAGCTTCGCACTGGGAAAACACGTGGCACGAAGGTTGTTTTTCAGCTGCCACAGGCCGATGGCGTTGCGTGTCTTGTAGCCCACCAGTCCATCGGCGCCGCCAACATCATAGCCCATAGCAACAAGCTTTTCCTGCATCGCTTGCACTGAGGATCGCGAGAAGCTGGGCAGTTCCTGCCACGCAGTCGCAAATCGCCTTCCCCCGACCATTCGATCTGCCAGGTGACCGACAAACAGGGCATAGACATCGCTTTCGTTGTATTTTTTCAACACATAGAAATTGGGGGTCACGAGAAATGTTGGTCCATAGCGACCGCCTGGAAATAAGAGGTAGCCCGTGCCGTTCAATTCGATTCTCGGAAACGGTTTTCCCGAAACGCGTTTGACCCCATCGGCGATCCATTTTTTGAACTTTCTGCCCTGGTCAGGCCCACCGAGACTGCAGCTTACGGCCTGCGGTACAACCGCCTCATAGCCCCAGTCACGACCTCGCTGCCACCCAAATTTGGCCAGATAATTGCCAATTGAGCCCAGTGTGTCCGGAACTGATCCCCAAATGTCTCGGCGGCCGTCACCGTCTTCGTCAACGGCGTAGTCAAAGAATTTCGAGGGCAGAAACTGCGGCTGCCCAAGGGCGCCTGCCCAGCTCGAACGCATTTGTCCCGCGCTTACATGGCCTTTCTCGACGATGTTGAGGGCAGCAATGAACTCGGCACGAAACAGCTCTTTTCTGCGTCCCATGAATGCCGAGGTTGCGAGAGCCCTGATCGCGTTTTTCGGCAGCTTTACCCTTCCAAAGCCACTTTCGCGTCCCCAGATTGCGACGATAACAGGTCCTGGAACACCGGTCCGTTTTGTGATGCGCGATAAAACACTGCGATGCCTGCGCAATAGGCCGGCACCGGTCTTTGCCAACCCGTTGATCGATCGTTGGGAAAAGTACCGGCCCGGCGCACGAAACTCAGACTGGCGCTGCTTTCCAGACTTTGATCCAGCCAGATCCGGTATTGTCCGGTCCGGTGTCAGGTCCTTGGTGGCCGCCGAAAATGTCTTTCGGGAAATTCCTGCTTTTTGGGCTGCGGGCCAAACATCTTCTGCCAGCCAGCGCTGGAAAGCCCTGTCGCTGGTGGACTGGGCCACGGACTGAGTCGGGGTAAGCAGGATGTGCAACAACGCGATGGTAATGGCGGCAAAACGAAACATGATGGAGCGGGCCTGGCGTGAATCGATCAGGGCATAATATCGATTGTCGTCGTTGATGTTACTTTTTCTTCGCCCTCGGCGGACAGATTTCGTCAGCGGTGTTCTTCAACGCTCATGTCCACGAGGGCCGAATTGAACTTCCGCAAGGCTGCTACCTGCGTCGCCCATCCTATGATGCGGGAATCGTCACGGGCGTCGACGACAGGCAATCGCGTGTGACCGCCTTCGTCAAATATCCGCAATGCAGCTTCCAGCGAAGTGTCAGCCCGCAGGCTTGGCCGCTCGTCTTCGGTGTCGACAACCGCCTCTTCGCCATCTTCCAACGGAGTCATGAAACTCGCCACATAGGTGTTGACGGTGACCATACGGTGAAGGCCGTCTTGAATGCGAAGGCCGCGTAACTCCAGCTGCCATTGGAAAAACGAGCGGCCATGAACCGCCTGGTTGATGCCCACACTAATTGAGACCGTGAGCAACAGCGCGATCGACAGGGTATAACCACCTGTCAGTTCAAACACGATGACGGTTGTTGAGATTGGAGCCCCGATAACCGCTGCCGCAACCGCCCCCATACCGAGAATTGAATACAGCCCCTGCGACGAAGCAAGTTCGGGAAACAGATTTGCCGCTATCAGTCCGAATGCGCCGCCTGCCATGGCACCAAGATAGAGCGACGGGGAGAAAACGCCGCCACCGAAACGTGACGCGAGGGTGATGGCCGTTGCAGCCGTCTTGGCAAACAGCAGGGCGAACAACAGGGTCAGGGGCATCTGATTTTTCAATGCCTGGTCGGTGGCTTCATATCCAACGCCCAGAACCTCTGGAAAGGCGATGCCGATGATCCCAATCATCAGTCCGCCAACTGCAGGACGGAGCCATAGCGGAATTGTCACACTGCGGGCGACATAATCTGTGCCTGTCAGAGCAAACTGGAAACAAACTGCGACAAGAGCACAAACCAGCCCCAGAAGCGCAAAAGCAGGAAATTCAAGATAGGAGGTAATCTGATACTCGGGAATGGAAAACGCAGCTGCGTCTCCAAACCATAGTCGAGACAGGATTGTACCCGCGACTGAAGAGATAACTATCGGGATGAAGGACCGTTTGGCGTAATGACCGAGAATGACTTCATGGGCAAACAGCACGCCGGCAATGGGGGCGTTGAAAGAGGCTGAGACTGCACTTGCCACACCGCATGCGAGCAGTGTCTTTATGGCCCATTGCTGCAGTTCGAAGCGTCGCGCTACTGACGTCGCCACCGTGGCACCGATGTGAACCATGGGGCCCTCGCGGCCAGAGCTTGCACCAAATCCAAGCGAAAGCGCGCTGACAATTGCAGAGCCGATACCGGTTTTTAGTTCGATGTTGCGTCCACCATGGGCGTTGGCTTCAATGACGTCTGCCACGCCGCCCGTGCGCCGGGCCGGCAAAAAGTTGTGTAACAGCCAGCCAATCAAAACACCGCCAAGGGTCGGCGTCAGCAAGATCCAGAGCCAATGGATTTGCCTGGCGGTGCTGGCAACGTTCTCTTCTGTTGTTCCGAGCCAGAGTAACTGAGTGAGGCCGATTGCTTCGCGGAATGCAATTGCCGCAACTGAGACCAGGAGGCCGATTATTGCTGAAAAAAGCCACAGTTCCGGCTGATGCGACGTCAGGAAAACGCGCACGTTAGGCGCGATTAGCGCCCGAAGTGTTGCCGGCAAACGGCGAAGCGTTTCAACCATTCGGGATCCGTCCCCATGTCCCCAATATGCCCCTCAGTCGGACTCTACGCCTATTTGCGGAGAATTTCGATGCGACGTCCTGCCATTTCTGGATAAGGTAAATCCTTGTGGCGTGCTGCCATATCCTGGACCTTTTCCATAACATCATCAGGAAACGGAGCAACTTTCGGACCGGTCATGTCCACATGCAGGGTCAAGTTTTCGCTGGTCGCTGACAGCCACCCATCCTTGTGGCGAAGTTCTTGAAAAATATGCAAACGCTTCTCGTCATAATCGAGCACCTGAAAGGACGCCTGAACTTCGTCACCCAGGTGAATTTCGCGCAGATAGCGAACATGCGCCTCGCCGGTGTAGATTGTCAGCTTGCGATCGGCCGCATATTGGGGGCCCATACCGAGTGCTGCAAAGGCCTCGTCGCATCCCTGATCAAATATCACATTGTAATAGGCCATGTTCAGATGGCCGTTATAGTCAATCCAATCTTCCTGCAGCCCTCGCAAGGGAGCCAGAAATGGTACGTTTGAATCGGTCATATGGTCGCTTCCAGCCGGGGAGAGTTACAATTTGACTTATGGACCATAGGCCGCTTTCTGGTACAAGGTTGCATGGCGGAAAAACAGACCCGCAGTGGGTATCGCGTTGGGAGTTAAACATGGCATTGGCCGATCTCGAAGCAGGGCATCGAAACGACAGCGGAATTGAAGTCGCGCTGGGCGTGCTGAAACAGCTTTTTGGCGATCGATTGCAGACCAACCAGAGCTTGCGCGAGCAACATTCCCACACGACAACCTATATTCCCTCTCAGCTTCCGGATGCAGTGGTGTTTCCACACAAAACGGAAGAAGTGGCAGAGATAGTACGCATATGTGCACAGCACAAAGTGCCAGTCGTACCTTTTGGAACCGGCACTTCACTGGAAGGCGGCGTCAACGCTCCGGCAGGCGGCATCAGTGTCGATCTGATGCATATGAATGATATCATAAGCGTTAATTCAGACGATCTCGACGTGACGCTTCAGCCGGGGGTGACGCGCGAAGAGCTGAATATTCATCTTCGCGACCAGGGACTGTTTTTTCCCATTGATCCAGGTGCCAATGCCAGTCTCGGCGGCATGGCTGCGACACGAGCGTCAGGTACAAATGCAGTGCGCTACGGCACCATGCGTGACAATGTCATCAACGTCACGGCTGTGATGCCTGACGGAAAAATTATCAAGACCGGAAACCGCGCGCGCAAATCTTCTGCCGGGTATGATCTGACGCGACTGCTGGTGGGGTCAGAGGGCACGCTGGGCATCATAACCGAGCTGACCTTGAAGCTGTACGGCATTCCCGAGAATATCTCGGCTGGCATCTGCCAGTTCGAAACAGTGGAGGCAGCCTGTCAGACCACCATATTGGCGATGCAGGCAGGCATCCCAATGGCCCGCATAGAGTTGCTCGATTCGTTGATGACCAAAATAACCAACGAATACAACGACTTGTCCTATGATGAAAAACCAACGCTTATGCTGGAGTTTCACGGTACGGACAATGGGGTTGCCGAGCAGACGCAGATGTTCAACGAGATTGCAGGGGACTTTGGTGGCTCCGACATCCAGTGGGTATCCACGGTTGAGGATCGAAACCGTCTCTGGAAGGCGCGCCACGACGCCTATCCGGCAATGCTGGCGCATCGCCCCGGTTGCCAGGGCATCGCGACTGATGCCTGCGTCCCGATTTCGAGGCTCGCCGAATGTCTGAGGGAGACCATCGCAGATGTTGAACGGCTTGACCTTGTGGCGCCGATCATTGGGCATGTCGGCGATGGCAATTTTCATGTTTCTCCATTGGTAGACATGAGCGATTCTGAAGAAGTGGCCCGCGCTGAAACGATGATTGAGCGATTGAACCTTCGCACTATTGCTATGGAGGGAACATGTACCGGAGAACATGGCATTGGGCAGGGCAAGCGCCGTTTTCTCAAGCTTGAACACGGTACGGGTGTGGATGTCATGGCTGCCATAAAAATGGCGATAGATCCGGACAATATTATGAATCCCGGGAAAGTTGTGTCGCTTTCCGACTAACTTTCAAAGTGTTAGGGGGCAGGGTGAATAAGTTGAGTCAAAGAGCTGGCGAAATAGACAGGACCCGATCGTGAGAAGGTTGTTTATCCTCTTCGGTTCTCTTGTTGTGCTGGCGTTGCTGGCAGCGCTGGCCGCTCCGCCCTATGTCGACTGGGACCAGTTTCGAGACAGATTTGAGACCGAAGCCAGCCGGATACTCGGTCAACCAGTGACCGTGAGGGGGAAGACGTCCCTTCGGTTGCTGCCTCTGCCATCGGTGACATTTCAGGACATCAGGGTGGGCGATCGTGAAGATGGCGTTGCGATGCTGTCGGCAGAGAGTTTTCACATGGGAATGGAACTCGCGCCCCTGTTGAAAGGCGACGTCGTCGTTGTTGACATGCAGCTGGAACGGCCACTCGCCAATCTGCACATCGATAGAGACGGTGGACTTGACTGGGCGCAACGCGACCAGACCCTCCCGGGTTCGCTGGCCAGCCGCGATGTCCTGTTTGAGAAAATTACAGTTCGCAACGGTGCAATCCGGGTTCGCGATGCTCGATACAAACGAGAATTTGTCCTCACCGACATTTCCACCGATGCATCCGCACGAACTCTTTCCGGACCTTGGCGGGTCAAGGGTTTTGCAACTTATCTCGGCGAGCGGACACGACTGGCCATCAATACTGGACGCTGGGCGGGAGATTCCGGGATGCGCCTAAAGGTTGCCTTGCAGCCCGAGAGTGTTCCCTATGATTTCGAAATTGATGGACCGTTGAAGGTGGTTAATGACGGTCCGCTGTTTTCGGGGCGCTTCAAGGTCGATCCGGCAAAGGAGCAGACTGCCGATGAACGCATTGTGTTTCCCCGAAAAGCCGAAATTCATTCTCTGCCTGTACGCGCAAGTGGCGACGTTGTTCTCAGCAGCTCCGGGGCGGAGGTGGATTCATACACGCTCGACGTGGGCTCGGTCGACGACCCCTATAAGGTAGTTGGCAGTGCTGAAGCGACCTTTGGCGAAGAATTGTCGTTCAAGATTCAAGCCAATGGGCAGCAGGTAAACATCGAGCGATTGGTGGACGCCGCATCAACAACCAGTCCCATGGGGCTGAGTGTCTCCCAGCGGCTCGAAGCGTTGCGGAAGGTGCTAGAGCAGGTTCCACGGTTTTCTGTCGATGGTGAAGTTGCGCTCTCTTTACCCGCCATTGTGGCGGGCGATACCGTCGTCCGCGATGTTGAACTGACCGCGCGCCCGTTGAGCAGAGGACATGCCTGGTCTGTAAAAAACCTGACGGCGGAGTTACCAGGCCGTACGGAATTGCGCGCCGATGGTGTGGTTCTCCTCGGAGAGCAGTTTGGCTATCAGGGAGAATTGATTGTTGCGTCGCGTCAACCGTCCGGGTTTGCAAAATGGCTGGGTGGCGACGCATCGCCAGCCATCGCGGATCTTTCCTCGGCCGGGTTTTCCGCAATTGCCGACGTCTCACCGAAGCAGGCAACCCTCCAAAATCTGGAGATCGTGCTTGGCGGCGAAACCCTCAGCGGCGAACTGCGGCGCAACGCGGCGACGGATCTGGCACGGGCGAATGTCAAAGCGAAACTTGCTGGAAGCAATGTCAATTTCGACCAGCTGATTTCACTGTTTGATATCTTTGTCGCGCAAAACAAGTCGCAGACCTCCCTGGGAAGCCATGACATTGCACTGGATCTCAATGCCAAGAAACTCAGTCTGTTTGGCGTAGAAGCAAATGATGTTGTCGCCGACGTTTCTTTCGAGAAGGGAACTGCAACAATCAACACGCTTCAAATCCAGAACATTGCTGACGCGCGGGTGTTCCTCGAGGGGCAAGTAGAGGATTTTCGCGGCAACCCCAGCGGAGCGTTGAAGGGGGGCATCGTTGCCACCAGACCCGATGCCTTTCTGCGCCTTGTCCGGCGAAAAATGGGCTCTGTTCCGCTTCTCGGGACGCTTGTTGAGAACGCGTCAATGTTTCGCAAAACCGCTTTGGATTTTCAGTGGACCGCAAATGGCAAGGCGGGAGAAAATCTGCTGATCGAGGGCAAAACCGGCGGCAGCGAGCTCAATTTTTTTGCTCACTTGCAAGCGGGTGAGAAGGCGCTGTTGCAGCGAGATGTGAAAGCCAAGTTCGTTTTGGTGAGCCCAAGGCCGGCAGAGCTCCTGCGCATGCTCAATTTGCCAGTGGTTCCTGCACAGATCGATGGTCGCTCGGCAATTCGCGTAGACGTCGAAGGCATTCCCGCTGAGGCCCTGAGGGCGAGCGGTGCTCTGACGCTACAAGGGGCGTTTATCAGCGCCGGTGGAAACATCAGCGCCGAGGTGTCGGGAGAGGATGTTCGATTGAGCGGTGTTTTGAATGTCGATGCTGAAGCTACGGACTTTGACCCGCTGATTGTCATGTCGGGGCTTCCGATTCCTGGATTTGGTCTGGGAAACAGCGGCAAATTGTCGGCACAGCTGGTGCTTGACGGCGATCGCTATCGGATGAATGAACTCAGGGTGAATGTCGGCGACACCAGGGTTTCGGGCACGCTCACACTGGATCGTTCTGCGCGGCCCAGACCGCTTCTTGCGGGTGCGCTGGACTTCTCCACTCTGGATCTGGACCTTTTACCTTCACTTGTTTTCACTGGTGCTCCTACCGCAGTCTCAAGCCAGGACGAAGCACCTCCACCGCTTTTCGCTGGAATAGACGGGAAGATAGGCCTGCGCGCCAGGAGTTCCACCTTGCCTGCTTTTGCCGGAGGAGAAGTGACCTCTTTCTCCGCCGACTTTGGCATTGCCGATGGCGATATCGGATTGGAGGACATTGCCGCAAAATGGCTCGGAGGTGATCTTAGCGGCAACGTTGCCCTGGGTAAGACCAACCTGGCACAGCTTGTCAGTGGGGATTTTTCCCTGGTCGGAGCCGATCTGAATCAAGCCTCGAGGCTTGTCGGCTTTGGGGACATCTTCAATGGCACGTTTGACGTGGCGTCCAGCTTTGAAAGCTCTGGAGTGGACACGGCGAGCCTCCGTCGTAGCCTCACCGGAAGCGGGTCTGCAACAGTTCGATCCGGCTCAATCAACGGATTGGATGCCGGTGCGCTGCCTTCTCTGCTGGCAGCGGCGGACGAGCGGCCTGATGAAAGTCTAATCGAGTCCGCTTCAGAACTTGCGCAGGACTCGATTTATGGCGGATCGCTGAAGTTTGGTGACGCCGATGCTGCGTTCTCAATTGCTTCGGGCCAATTGCGGGCCAACAATATTCGTTTCGGCAATGAATTTGTGAAGGCAACAGCAAGCGTGCGGACCAATTTTGTGGCCGGCGACATATCGCTGAATACCCGACTGTCCTATGCAGCCGGAAAGCAGGCGGTTGCCGGGGCTGCACCCGAAATATCTATCAATATGTTCGGAAAGCCGGGCGCTATGAAGCGAACCGAAGATGTGGCGCTGCTGTCGACCTATCTTGGACTGAGGGTCAGCGAGCGGCGCGAGCGAGAGTTTCAAGCGCAGCAGGCATCCATTCTCGAACGCCAGCGCCTGCTGCGTACCGGTCGGCTTTACTCGCTAAAGGAAGAAGCCCGCAGGCTCGCACGTGAGGAGCGCGAGCGACTCGAGCGCCTTCGGGCTGAAGAAGAGGAACGCAAGCGGCAGCAAGCCCTGCTGCGACAGCGGGAACTGGAACAGCAAAGGCGCATGGAAGCAGAGATTCGCAAAGCGGAAGATCGGGCGATCCGGGAAGCGGCAGAAGAAGCAGGACGCCGGGAAAGGCGCAACCAGGAGATCGAACAGTTGCGCAGAGAATCAGAAGCGAGCAGAGCGCTGAGTGAAAGAGTACTCAAACAGTTCAAGTTTGATTCCGAGCCTGACGGCTAGTCGGCGCGCTTTCCTCCACCGGCACCATTCGTTCCCCCATTCTCCTTAATGGTGTTGAGAACAAAGACGCGCAGAGCTGATGACAGGTTTTCTCCGTCGCGGCGTTTGGCATCTATTCTGGTAATCAGCTGGGCAAATGAAACATTGCGCTGTTTGGCAATTCGCCTGAATTCTACCCAGAAGTCTTCCTCCAGGGAAAACGAGGTTCGATGCCCTCGTATTGAGACGGAGTGCTTTTTCACGGCGTCCGCAGCAACACTACTTCTTGCGAAAGGCGTCCAGCGAAACAACGTCTGCTGATGTGTTTTCCTCGTCTGCGCTTTCGACGCTCTCTGTTTCTTCGGTTTTCTTTGCCTTGGGATTTTCTGACTTGGACTTTTTAGTCGAGCCGGGTTTGTCACTCTTCTCTTCCTTGTCGTCAGGTGCGGGAAGGGCGCTTATCTTGGTTCGGCTTGTTTCGATCTTCTTTGGCTCAGTGTCCTTGGTCGTTTCGACGCCTTCTTCGTTGCCAGCCTCCGGGTCGGCATCGAACTGCAAGCCAAACTGCACCGACGGATCAAAAAAACCGCGGATGGACGAAAACGGCACAAGCAGCGATTCCGGAATATTGTCGAAGGAAAGACCAATCGAAAAGCCGTTGTTGTCTGATTCCAGATCCCAAAACTGGTGTTGAACGACGATGGTCATTTCATCGGGATACTTTTCCTTCATGCGACTCGAGAGGCGCACACCGGGATGATTGGTGTCGAAGGTGATGTAGAAATGGTGGTCGCCGGGCAGGCCGGTTTTGGTCACCTCCTGGATCACTTTTTTGACGACGCCACGCAGGGCTTCCTGAGCGAGAATATCGTAGCGGATCAGGTCTTCTGGTTCAGAATTGTCTGGCGTATCTGACATGTCTCAATTTCGGTTTGCGGGCGGGGCGTCCAGCCGTTTCCGGCACTATAGCGGCGTTGACCACGAGTGATAGCCAAAAATTGCCGCCAAACTGTGGGAAAGTAGTGAAGGCTTCTGTTGCCAGGTGCCTTCGAACCCCGCCTAAGGGTGTGAACCCTTAGGAGTTAATTTGAAGCTTGAGGCACTGCTTACGCAGCGACACGTGCTTCCACATAGTTGTTATCATTTGCAACTACTATAATGGCCCGATAACGGTGGGTACCATGCCGAGCAAAAACACAGTCTTTACGCCCTCGTCGATCCTATTTCGCCCCCGCCAAACTGCTTCAAGTTTTCTGCAAAAGCAGTTTGGTGGAGGCGCCGGGTACCGCCCCCGGGTCCGAATGGTTTATTACACAGGTCATTTATCGCCATAGTCGGCTTGCGCCGACAGATTCAATATAGGCTTGGCGAGGCCGCGTGAAAAGGGCCAGAACCTGAGAACTTTGATGGGCAGCTGAGAATTGTCGAAAGCTTTCGAGGGAAAGTCACGGTCTCTGCGGCACAAAACCTACAAAAAAAGCGGCTCTGAGCAAGTCTATGGATGCGTCGGTAAATGGACGATGTGAAGCGATACGACCCGAATATCAATGCGGATAAGTTCAAGAAGATCATCTGACTTCGGGATTGCACCGAGAGGTAACGAATCTTCGTATTATCCAATTCACTCACATCGGAACGCGACCGGTTCAGAAACAAGGCGCAACGGGAATAGCGCGAAAATCGTGTTACGTTTTTTGGCCTGAGGGCTTAAAATCACAGGAAGCCGGATAGACTGCAAAAGTTCATGAATTGAATCAAAAAGGCCGTGGTTTTGCTTTGAAACCACGGCCTTTTTTGTGTTTTAAGCCAATTTAGCCGTAGACACTTTCTTTATTGAAATGCTTTGTGAGCATGTAATAAACAACGGCACGGTATTTGTTGCGTTCGGATTTGCCGTAAGTCTCAATGACCGATGCGATGGCCGAGTCCAGCGCCGGGCTGTCGGCAAGGCCAAGTTTCTTGATTAAATAGTTGTTCTTAACCGTGTCCAGTTCCGACGAGTCGGTCCCGGAGACTGTCGAAGCATCCGCGTTATAAATGGACGGACCGCATCCGATTGTGACTTTCGTCAACAAGTCCATGTCCGGTGACATGCCGCACTTGTTTTTCAGATCGTCTGCATATTTGGCGATCAGATCGTCGCGTTTGCTCATGGGTATCTCCTCGTAAAACCATTTTGTCCGTTAATGACGTGACGTGAAGTGCATATCGGGCCTGCGGCCTCGCGTCCAGCGAACCCTGTTGATCATTGCAAAATTACTCGATGTGCGGCGCGCATCGTGCTTGGCCTGTGGAGATGTCGAGCGTAAACAGAAGGACGTGATTCCAAAGCCGGCGGAAAAGAATGCAGCAATATCTCAATCTGTTGAGCAAGGTTATGGGCGAGGGGACCGATCGTGGTGATCGCACCGGTACCGGAACCCGCTCAATCTTTGGCCATCAGATGCGATTTGACCTGGCCAGGGGCTTTCCGATGCTGACAACCAAAAAGCTCCATCTGAAATCGATCGTTCATGAATTGCTATGGTTTCTGCAGGGATCGTCAAATATTGCCTATCTTCAGGAGAATGGCGTCTCGATCTGGAACGAATGGGCTGACGAAAACGGCGAATTAGGTCCTGTTTACGGTGTGCAGTGGCGATCCTGGCCGAAACCCGACGGGGGCACTATCGACCAGATTGCCAACCTGATCGATCAGATCAAGAGCAATCCTGAATCTCGACGGTTGATTGTGTCGGCCTGGAATCCGGCTCTCGTTGACGAAATGGCTTTGCCTCCCTGTCACACAATGTTTCAATTCTATGTCGCCGGGGGACGGCTCTCCTGCCAACTTTACCAGAGGTCCGGGGATATTTTTCTGGGTGTGCCGTTCAATATCGCGTCCTACGCTCTGCTAACCCTTATGGTGGCGCAGGTTTGTGACCTGCAACCGGGCGATTTTATTCACACGCTTGGCGACGCGCATATTTATTCCAACCATTTCGAGCAGGCACGAGAACAGTTGCAGCGTAAGCCCAAAAGCTTGCCGACTCTAAACATCAATCCCGCAGTCAAAGACATCTTTGCCTTCAAATTTGGGGACTTTGAACTGCTCAACTATGAGCCAGACGCCCATATCAAGGCTCCGGTGGCCGTTTAGATGACCCGAGTTTCGCTTGTTGTCGCGGTTGCCGAGAATGGTGTGATCGGATCTGAGGGCGACATGCCGTGGAGACTTTCCACTGATTTGAAGCGATTCAAGGCTTTGACTCTTGGAAAGCCAATCATCATGGGTCGAAAAACGTTCGAGTCCATTGGAAAGCCTTTGCCTGGGCGCACCTCGATTGTTGTCACCCGTGAACCGGATTGGCAGCACCCGGGTGCGGTGCCGGTTTCTTCTATTGAGGCTGCTCTTGATGTGGCGCGCGAACTGGCAGAAGCGCAAAACCTTGAAGAAGTATGCATCATTGGCGGCGGGCAGATCTACACGCAAACCCTTGCATTAGTTGACCGACTCTACGTGACGCAGGTTCATACAAATCCCGACGGTGATACCGTCTTTCCAACTATTGATCCGACTGTTTGGCACGTTGTTTTTGAGGAAATAATTCCAGCGGGAGAGAGTGACAGCGCGGCAACGACCTTTCGGCA
>CALIOE010000023.1 GCA_938044775.1 uncultured Rhizobiaceae group bacterium
GAGCTAAAGGCCCTTTTTGAACCCGCAACTGGACCAGAAGGGGAAAGACTGGCCATTCAAAAGGCCATTGGACGCATGGAACAGATGGCGCGCCGTCACCTTCGTTACCGTCCGGACATCAAAAAGGCCTACCAGAAAAACGCCGGGAAACGGGGCCAGATGGATTGTGTCGATGAGTCCCTCAACACCACATCCTATCTGAAGTTTCTCGATGGCCGTGGCTTTCTCAAGCATCACAAACCGCGCAGGCGCTTCGCCGAGCGCGGGTTTCTGGTGGATGGCCGCTATCCGCATAAGTCGGCAGTGATCGTGGATGCCGCCGGCACCGAGTGGACCGTCGATTCCTGGTATGAAGGCGATGGAAGCCAACCGCAGATCATGCGTTTGAAAGCCTGGAAAAAGGTACGCGACAGCTTCCAGCTCGGGTGATTGTTCCACTTCCCAATGAAAAACGCCCACCGGGGGAGGATCCGGTGAGCGTTCTAAGTGTCGTTCCCTGGCTGGGAGGAGGATGCCTGGGAACGGCTATTCAACAGCACTGGGAGGAGGATGTGCTGTGGAATTCTGGTTTAACGTACAGCGCGTTTTGCGATGAACGGAATGTCGCCTCGGGCGATGCCCAGGTCGTTCAATTCGCGGTTCGACAGGCCGTTAAGTTCGTTACGTGTCTGGCGAACCCGGTTCCAGGTGCGAATGCTACCAAAGATATCCATGTTCGTGTTCCTTTAAAAAGTGCCAGCACGTTTCTAGGCTGGCCGTGATTGTGGTTCGGAATTACCCTTCCGATGCGCATGATCTAGTGCTGGTCAGTGGAATTTACGAACGCAAAACTTGCAGATGAGCTATGCAAAAGGAACAGGGTTCGCGACCTTGAAATGTCACATTTCAGAGGCCGATTTCCTAACGATTCATTGCCAATTGAACGCGTTGCCTACTCTGCTGCCTCTGCCATGGAATTCGCGGGTCGCCGCTTGAGCAATTCCTTCAAGAAATGGCCCGTATAGGAGCCGTCCACATCGCAGATGTCTTCCGGTGTACCGAAGGCAACCAGTTCACCACCTCCGTCACCCCCTTCGGGGCCAAGATCGAGGACCCAGTCGGCCGTCTTGATGACTTCCAGGTTGTGTTCAATAACGGCAACAGTGTTGCCGCTGTCGACAAGTTCATGCAGCACATCGAGCAGCTTGGCGACGTCGTGGAAGTGCAATCCAGTCGTAGGCTCGTCGAGAATATAAAGCGTGCGGCCCGTAGCTCGTTTCGAGAGCTCCTTGGATAGTTTTACCCGCTGTGCCTCCCCACCCGACAAGGTTGTGGCCTGCTGCCCGATCTTTATGTAATCCAGACCCACCCGCTTCAGCGTTTCCATCTTGTCGCGCACCGAGGGGACCGCGGAAAAGAATTCGCATCCCTCTTCGACCGTCATGTCCAATACATCGGCGATGGATTTGCCCTTGAATTGCACCTCAAGCGTCTCGCGGTTGTATCGCTTGCCGCTGCACACATCGCACGTCACGTACACATCGGGCAGGAAATGCATTTCAATTTTTATGACTCCGTCACCCTGACAGGCCTCGCAGCGTCCACCCTTAACGTTAAAGGAGAACCGTCCTGGATTGTAGCCACGTACCTTCGCCTCCGGCAGGCCTGCAAACCATTCTCGAATCGGTGTAAAAGCGCCGGTATAGGTTGCAGGGTTTGAGCGCGGCGTCCGTCCGATCGGCGATTGATCGATGTCGATGATCTTGTCGAGATGCTCAAGACCTTGAATGCTCTTGTGAGGAGCCGGGACTGCCCGGGCCTTGTTGATGTGCCGTGCGGCGGCCTTATAAAGCGTTTCGATCAGGAAGGTGGATTTTCCGCCGCCTGAAACACCGGTTACCGCCGTGAAGGTGCCCAGCGGTATCTCGCCTGTGACTTCTTTCAGGTTGTTGCCGGCTGCACCGACCACCTTGATCTTTCGCTGTTTGTTGATCTTGCGCCGCTGTGGCGGGACCTCCACGGCCATTTCACCGGACAGATATTTTCCCGTCAGCGACTTTTTGCTCTTCATCACGTCCCCGGGTGTGCCCTGCGCAATGATTTCGCCACCGTGAATACCGGCCCGCGGGCCAATGTCGACCACATGGTCAGCCGTCAGAATTGCATCTTCATCATGTTCAACAACAATGACTGTGTTTCCCAGGTCGCGAAGGTGACGCAACGTCTCCAGCAATCGGGCATTGTCACGCTGATGCAGACCGATCGACGGTTCGTCGAGCACGTAGAGTACGCCGGTCAGACCGGATCCGATCTGTGAAGCCAATCTGATGCGCTGACTCTCACCGCCCGACAGAGTGCCCGAATTGCGGGACAGTGTCAGATAATCCAGGCCGACATCGTTGAGAAACTGCAGCCGCTCACGGATTTCCTTCAGAATGCGGACCGCAATCTCGTTCTGTTTTTCATTCAGCGTTGACGGCAACTCGGCGAACCAGAGATTGGCTTGCTTGATGGACATCTGCGTGACCTGACTGATGTGCAGCTTGTCGAGCTTGACGGCCATGGCTTCGGGTTTGAGTCGAAATCCTTCGCAGACCATGCACGGCATACGCGACATGTACTTCTCGATCTCCTCACGCATCCATGAACTGTCGGTTTCGCGCCAGCGACGTTCGAGATTGCCAATCACGCCTTCAAACGGCTTGTTGGTCTTGTAGGTGCGCAGGCCGTCATCGTATTTGAATTCGATCGATTTCTTGCCTGTGCCGTACAAAACGGCGGTCTGGGCATCCGGTGACAGATCCTCCCATTTGTCTGAGATTTTAAAGCCGTATGCCTTGCCCAGTGCCTGCAGGGTCTGCGCATAATAGGGGGAGGGGTTATTGGACTTTGACCAGGGGGCAATGGCCGCCTTGTTCAATGCCAGCGATTCATTCGGAACCACCAGGTTTTCGTCGATCTTTTGCTGTGTTCCCAGTCCATCGCAGGTGGGGCATGCGCCGAAAGGGTTGTTAAAGGAAAACAGGCGCGGTTCTATCTCTGGAATTGTGAATCCGGAAACCGGGCATGCGAATTTCTCACTGAACACCAGACGCTCGTGAGTTTCATTCTTGGACTTATTCTTGGATCCGCCGGCCACAGTCTCGCTGTCCGGCAAAGGCTTGTCAGCAAGTTCAGCGACAGCCATTCCATCCGTCAGGCGCAAGGCAGTCTCAATCGAGTCGGCAAGACGGGTGGCTACATCTTCGCGAACCACGATCCGATCAACAACCACATCGATGTCATGTTTGAATTTTTTATCAAGCGCCGGGACATCGGCGATTTCCATGAATTCGCCGTCTACTTTGACTCGTTGGAAGCCCTTTTTCATAAGTTCGGCAAATTCTTTTCGGTATTCGCCCTTACGGCCCTGTACGATGGGAGCCAGCAAATAGAGACGCGAGCCCTCTTCAAGCTCCATCACACGATCGACCATCTGGCTGACCGTCTGGCTCTCGATTGGCAATCCGGTTGCGGGCGAATAAGGCACCCCGACGCGAGCAAAAAGCAGCCGCATGTAATCGTAAATCTCGGTCACGGTGCCGACTGTCGACCGCGGGTTCTTGGAGGTGGTCTTTTGTTCGATTGAGATGGCCGGGGACAGCCCGTCGATCTGGTCTACGTCAGGTTTCTGCATCATTTCAAGAAACTGGCGGGCATAAGCGGACAGGGATTCTACATACCGGCGCTGGCCTTCTGCATAGATAGTGTCGAATGCCAGAGAAGACTTTCCTGATCCGGACAGGCCTGTCATGACGATCAGTGAATCGCGAGGAAGGTCAATGTCGACATCTTTGAGATTGTGCTCACGTGCGCCGCGAACGGAAATCATCTTGTCGTCTGGTTTTTTCTTTCGGGCGGTCATGAAAATGCTCTTTGCGGACTGCGAAAATCGGCTTGGAATGTGCGCGTTAAGGGTGTTGTAAACCGCATCTGATGGTCGCACCACTGCTGACATGACCCTATATGGTGGACAAATTGACCCTGACAGATGGCACCAAACCGAATGAACACTGGCGTAAACGGCTTACGGGAACATTACAAGAACAAAATACCCTCGCTTGGTCAATAGCCTGGCTGCATGGTAGGCTTGAAAGCAGAAAACCCGGAGGTAGAAATGTCTGATATCGTTCACTGGATTCTGGCGGCGAAAATCAAGAGCGGCGCCTACGCTGAATTCGATGCTTTGATCGAGGAGATGGTTGCGGCCACGCAGTCGGACGAGCCGGGAGCCTTGATTTATGAGTATTTTGTCAGCGAAGACAAAGGACTCTGCCATATCTACGAGCGTTATGAAAACAACGCTGCCGTCATGACCCATCTGGGCAATTTTGGAGCGAAATTCGCGGACCGCTTTCTGGCTGTTCTGGAACCCGTCAGCCTGACGGTTTACGGTGATGCGAGCCAGGAAGTTCGTGATGCGCTTGCAGGCTTTGGTGCCGTTCATATGATCGGCTCCCACGGGTTTTCGCGATAGCGGGTGTGAATTGAAACAAGCCGGGCAGGGGTGATGGCAAGCGAAGGCAAAACATTTTTTACGAACGAGGAGATCCGCGAACTCGCGAGCCGCTCCGACCTGATGGGCGCACTGCTTGTGGTCCATTGCTGGGCCACCATACTGGCCGCCATGGCATTGGTCGTAATCTGGCCAAATCCGCTGATGGTAATCGTTGCAGTGATGCTGATCGGGTCCAGGCAACTTGGACTGGTGATCCTGATGCATGACGCTGCCCACAACGCCTTGTTCAAGTCTCGCAAGCTTAATGAGTTTGCCGGATCGTGGCTTTGCGGTTTTCCGCTGCTGGCCGATCTCCAGGCTTATCGCGCCTATCATCTGAAGCATCACCGGCACACCCAGACCGAAAAAGATCCTGATCTCATCCTGTCAAAGCCCTTTCCGACAACACGAGCCAGCATGATGCGCAAAATCATCCGCGATTTGACTGGCATCACCGGAATAAAATTGCGGTTTCAGCAATTTGTGTTCTGGATGCAGATGGCGGGTGACGAACATGCGGTCGAAGCCGGTGAAAAACTTTCGCAGAGTTTCAACGGCCCCCGTCTTGGTCCGGCACTGATCGTCAATGCGGTCTTGTTTGCCGTGGCTATCGTAATCGGGCTTTGGTGGATCTACCCGCTGCTTTGGCTGTTGCCGATGTTGACGTGGTACCAGCTCGTTGTGCGCATGCGTAACATTGCGGAACATGGGGTGGTCGAATTCTCGGACAATCCCTTACGCAACGTTCGAACGACCCGGGCGGATCCACTGATGCGGCTGTTTCTGGCTCCGTATTGGGTCAATTACCATTTGGAGCACCACCTCGTCATGCATGTGCCGTGCTGGAACCTGAAAAGAATGCATCTCCTGATGCTGGAGCGGGGGTACGAGGATAAGATGGAAATCGGGCGCAGCTATCTCGACGTCCTGCGTCGGGCGAGTGCAAAACCGGCTGGATGAACGTAGCGGAACGTATTTTTTAAGCCGGCTCACTTGAGAACATAGTGTGAACATATTAGGTTGTGGATGGCCGTGCTGTTGCTTGGAAAAAGCGGGCAGTTAGAAGCGCGGTGGTCTAGATTGCGAAAAATGCCGGAAAGAACCGGCAGCGTATGGTTGGAAAGGTGGCACGATGGCCGGCAGTGTGAACAAGGTGATTTTGGTGGGTAATCTGGGAGCGGATCCTGAAATTCGTCGAACCCAGGATGGCAAGGCAATTGCCAACATGTCTGTGGCCACCTCCGAAACCTGGCGCGACAAGAACTCTGGAGAACGGCGCGAGAAGACCGAGTGGCACCGCGTCGTTTGCTTCAACGACGGACTGAATAAGGTCATTGAGCAATATGTCAAAAAGGGAACGACAGTGTACCTGGAAGGCAATTTGCAAACCCGTAAATGGCAGGACCAGAATGGCCAGGATAAATATACAACTGAGGTCGTTCTGCAGCCCTATACCGGTGTGCTGACAATGCTGGGCGGTCGCAACAGCGGTGAAGGCGGCGGCAGTTTCGGTGGCAGCCAGACCGGTGGCGGCGGCGGCCAGATTGGCGGCCCATCAGGCGGCGGCCAGGCCGGCGGCTTTGGCGGCAGCGGAGACATCGACGACGAAATCCCTTTCTAGGATCAGGACAAAGGCGGCATGACATCGCTCTTCAGCCGCTTAAAGGCGGACTGTACTGCTGACTGGGTTGCCTACACGGACCACGCTTTCGTTCGCGCAATGGGTGACGGAACACTGCCTGAGGCTGCGTTTCGAGACTATCTCGTGCAAGACTACCTTTTCCTGATCCAGTTTGCCCGCGCCTATGCGTTAGCGATTTACAAGGGTCGCTCGCTTGCCGAGATGCGCGAAGGCTTTCAGGGGCTCAAGGCTATTCTGGATGTGGAAATGGATCTGCATGTTCGGATGTGCGCCGGTTGGGGATTGACAGCACATGATCTGGAATCTGCCGCCGAAAAAGGTGCGACCATAGCCTACACACGTTTTGTACTGGATACCGGCAATGCGGGAGACCTTCTTGACCTCTACGTCGCGTTGGCGCCCTGTATGATCGGCTACGGCGAAATCGGGGCGCGGTTGGCGGCAGACAGCGGACCTTTGACACATGAAGAAAATCCGTATGCCGAATGGATTAACGAATACGCTTCGATTGCTTATCAGGAACTGACCCAATCCACGATAGAAAACCTCGATACGCTGGCAGCGGGGATGATGACAGAGGCGCGCTATCCGCGGTTGCTGAAGCTGTTCTCGTCTGCGACTCGTCTGGAGGCCGAGTTCTGGCAGATGGGGCTGGATGAAGCCCGGTGATGGACCGATTGAAACAATGAAACAGTCAATTGCCCATGTTGCGCTCGTTGTCAGCGACTACGACGAGGCAATCGCCTTCTATTGCGGCAAGATGAACTTTGAGCTCGTCGAAGACACCTATCAACCGGAACAGGATAAGCGCTGGGTTGTGGTACGCCCACCGGGCTCGGAAGGCACATCTGTGCTGCTTGCAAGGGCATCAGATCCAGAGCAAAGCGCCTTTGTCGGCAACCAGGCGGGTGGTCGCGTATTTTTGTTTTTGAATACTGATGACTTTCAGCGCGATTATGATCGGATGTCAGCGGCGGGGGTGGTCTTTGTGCGCAATCCGAAAGTACAGGATTACGGCACGGTTGCGGTGTTTGAGGATTGCTATGGCAATCTCTGGGACCTGATCCAGTTCGCCGAAGGACACCCGATGGCATTGGTCTGAGATTATCGTGAATTCTCGACGTATCCTGGCGCTTTGTTTCGGTCTTTTGGCCGGGCTTTCGGCCTACGCGTTTCATGACAGATACTGGATCTACCGCAACAAATTCAACGATCTGGGGCGTTACTACGAGCCGGGAGAGCAAATTGTGTACCTGGAACAGTCAGGTATGATTTGGGGCGGAGCCGCATTGCTGCTTTTTGCGTTTGCGCTGGTCCTGTGGCCTAGTCGGCGTCAAACACCGCCGGACAGGGACCTGTTCTAACTTTCCTTTGCTCTCATTTCTGCTGCCCGTTCTACTTCTTCGGCGTGGTGCAGAGCGCTTTGCACTTCGATGAAAAGACGTTTCACCACCGGAAAGCGCTCCTTGATGGCAATCTCCAGCTCGGTGTTGCAGCGCTCTACCACACCAGCGGGCACTTCGTCGTTGTAGTCAACGCTGAGTGCGAGCAGCACATCGTTTGGACCGCGGTGGAGGGTGCGTATCTCGTTGAGGGCCACAATTGCGGGCTGTGCGGCGATCAGGGCGCGGATGTCTTCTACGATTTCCGGTGCCGCCGCCTCGCCAATCAAAAGTCCCTTTGTCTCCAGCGCCAGGAGCAGGGCAGTACCGGCCAGAATAACCCCGATGACAATCGAGGCGATGCCATCAACAACCGGCATGTCAAACGTCACGGAAATCCAGATGCCGATAAGTGCAACAATCAGCCCCAACATGGCAGCGGTGTCCTCAAACAGGACCGTAAAAATGGTCGGATCCTTCGATTCCTGCACCGCCTGGAACAGACTTTTCTTGCCTTGCGTGCTGGCGAATTCGCGATAGGCGATGTACCAGGCTACCCCCTCGAACACCATAGCGAGGCCCAGAATGATGTAGTTGATCATCGGATTCTCTACCGGATGGGGGTGCAATACCTTTTCGATGCCGTGATAGACTGAAATGCCGGCGCCGATTGAGAAAATCAGCATGGCCACGATAAACGCCCAAAAATATATTTCTGACGCATAGCCGAAAGGATGTTTCTCATCGGCCGGTCGCTTGGCCCGCGCCATGCCGTAGAGTAAGAGGCTCTGATTGCCGGTATCGACGACCGAGTGAATGCCTTCCGACAGCATGGCTGACGAGCCAGTCAGAGAAGCGCCGACAAACTTTGCCACCGCAATCAGACCGTTGCCGATCATGGCTGCGTAAATTACCTTTTTTGAGCCCGATGCCATCGGTTCACCCTGGATTGAATTCCCTCTCGTGCCATTCGTGCTAGGAAAGTTATCAGCCAAACGCAACTATGCTGCCCGAAAGCCAGGAAATTTGACCATGCGCACACTGCTTTTGACCGTTTTGTTCACACTCTCGACAGGGCTGGTTCAGGCCGGCGAGGCGGATGTCGTGGGAGTGAAGGCGGAACAAGCCGCCGACGGTACCTGGCGGTTTGACGTGACGGTCGCCCATGCTGATGAAGGCTGGGATCATTACGCCAATAAGTGGGAAGTGGTTGGCCCGGACGGCACTGTGCTTGCAACCCGTGTGCTGGCCCATCCGCATGAGAATGAACAACCGTTTACCCGCTCAACAAGCGGCGTCGTCATCCCTGAGGGAGTTGATGAAGTCACGATCAGGGCCGGTGACAGCGTTCATGATCTGGGAGGCAAGGAACTCACAGTAAAAGTTAATTAGCTCATAAGCGCCTTGATGCCGTCGGCAATGAATTGAACCGACAGGGCGGCGAGCAGAATGCCCAAAAGCCGCGTCATTACTGTGCGTCCGGTTTCGCCGATGAAGCGATCAACGCGATCCGCCAATATGAGCATGATGTACAAGATCAGCCCAACGCTCAACAAAATGCCGACGAGAGCCGCTTTTTCCAGTGGGGTTGCGAACTGCTCTGACAGCAAAATTGTCGCGGAAATGGCTCCTGGGCCTGCAACCAGGGGAACAGCGAGCGGAAATACAGCCATGCCCTGCAATTCCGCAGGTGTTGGAATGTGGTCTACAGCTTCACCACGCCGCTGCTGACGTTTGGCGAAGACCATTTCTGCGGCAATGTAGAACAGCAGCAGCCCGCCCGCGACGCGAAATGCCGGCATTGTGATGCCCAACACCCCCAGGATAGCGCTGCCGACGAGAGTGAAAGCAATAAGAATGACCATTCCTATGATCGTGCCGCGCGCTGCAATACTGCGCCGCTCAACGCGCGAAAGTCCGGCGGTCAATCCCAGCGATATCGCTGCCAGACCCGGTGGATCTATGGTGACGAAATAGGTTGCAAACGCGTTGAGGAGGGCGTCGGAGTTGATCATGATGCTGGTTTCAGGAGCAGAGAGACCACGCCAGCTTATGCCCTCGGCACGTCTTGCGAAAGCGCTCGGGTCAGATGCTAACCGTATTTTTGGCATGGTCCGTTCTCGTTGGAACGAAACTTAATCACAGGCAAAATTCATGCCTTGTAAATAATTGTTTTTGCTACTTTTTTATTGCTTCGGATCAGATAAGGAATTTGAGAATGCGAACCAAATAAAGTAGGCTGTGTAAAGATATTTGGTTCGCGATTCCCGCGCACTCATTCAGGGCAATTAAACTTGGCTGACGACGACATTTCTGAAAATGAAGTTCCCGAAAAGGATGCAGCTGTTGAAGCAGGCGGCGGCTCTGATAGTGGCTCTGACGGCGGCGGTGGAAGCGACGATGGCGGCGAGGCGGGTGGTCCTCTGACGCCGTCAGGTATTGAACCCATTTCCATCGTCCAGGAAATGCAGAAGTCCTATCTCGACTACGCCATGAGCGTTATCGTGAGTCGGGCTCTGCCTGATGTGCGAGACGGCCTCAAGCCGGTGCATCGCCGCATTTTGTATGCCATGCACGAAATGGGACTCGACAGCACCAAGGGTTATCGCAAGTCAGCGGGTGTCATCGGTGAAGTGATGGGCAAATATCACCCACACGGCGACGCCTCCATTTACGACGCACTTGTGCGAATGGCGCAAGACTTTGCCATGCGGGTGCCTCTCATTGACGGGCAGGGCAATTTTGGCTCCATCGACGGCGACAAAGCCGCAGCCATGCGCTACACCGAGTGCAAGCTCGAAAAAGTCTCTAACATGCTGTTGGAGGACATCGACAAGGAAACGGTCGATTTTCAGGCTAACTATGACAACCGCGAACGCGAACCGATGGTTTTGCCCGCGCGGTTCCCCAATCTTCTGGTCAACGGCGCTGGTGGCATTGCCGTTGGCATGGCCACCAACATTCCGCCCCACAATCTTGGCGAAGTGATTGATGGATGTCTGGCACTGATCGACAATCCGGCGGTTACCCTCGAAGAGATGCTGGAGATTATTCCCGGACCGGATTTCCCTACCGGGGGACTCATTCTTGGACGCAGTGGGATTCGTTCTGCTTATGAGACCGGGCGCGGTTCGGTTGTTATGCGATCATTGGTCACCGTCGAAACGCTTCGATCTGACAAGGAAGCACTGATCGTGACCGAGGTTCCCTATCAGGTGAACAAGGCAACGATGATCGAAAAGATCGCTGAGTTGGTTCGCGACAAGCGTGTCGAGGGGATAACGGATATTCGCGATGAAAGTGATCGGCACGGATACCGTGTTGTCATTGAATTGCGGCGCGATGCTGTGGCCGATGTCGTGTTGAATCAGCTCTACCGTTTCACACCGTTGCAAACGTCTTTTGGCTGCAATCTCGTGGCTCTCAATGGCGGAAAGCCTGAGCAGTTAACGCTGTTTGACATGTTGAAGGCATTTGTGAGCTTTCGCGAGGAAGTCGTTACACGCAGGACAAAATTCCTTCTCAATAAGGCGCGTACGAGAGCCCATGTCCTGGTCGGCCTGGCCATTGCTGTGGCCAACATCGACGAGATTATCGCATTGATACGCAAGGCGCCGGATCCGGCAACAGCGCGTACCCAGCTGATGGATCGGCGCTGGCCGGCAAAGGATGTGGCTCCGCTCATTGCGCTCATCGACGACCCCCGGCACCGCGTGAACGAAGAAGACCAAACCTACTTCCTGTCTGAAGAACAGGCCCGGGCTATTCTGGATCTGCGACTGCAGCGGTTGACAGCTCTTGGCCGCGACGAAATTGCCGACGAACTGAACGCCATCGGTGAAGAAATCAAGGATTACCTCGATATTTTGTCTTCTCGAGCGCGCGTTCAGGAGATCGTCAAGAGCGAGCTGGCCGGGGTCAAAGAAGAGTTTGCCACGCCACGCCGCACACAGATCATGGACGGCGGCTTTGATGTCGATGACGAAGACCTGATCGCCAAAGAGGACATGGTGGTGACCGTTAGTCATGGTGGCTATATCAAGCGGGTACCGCTTGTCACCTACCGGGCTCAGCGCAGAGGCGGCAAAGGCCGTTCTGGGATGAGCACCAAGGACGAAGATTTCGTCACACGTCTTTTCGTGGCCAACACGCACACGCCCGTTGTGTTTTTCTCCTCACGGGGGATCGCCTACAAGCTCAAGGTCTGGAAGTTGCCGCTGGCAGCTCCTCAGGCGCGCGGCAAGGCCCTGATCAACCTGCTGCCACTTGAAGCTGGCGAGCGGATTACCACCATCATGCCGCTGCCTGAGGATGAAGCCACCTGGGAATCGCTGGACGTAATGTTTGCGACCACACGCGGTACAGTGCGACGCAACAATCTTTCGGATTTCACCCAGGTCAACCGAAATGGCAAGATTGCCATGAAACTGGACGAAGACGACGGAATCGTCAGCGTCGAAACCTGTTCTGTCAATGATGATGTCTTGCTGACCACAGCAGTTGGTCAGTGCATTCGCTTTCGCGTAGGTGATGTCCGGGTGTTCTCCAGTCGCAACTCCGTTGGAGTGCGCGGCATAAGGCTGGCTAAGAACGACACAGTTATTTCCATGGCAATCATGCGTCATTTCGATGCTGATCCAGCGGAACGCGTGGCCTATTTGAAACGGGCGGCGGCCAATCGTCGAGCCGTCGAATCGTCTGATGGCGAGGATTCAGATCTTGACGTGATGGATGAAGAGGAGGCGACGGAGGAAGTGGCGCTTTCGCCGGAGCGTTATGCAGAAATGGGAGCTGCGGAGCAGTTCATATTGAGCATCTCTGATCAAGGATATGGAAAGCGGTCTTCCAGCTATGACTTCCGTACATCCGGGCGTGGCGGCAAAGGGCTCAAAGCAACAGATCAGTCGAAGACCGCCGAGATAGGCAGTCTGGTGGGTGCATTTCCGGTGGAAGACAGCGATCAGATCATGCTGGTCTCTAATGCAGGGCAGCTTATTCGAGTGCCCGTTGACAATATTCGGATTGCGAGCCGTGCCAGCAAAGGGGTTCGCATTTTCAGGACTGCTGAAGACGAGGCCGTCGTGTCAGTGGAAAGGGTCAGTGAACCGGAAGAAGACGAAGGACCGGAAGCAGACGGTGCAATAGGCGCATCTGACGATGCTTCGGACGAGTAGACAGCGCTCAGTTCCGTCCGGGGCGATACGAACTGTACATCGGGCGCGCGCGGTGAATTTGCTGCTGCGTCGTTGTCTGCAGTGTTTTCAGAGTGGCGATGATCATTACCAGAGCCATGCCGAGAGCCATGAAAGCGAGTGTCATCGTCTTTTCTCCTTTTTATCGTTGTCTTTCAGTAAACGAACACCCGTACGTTTGGTGCCCATTTCGCCTTTGCCGTAATTGCTGTTCAGATAGCTGCTGATCTCCCACCAATCCTCGATGGCTATGTCCTGGCTTTTTGACTGAGCCCGCAACTGCCAAATGGTGAAGGCCAGCAATACGACCAAAATGATTGTTGTCAGGGCCATTGTCTTTCCTTTCGCCTTTTACGACGCTGATATTTCCTTTCTGATGACTGACATGTGCGCCTTTTTTGGCTATTCTCCAGTGTCAAAACGCACACGTCGGATTACTTTTTAGTCATGATTTTTGAACCAACCGTCTTCCTGACCTTTGTTCTGGCATGTGCTGCGATTGTGATCGTGCCTGGACCGAGTGTTACTGTGATCGTCGCAAACAGCGTGACCTATGGCACCCGAGCCGGCTTGCTGAATGTTGCAGGCACGCAAGCGGGGCTGGCGATTATGGTTGTGCTGGTTGCTTTCGGTCTGGAGATCATCGCGACCACGCTGGCTCCACTGTTCTTTTGGCTGCGAGTGGCTGGTGCGGCCTACCTGATCTGGCTCGGATACAAATTGTTGACCGCTGATGGCACACTTGGTGGCTCGGGCAGAGGCAGACCCGGAAATTCCTTCTTCTGGCAGGGTTTTGTGGTGATCTGGTCCAACCCAAAGGCCTTGTTGTTCTTTGGTGCTTTCATTCCGCAATTCATTCAGTCGGGACAGAGTGCCGCTCTACAAGCCCTGATACTTGGTGCGACATTTATGCTTGTTGGGCTTGTTTTGGATGGAGCCTACGCGATTGCCGCCGGCAAGGCCGGCAGCGTGCTGACCAGGCGAAATGTGCGCAAAGTCGAGATTGGCGGAGGCTCCATGCTCATCGGAGGCGGCGCCTGGCTGGCGCTCGCCCGCAATTGACTGGAGCGAAATTAGCCGGCCATACCCAGCTTTTTCGCCAACTCCATGTCCCAGGAATTTGCCTCGATCTTGTGCCCGTCAAGATCGCGGACAAAGCAGCCGTAATAGGGCTCACCATAGTCGGGACGTGGGCCGGGGGGGCCATCGTCCGTCGCGCCCATCTCAATTGCGGTTTTGTAAAAGGCATCTACGACTTCGGGTGATTCCGCCAGGAATGAGAAATGTGTGCCGTTTCCCACTGTCGCCTTCTTCTCATCATGTGGAGGGTGCACCCAGAATTCCGGAAACTGCTTGCCGTAAGCCACGACGCTGGGAAGCTCCATGATGCGTTGACCGCCGATAACTTTCATGATGGCATCGTAAAAGACTGTCGCTTTCTCGAAATTGTTGGTGCCGATCGAGACATGCGACATGATGCTCGGGTTTTCCATTTCTATTCCTCCGTAGCCGTATTGTGATGTTACTCCGCCATTCAACACAGGTGCTGCTGACAGCATTGTGGCAGCAGCCTGCGATTGTGTTCCAAATCGAAAGCCGCTATGCGGTTCGGCATGTCTCAAGGTATTTTCCGCACCGCTTTTTACCCCGGTTCTTTCGACCCGTTTACAAACGGGCATCTGGACATCTTATTGCAGGCACTGGCGATTGCCGACAGGGTGATTGTCGCCATTGGCGTGCATTCGTCCAAGGCCGGGATGTTTACGTTTGAAGAACGAAAGAGCCTCATCGAAGCTATCCTCGGTCGGCAGGGAGATGTGTTGCAGGAACGGATTAAAGTTATCTCGTTTAACAACCTGGTTGTCGACGCTGCCCGGGCCAATGAGGCAACAATACTGGTCCGCGGCCTGCGGGATGGCAGCGATCTGGACTATGAAATGCAGATGGCCGGCATGAATGGGACAATGGCGGGCGATGTGCAAACCGTCTTTCTCCCATCGAGTCCCGAAAGCCGCCCCATCACTGCCACGTTGGTGCGCCAGATAGCGCAGATGAATGGCGACGTTTCGCCCTTTGTGCCTGAACAAGTGGCTGAAGCACTTGTATCAAAGCTATCAAAAAAGAACTGAATTACCGGAGCTCCCATGACAGCCATGAAAACACTATTCTTTGCGCTTTGCGTTGCCATTTTGTCTTCGACCGCACTTGCGGCAGACACTGAAACATTGATTTTGGACCTGAAGTCGGGGCAGGTGAAGATCGAGTTGCTGCCGGATGCGGCGCCGAAACATGTGGAGCGCATCACAACCCTCGCCAATGAAGGGTTTTACGACGGATTGAAGTTCCACAGGGTTATTCCGGGCTTTATGGCCCAGACTGGCGACCCCCTGGGTAATGGTACAGGCGGGTCTAAGCTTCCTGATCTTGAGGCTGAGTTTTCGGACAGACCATTCGAACGCGGAGTGCTAGGTATGGCGCGTTCCCGCAATCCGAACAGCGCCAATTCTCAATTTTTTATCATGTTTGCCGAGGCTTCCCACCTGAACAACCAGTACACGGTGTTTGGGCGGGTCACCGAAGGGATGGAACATGTTGATGCAATAAAGAAGGGGTCGCAGCAACAAAACGGTCAGGTGGATAATCCTGACACCATTGTGAAGATGCGCACCGCCGACAAATACTGATTTTGACTATCAAACAAAAGGACGAACAATTGGCCGATATCAAGGACCCGGAAAACACATTGATCATGGAGACTTCTCAGGGAGAGGTCATAATTGAATGCCTGCCCGACCGGGCACCCAATCATGTGAAGCACATTAAGGAACTGGCCCGTGAAGGGTTTTACGACGGAGTCGTGTTTCATCGCGTGATCGACGACTTCATGGCTCAGGGGGGAGATCCAACGGGAACCGGTACCGGCGGCTCGTCTAAACCTAACCTCAAGGCTGAGTTCAACGACGAACCACATGTACGTGGTATCTGCTCCATGGCGCGCTCCGCCCATCCAGACAGCGCAAATTCCCAGTTTTTCATTTGTTTTGACGATGTGGGCTTTCTTGACCGCCAATACACAGCTTGGGGCCGCGTTATCGAAGGCATGGACAACATCGACAAATTTGCCCGTGGCGAACCGGTCCCCAATCCGGACAAGATTGTTACCATGAAGGTCGCGGCTGACGCCTGACTATTCTTCCGGGCGTGGATCCAGCGAGCTGCGCCCGGCCGACCTGCATCAAGAAAGTTTGGCCTCCGCATGCGTGTCGATGAGTTCGACTTCGATTTGCCGCAGGAAAATATCGCACTGCGCCCGGCTGATCCGCGTGATGCTTCGCGCCTTCTCGTCGTCAATGCGCTCGAGGAAGGATCGTTGGGTGACCATGTGTTCCCCGATTTCATCGACTTCCTGAACCCCGGCGACGCAATCGTTTTTAACGATACCCGGGTCATTCCGGCTCAATTGGAGGGGCGCCGGATCAGAGCTGACGCCACTGCCCATATTGGCGCCACCCTACACTTGCGGACAGCACCCAACATCTGGCGGGCGTTCATTCGCGGTGCCAAAAAGCTCAAGACGGGCGACAGTGTTTTCTTCGGAGAGGATGACGCCTTGACTGCCATCGTCGGCGAAAAGGCGCCGGGTGGCGAAGTTGAACTGCTTTTTGACCAGTCCGGGCCTGACCTGGATGCCGCACTGGCCCAGGTCGGCCACATTCCGTTACCACCCTATATTGCGCTGAACCGGCCCGAAGACGACCGTGACCGCACGGATTATCAGACGATTTACGCCCGTGAAGACGGGGCTGTCGCAGCTCCCACAGCGGGACTGCATTTCACTGACCGGGTCATGGACCAACTAAATGCGAAGGGCATTGAACGCCATTTCGTGACGCTACATGTTGGTGCAGGCACTTTTTTGCCGGTCAAAGTCGATGTGATCGAGGATCACAAGATGCATTTCGAGACAGGTCATGTGTCGGCGCAGACGGCAGAGGCCCTTAACACGGTTCGCGAGCGTGGCAATCGGATTGTCAGTGTGGGAACCACTTCGCTCAGGCTACTTGAGAGCGCGGTTGACGAGACCGGGAAACTTAAGGCCTGGTCGGGTGCCACCGATATCTTCATTACACCGGGCAGAAAGGTCATGTCGGTTGATGCACTATTGACCAATTTTCACCTTCCGCGTTCAACGCTGTTCATGCTTGTTTGTGCCTTTGCCGGCTCTGCCACAATGCGGGCTGCCTATAATCACGCTATTGCCGCCGGCTATCGTTTCTATTCTTACGGCGACTCGTCTCTGTTGTTTCCAGCATCGCACGAATAACGGTCGACAACCCCCTCGTCGGTGGTAACCGGAGAACGACGGTGTCGGAGGTCCTTGAAGATCTCCTTGGTGAGGATCCAGTAACTTACGGTAGGCGAGCTGCGAAACGCAGAGTAGCCATGTGCCAACCAGGCCACCAACCAACTGCGCGGGCAACATAACCGACCGTAACTTGGTTATCGGAAGCTTAAGTCAATCGCATAAATCCACTTAACGAAAGAAACGTGGTCTTTTCACATCTTTCGTAGGTTCTCGTCCAAGGACAGGGCTGGACGCTGTCTGTGAGCGGTTAATTAATGCAGGGAAATCCATGTTAGACGACAAGAACAAAGAGCAATTGCCCGTGGGCAATGACGCTACCTTGGTGGGGGACGGGAACGCCAACGTGATTGCAGGCAGCAAGTTGCTGAATGAAACAATCATCGGACTGGCCGGAAATGATATTCTGATTGGTGACGGAACAGATGTGCTTGATGGCATTGGCACATTCCAAAGCTATTCCGACACAAACACGCCAAATAACGGATACACCAACACCAGCGCCACAACGCTGGGCGACTGGGATACGCCTGAAGGCTACACGGTCCTGGATGAGAGTGTATATGCCTTGCCGGACACTGGTCGTGATCAGGTTCTGGAATTGGCGACTGACCAGCACGCTTCCTACACAACAACGGTTGCAGGGGTTCAGCTTGACGAACTTTTGCAGTTGTCATTTGACATTGCGCTCCCGGATCACAATCGCTTTGCAAATATCGATGGCGTAAGGGTTGTCTGGAACGGCGAAGTCGTTTTGGAGCACAGCCCCGGCCAGAAACTGGTTTGGGAAACGGTGAACGTCGCCGTTGTCGGTGGGTCCGGCGATGGAACGAACACACTGACCCTCGAAGGCATCGGCAATTCAAACTATCACGGCGCAATCATTGATAATGTTGTGTTGGTGCGCGTTGACGAAGAAGAGGGTGGCGAAGATCACCTCGTGGGTGGTGAAGGTAATGATGAATTGCACGGCGGCCTTGGTCGCGACTGGCTTGAGGGCGGCCTAGATGCCGACAAGCTCGTCGGTGGTGAAGGCGCTGACACGGCTGTCTACAACAATGCAGACGCGGCGGTCACTGTGAACCTTGCCAAGGACAAGGGAACCAAAGGCGAGGCAAAGGGCGATACCTACGAGAGCATTGAAAACGTTCACGGATCTGACTTTAACGACGTGATCAGAGGTGATGCTGGAACCAACCGTTTGGTTGGTCGCGATGGAGACGACAGACTGATCGGCGGCGCCGGAAGAGATATCCTTTTAGGTGGCCGCGGCGGTGACGATCTCAACGGAGGCTCTGGTGACGATGATGCCGCCGAATACGATTGGTCAACCGCCGGCGTGACGGTCAACCTCACCACAGGCGTCGGAACCGGCGGCTATGCCGAAGGCGATACACTTAAGAATATCGAATATGTCTACGGTTCCCATTACGACGACAGTCTGACCGGAGATGCCAATGTCAACCGTCTTGTTGGCGACGATGGCAACGACCAGCTGAATGGCATGGCCGGCAACGATATCCTGCTCGGTGGCTATGGAGCTGATCACCTCAATGGTGGTGAAGGTAACCGTGATGCCGCTGACTATCAGGATGCCACAGAGGGCGTATCCGTTGACCTCGTGAACGGTGGTTATCGTGGTGAAGCAGATGGCGACACCTACGAAGCGATCGAATTCGTCTACGGATCTGATTTCAATGACGAAATCTCAGGTGACGATGGCATCAATCGCCTTGTCGGCAATGATGGAGACGATGCATTGTTCGGTGCAGGTGGCAACGATTACATTCTTGCCGGACTGGGCCAGGACACCTCGACCGGTGGAGAGGGCGATGACGTGTTCCTCTACAAGGCGGCATTTGGCAATGATGTCATTACCGATTTTGAAGCAGGGGCAGGCCGTACAGACCGCCTGTGGCTCGATGATCTCGGTATTGCCGGATTTGAAGATCTTGACGTGGTCGACACACTGGAAGGCGCACTGGTCACGGTTGCCGGATACGGTACGGTATTGCTGAGCGGTGTCTCAACTGCCGATCTGGTTGCGGATGACTTCATCTTCTGATCGGGCACCATCGACGAGAAATTGAGGAGGGCGTGCAGCCAATGCGCGCCCTCTTTTCGTTTATGAACAGGTGAGACGAAACCGCGCAGGTCAGCGGCCCGTAACTGAGCTATGCTTTGCAGGTTAGTCGGCTGGAGAATCCACAAATGAACCGTGTTTATTATCTTGCCGTCGCCATGGTTACCGTATTTGGGCTTATTGTGGGGGTTGCAAGTGCCCAGATGTCTGATCAGGAAGCACCTGCGGAAATGAGAATTGGTGGCCAGACCGTCATCAACGGTCAGATTAATGCCTTCCGATCGAAGCGGCATGACGACGCCTTCAGTTTTGCTGCCCCCAATATACGATCGGTGTTTGGTTCCACCGACCGCTTTATCGGCATGGTCAAGAATGGCTATGGTGCCATCTATGGCGCCCGGCAGTGGTCGTTTGGTCGCAGCCGCTTTCTGAACGGCGATTTGTTTCAGGAAGTCCTCCTGACGGGTCCAAACGGCAAAGAATGGATGGCACTCTACACACTGCGACAGCAGCCCGACGGGTCCTGGAAGATTACCGGCGTTCAGATGAAGGAAGGCGTAGCTCGAACGACATGACTATGCTTTTCTACAGCGGAACAATATCACCGCGCTCCCATTGTTCGACGACCGCGGCCATGTATTCGGCGTAGGACTGCGCCTCGATTGAATCTCTGCAACCCTTCATAAGCTCCTGATAATATGATAGATTATTCCATGTAAGGAGCATTCCTCCAAGGGCCTCGTTGGCTCGGATCAGGTGGTGCAGATAGGCGCGGCTATAGTCGCGGGCTGCGGCGCAAGATGATTGGTCGTCCAGAGGACGATGGTCTTCCGCATGGCGTGCATTGCGCAGATTGATCTTGCCGTGGCGGGTATAGGCTGTTCCGTGGCGACCGGCCCGTGTGGGCAAGACGCAATCGAACATGTCCACGCCACGCGCAACCGATTTCAACAGGTCATCGGGTGTGCCAACACCCATAAGGTATCGGGGTTTGGATTCGGGCAATTCGGGGCAGGTGAGGTCCAGCATTCGCAGCATAACATCCTGGGGTTCGCCCACGGCAAGTCCGCCAATTGAATACCCCTTCAGATCCATGTCGCGTAAAGCTTTTGCCGAACTCAGCCGCAACCTCTCACAGTCGCCGCCCTGGACAATGCCGAACATGGCGCGGGCATTGTGGTCACTTTGCAGCTTAAATGCCGTATGAGAGCGTTCTGCCCAACGCAGGGACAATTCCATGGCACGCTCGATCTCTGCTTCTTTAGCGGGCAGGGCTATGCACTCGTCGAGCTGCATCTGAATGTCGCTGTCCAGCAGAGCCTGGATTTCGATTGATCGCTCTGGTGTCAGTTCATATTTCGCGCCGTCGACGTGAGATTTGAAGGTGACGCCATCTTCTGTAAGTTTTCGCAGCCCGGCTAATGACATGATCTGAAAACCGCCGGAATCCGTCAGAATTGGGTATTCCCAGCGGGAAAACGTGTGCAGACCGCCCAGCTTTGCGACCCGTTCGGCACCGGGGCGCAGCATCAAATGGTAGGTGTTGCCAAGGATCACATCGGCGCCCAGGTCCCGAACCTGGTCCATATACATGGCTTTTACGGTTCCTGCCGTTCCCACCGGCATGTAGGCTGGTGTCCGGATCGTCCCGCGGGGAGTGGAAATCGATCCGCGCCGCGCGCTGCCGTCGGTGGCGTGAACCTTAAACTCGAAGTCCGGTGTCGTCTGATCTCGCTCCGTCATCGCTGCAAGCCCGCCGACATGGAATTCAAAATGAATAGGGGAATGGTGAGCCCGCACGGATTCGAACCGTGGACATCCTCATTAAAAGTGAGGCGCTCTACCAACTGAGCTACGGGCTCGCGCGGGACAAGTTTCCAACGCACGGCAAGCCAATAGGGAAAGCCGGGATATTGGTCAAGCGGACATAACCAGCAAAGTGAATATTTTTGCTGGTTGCGTCAAAAATTCCTCGAATAGTCGGTTACAAGAGTGTGAGCGCAAGTGAGTGGGATTTCGGCAACTTTGTCGCTATAGGATGTCGGTCTGGCTTGAGGCGATCGGAATTTGCAAACGTGACTGGCGACATTACCCTCTACACGGTCTTCTTAGCGGGCATTATCTCGTTCATATCGCCGTGTGTCTTGCCGCTGGTGCCGCCTTACCTCACCTATCTCGCCGGTGTCTCGCTGGACGAATTGACCACTACGCCAAATGTTTCGCCCAACGGTGAAGCCACCTTGTCTTCCGGCAGCGCGGTTCGAAACAAGATTCTCGTTAATGCGGTCCTGTTTGTGGCGGGGTTTTCCGTCGTATTCGTTTCACTTGGCGCAGGCGCATCGACCATTGGTGGATACATACGTGCGCATCAGGATGTCCTGTCCATGATCGCCGGAGTGGTTATCATGGTCATGGGATTGCATTTCCTGGGCCTTCTGCGCATCGGTATGTTGTATCGCGAAGCCCGTTTTCAGGTCTCTGCCGAGACAGCCCGAGGCGCCAGCCTGGGCGGATCCTTTCTCATGGGCCTGGCCTTTGCATTCGGCTGGACCCCCTGCATCGGGCCGGTGCTGGGTGCAATTTTGAGCGTTGCCAGTGCACGCGACACAGTCGCGGAGGGCGCCGGTCTTTTGGCTCTTTACTCGCTTGGTCTTGGCGTCCCGTTCATGTTGGCAGCCTTTTTTGCCGGCCCGTTCATGCAATTCCTGACACGTTTTCGCCGCCATCTTGGTGTCGTCGAGAAAGTCATGGGGGCATTGCTGGTGCTAACGGGCATATTGTTCCTCACCGGTGGTATGGAGAAGATGGCCTATATGCTGCTTGAAGCCTTTCCGGCGCTTCAGCTGGTTGGCTAGTTGCGCGGTCTTGTTTTTGCCGGGAGTGTGGCAAGGATCACGCCTCCAAGAACCAATGCTATGCCCCAAAAATGGAATGTCTCCAGGCTTTCTCCAAGAAACAGAGCTGCCATAGCGACGCCGTACACCGGAAGCAGATAGAGATAAATGCCCGTTATCGATGCTCCGACAATCTTGACCCCGTATTGATAGAGTGAAAACGCCAACAGCGAAGCGAAGATAACAATCCCGCCTATGTTGGCCCATGCCTCAATTGTTTGGGGGAAAATGCCCAGCAAGATAGTCTCCGCAAGGGCAAAGGGGGCAAGCAACAATGCCCCACTTGCCGCAATCAACATGAACAGCGGCAGCGTCTGCAGAGCGTTGAAGCGCTCCGATTTCAGCAAAATGGAGTATATTGCCCAGCTGAAGGCGCTGAACACGAACAAGAGGTCCCCGAGATTGAAGTCGAGAGCCAGCACATTGTCGGCTGAGCCCTTCGAGACAATCACGACAACACCGGCGAAGGCCAGCGTGATGCCCAGGATTTCCCGGACACCGCCACGGCGGCCTTTGAACATTCGTTCCAGCAGGACAATCATCACCGGAGAGGACGTATATATGAGTGTTCCGTTTGTGGCGGTTGTGTATTTCAGCGCGAGATAAACGATCGCGCCACAGATCCACATGCCCAACAGTCCCATCAACAGCAGCGGCATTCGCATTGAGCGGATCAGTTGTCTGTGGTGAAGCAGCTTTGGCCACACAAACAAGCCCACGATCAGTGCCGTCAGAAACCAGCGAAGAAATGCAAGCGTAAACGGCTCAACCTCCGCCACAGCGACGCGGCCGAAAATTATGTTGCTTGAGAAAAACAAAGGCATGATCAGCAAAATGATCAGTGCATTTTTGCGTGTGCCGTCAGCGTGAGCGGTTATCGGGGTGGTTGAGGACAAAGTGCAGACTATGGACGGTCGTGAGCAATGTCATTGCTATGGCAGCGACAGACCCTCAGAGCAATCGAATTGCAACGAGACTGTTGGTCTGTACGAATACTCCGCTGTGTGGAGCCCATCAGTATTTCAGTTTTGGCATTTCCCGACCGGCGTATTTGGTGCGGGAGCAAGCCATGGTGAAACGGACGCGCAACTCACGGCAAAAGTGATATGTCCTGCTTGCGGATAAGAACGGGCCGGCAACCAGACGGGCTTCGTATTCGTCGTTGATTTCGACCAATTGCACCAGCGGTTTGACATTTTTGAACAGGTCGGGCGCGCGCGCCGCGAGTACTTTGTATCGTTCCATAAGATCGGCAACTGTCCGGGCCCCACCGATGTCAACGCCGAGGTCGAGGTCCTTTTTGACAGAACGTTGGGCTCGCTTCTTCAGCGGCCTGCGCACCGTAATTTCGGGTTTGGCGAGTACCAGTCGTGATCGGCGAGTAGGCGGTGGTGGGGCGTCCGTCTGGTGCATTTCAAGAAGCGGGAGGTCAATGTCGGACTCCGCCTCGGGCGCCGGTTTGAGGGCGCCGATGTCAAGGCGACCGGATCCGGCAGGAGATGGCTGGCTCTGCGACGTGTTTTTCTTGATATCGCGGGAGCCTAATGTTTCAGGCACCTCGATCGAAGCGCGGGCCTGAATTTTTTCCTCCTGATTTCGGGCATCACTCGTGGGCGCCGATGTCGCGGCCCTTTTTGTCTCGCGCGGGTACGGGTTAAGGCGTTCAGCGGCCTGGTTCACTTCAAGTTTAGCCGGCAGCTTTGGTTGAACTGTCTCCAGTGCACCACTGTATTCCGCGTTGTCGGAGTCAAATCGGGAGGCAACAAGGCTTTCTGCTGGATTGGCAGACATTGGCCTTGTTGAAATCGAAGCCACGATATCGTCGTTTGAACCGGGTCGACCGGACCCACTCGGAGTATTGCCGGTGAAGCTCTCAGGCAGAAGGGCTGCGCCAATTCCAACGAACAGACTGAATGCGGCCGCCGCACCCCAAGCGTAGATGGCCACCGTCTCCCGCGTCCCGGAATACCCGGTTTTTGCTGACTTTTTCAGCTCTTCCGGTTCGACTTCATTCTCCCTCAAATGAGTTCCATCCATCGTCTTTCGAATTTCGCCCCGCATCTGGCTCATCGGAATTTCTTCCTTTGATCCCCCCATCGGAAATGCGGCACCATGCCCAACTTTCCGAATCACGAAAATAGTACCATTCCTTAACGGGATTTGCAGCAACCGCCGATTAGGCTATGGCCGTCTGGCGAAACGTTTAATCGATCGTTCGAGAATTCCATGGATGACAAATTCCTGACAATTATTCTGGCGGCTGGTGAGGGCAAGCGGATGGCATCTGCTCTGCCCAAGGTCCTGCACCCGGTCGCTGGCCTGCCAATGGTGTTGCATGTGGCGCAAACTGCTATTGCGAGCGGCAGTGGCGCGCTGGCTGTCGTGGTCGGAAATCAGGCGGAACAAGTGCGCGGTGCGGTTGCCAATCACAGCCTGAAGGCCAGTTTCCACGAACAAACAGAACGCCGCGGCACCGGGCATGCAGTTCTCGCTGCGCGGGAGGCCCTGCGTGAGGGAATTGAGGAAGTCATTATTCTGTATGGCGATGTACCGCTGGTGCGCCCTGAGACGGTTTTGTCGGCTCGGGAGGCCATCGCAAAAGGCGCCGATATTGTTGTCCTTGGCTTTGAAACGGCGATGCCAACTGGCTACGGCCGCTTGATAGTCCACGACGGCGAATTGCAGGCGATCCGCGAGGAGAAGGATGCAACACCTGAAGAAAAGTCTATAACATTCTGTAATAGTGGAATTATGGCCTTTCGATCCCGATGCATTCTGGACGTATTGGAAGCCATAACCGACGACAATGCCCAAAATGAGTATTACCTGACTGATGCTGCTGAAATCGGCCGTGCGCAGGGGCTTTCCGTCAAAGCCATTGCGGTTGCACAGGAAGAGACCATTGGCGTCAACGATCGGGTTCAACTGTCTGCTGTCGAACACATCTGGCAAGAGCGCAAGCGTCGCGAGTTGCTGCTGGCCGGTGTTGCCATGGCAGCCCCCGCCACGGTGCATTTCTCCCACGACACGATGGTGGAGCGGAACGCAACAATCGAGCCCAATGTTGTCTTTGGGCCAGGTGTGGAAGTTGCAACCGGCGCGATGATCCGCGCCTTTTCCCATCTGGAGGGCGCAAAAGTGGGCGAAGGGGCTATCGTTGGACCTTACGGACGCCTGCGTCCTGGAACCGAGTTGGCTCGTGGTGCCAAAGTTGGTAATTTTGTTGAAGTCAAGGCGGCGAATATCGGCGAGGGCGCCAAGATTAACCACCTGTCCTATGTCGGTGATGCGTCCGTTGGCGCCGGTGCAAACATCGGAGCCGGCTCCGTTACCTGCAATTATGATGGTTTCAACAAGCACCACACCGCCATCGGTGAGGGCGCATTTATCGGAACAAACACGTCACTTGTGGCTCCCTTATCGATAGGCAATAACGCAAATACGGCTGCCGGAAGTGTTGTCACTGACGACGTGCCGGAGGACGCTATGGCCTTTGGTCGCGCACGCCAGGTCAACGTGCCCGAAAAAGCACGCACCATGCGTGAGCAACTGCTTGCCATCAAACGGTCCAAAAAAGACTGAACGTAGCAGCAAGGTTTGCGGAACGGTAACGCTTGCTGGGATAACCAAGTTTGCGAATGAAGCTGGCAAAGATCCGGACTTCATGGAATAGGCTCAGGTGAAAGGTGGCGTCGTCGTAAAGACCGGCCTCATTCGCCATATTGCAAGGGATACAGGCTCATGTGTGGCATTGTCGGAATAGTGGGCACACGCCCTGTTGCGCCGCTTATTGTTGATGCCCTGAAACGTTTGGAGTATCGGGGCTACGATTCTGCTGGTGTCGCAACGCTGGAAAACGGCGCACTGGATCGGCGCCGGGCTGAGGGGAAACTGGTCAACCTGCAGGAGCGGCTGGAGGCTGAGCCGCTTTCCGGTCAAATCGGCATAGGTCACACACGGTGGGCAACCCATGGCGCTCCGGTTGAGATCAACGCACATCCACATTTTTCTTCAAATGTCGCCGTCGTCCACAACGGCATCATTGAGAATTTTCGTGAATTGCGAGGAGAACTCCAGGCCGATGGATTTGTCTTTTCATCGCAAACTGACACTGAAGTCATTGCTCATCTGGTCGAGAAAGGCCTGCGAGACGGACTCGAACCCGTCGAAGCGGCGCACGCGGCAATCAAAAGATTGCGCGGTGCTTTCGCGCTTGCTGTTATGTTTGGCGCGGACGACAACCTGATTGTCGCGGCTCGGAACGGCCCACCACTTGCCGTCGGTCATGGCGAAGGCGAAATGTATCTGGGCTCCGATGCCGTAGCGCTTGCTCCGTTCACCAATCGGATTACCTATTTGGAGGATGGCGACTGGGCCATCGTCAAGCGCGATTCCATGCAGATATTCTCTTTGGACGGTTCTGCTATCGAACGCATACAACAGCGTTCTGTTGGTTCGGCACTTATGGTCGACAAGGGCAATCATCGCCATTTCATGATCAAAGAGATCTATGAGCAGCCGGAAGTCATTGGGCACACGCTGGCGCATTATGTCGACTTCAACGAGCAAAAAGTGGCATTGCGGCAGGAATCGACCGTCGATTTTGCAAAGCTTGACCGTCTTAACATCACCGCTTGCGGTACCGCTTATCTCGCTGGACTTGTGGGCAAATACTGGTTCGAACGCCATGCGCGGCTTCCGGTGGACATCGATATTGCCTCGGAATTTCGTTACCGCGAAATGCCGATGTCGGCGGATGGCATGTCACTGTTCATCTCTCAATCCGGTGAAACCGCTGATACGCTCGCCGGCTTGAAATATTGTGAAGCCCAGGGTCAGCACCTTGCAGCCATCGTCAATGTCCAGGAATCAACCATCGCCAGGTCCTGCAAAAGCGTTTTCCCGACGCTTGCGGGTCCGGAAATTGGCGTTGCTTCGACCAAGGCGTTTACCTGCCAACTGTCTGTCCTCGCGGCTCTGGCGGTTGCTGCGGGCGTTCAGCGTGGACACATTGACAGCGAGCGCGAGCGCGAATTGGTTGAACAGCTGTCAGAAGCACCGCGCTACACCAATGATGTTTTGAAACTTGAAGGCGAGATTGCCACGATGGCTCATGGCCTCGCAAACAAACCAAATGTCATCTATCTCGGTCGCGATACCAATTTCCCGCTCGCCCTTGAGGGTGCGCTAAAACTAAAAGAGCTTTCCTACATTCATGCCGAAGGTTACGCAGCCGGCGAATTGAAGCACGGTCCCATCGCCCTTATCGATGAGGAAATGCCGATTGTGACCATAGCCCCCCACGATAACATTTTTGAAAAAACCGTATCCAATATGCAGGAAGTTGCTGCGCGGGGTGGGAAGATCATTCTGATCACAGATGAACGGGGCGCGGAGGAGGCCGGAATGGATGACATCAAGACCATTGTCATGCCAAAAATGCCGGAAATCATCACGCCGATCGTTTATGCTCTTCCGATACAGATGCTGGCCTATCATACGGCTGTCCAAATGGGCACGGACGTCGATCAACCGCGCAATCTGGCCAAATCCGTGACGGTCGAATAGCGATCACTATTCGTTTCATTGGGATTTTCTTCTTGCAAATTTGCGGCTACCCGACGACATAGTTGCTATGGGGCCCGGTCGTTGCGATGACCTGTAATTCTGGCCACCTGCAGACCATCTACAGCCAAGTGTGATCAATTTGAAGCTATCTGACCAACAAGAAGCGAAGGCGCCAAAGCGGCAGCCTTTCAGTACACGGTTGAGAAACTACTTCTTCACGGGTCTGGTGATTTGTGCGCCACTGGCCATTACGGCGTATCTGACATGGACACTCATCGAATGGGTCGACGGTTGGGTAAAGCCCTATCTTCCGGATGTTTACAATCCCGATCGGTATTTGCCGTTCAGTGTGCCCGGTTTCGGGCTCCTGATTGCCCTGGTGATGATTACCATAATTGGCTTTCTTACGGCGAATTTGATTGGTCGATCGATCATTTCCTACGGCGAGTATCTGCTGTCGCGCATGCCGGTCGTTCGCAATATTTACTCTGCACTCAAGCAAATTTTTGAAACCGTTTTCCGTGAGGGCTCGGACAGTTTTCAAAGTGTTGTGCTGGTCGAATATCCGCGCAGGGGAATCTGGGCTCTTGCCTTTGTGGCAACTGACACGCTGGGCGAAGTTCAGGCAAAACTCGACGCCCCGGCCGGCAAGACAGTAAGCGTTTTTCTTCCAACAACGCCCAATCCGACATCCGGCTTTTTGCTGTTTGTGCCGGCAAGTGACGTCATCACGATGGAGTTGAGCGTCGAAGAAGCCGCGAAGCTGGTTATTTCGGCTGGATTGGTCGCGCCTGAATTTGAGACCAAGAAGGAAGCCGCCATCGAGGCGCATGAAGCGAAGAAATCAGGTGCTTCGCGGGCTGCTGAGGAGGCTTAGTGGCCGGCTGGTCGAGAGCCGTGCGGCTGCCGGTCCTGCCTTCGTAGCTGGCTGAGCGACTAACACGCTTGTGTTCGGAATATCCCGGATCGATTCAAAAGATACTTTTTCATCTGCAAGAATGGCCGCCAATTGTGCTGCGGATCTGCGAACGAAAATTGAACTGTTCTTGCGGCCGCGTTCATCCGGCCCTGAGCAACCGCACCGCTTCGTCCTTGGAAAACAGGTAAAGCAGAATCCGCAACGCTTCCCCGCGCGGTTCCATAAGCTCAGGATCGTTGTTCATGATCATTCGTGCATCATCGCGGGCAATTTCCAACAGGGACCCGTGATGCTCCATTCGGGCAATTTGAAATCCCGGTGTCCCGGACTGCCGCGTCCCCAGGATTTCGCCTTCGCCGCGCAGCTTCAGATCCTCCTCGGCTATGCGGAACCCGTCTTCTGTCTCGCGCATGACGCGGATCCGCGCTTCAGCGACCTCTCCCAGCGGAGCCTTGTACAATAAGAGACAAGCAGACTGTTTCGATCCCCGTCCTACACGTCCTCGCAGCTGGTGCAGCTGGGCCAACCCAAACCGTTCGGCATGCTCAATGACCATGATGGTTGCATCCGGGACATCAACACCAACTTCGATGACCGTGGTGGCGACCAAAACCCGCGTCCGCCCTTCTTTGAAATCAAGCATGGCCTGGTCTTTTTCCGCAGCTTTCATGCGGCCATGGACAAGTCCCACATTCTGACCCATCAGTTTTTCAAGCGCCTTGAACCGAACCTCTGCGGCGGTGACGGGTATCTCGTCGTTTTCCTCCACCAACGGGCAAAGCCAGTAGACCTTGTCGCCCTGCGATACTGCCCCACGCACACGCTCAACGAGTTCATCGAGCCGTTCCAACGGCAACGCATTGGTCTTGATCGGCTGCCGGGTTGCCGGTTTTTCGTCCAGTTTTGAAACGTCCATGTCGCCGAAGTAAGTAAGAACGAGCGTCCGCGGTATGGGCGTTGCGGTCATGACCAATATATCCGCAGCGCCCCCTTTCGACGCCAGGGCCAACCGCTGGTGCACACCGAACCTGTGCTGTTCGTCAACAATCCCCAGCGCAAGATTTTTGAACACGACATTGGCCTGAAACAGAGCGTGGGTTCCTATCAAGATGTCAATCTCGCCAGCTGCGAGAGCCGCAAATATGCGCTCGCGTTCCTTACCCTTTTCCCGGCCCGTCAATATGGCAACACGCATGTTCGCTGCTTCTGCCAGCGGTTCGATAGTCGCAAGATGTTGGCGTGCAAGGATTTCCGTAGGAGCCATGATGGCGGCTTGCCCTCCGGCCTCAACTGCCGTGGCCGAGGCGATAAGAGCGACAGCGGTCTTTCCCGATCCCACGTCGCCCTGCAACATTCTCAACATCCGCTCAGGTTGGGCCATGTCGTCGAGTATTTCCCTGATCGACCGGGTTTGTGCACCGGTCAGGGAAAACGGCAATTGGTCAATGATCGCTTGTTGCTTTTCGCCGGTGCCGACCCAGGCGCGTCCCGCGCCCTTTTTCATGCGGCTGCGAACCAGTGCCAACGCCAATTGACCCGCAAGCAATTCGTCGTAGGCCAGTCGCTTCCACGCGATGCTCTCTGGCGAGAGGTCGAGGTGGTCGGTCGGATGGTGAAGATGATCGAGCGCGTCGGCGATACCAGGCCATTGTTGCTGTGCGAGAATTGACCTGTCGATCCACTCCGGCAGCTTGGGCAACGCTCCGATTGCCGCGACAACCGACTTTCGCATTATTTTTAGCGAAACGCCTGCTGTCAGCGGATAGACAGGTTCCACGAGCGGCAGTTCTTCCAGATTATCTTCTGAGACGATGTAGTCAGGATGGACCATCGTGGCGCGGCCATTGAACCATTCTACTGTGCCGCTGATGAAGCGCGTCTCCCCTACAGGCAGTTGCTTTTCAAGCCATG
>CALIOE010000024.1 GCA_938044775.1 uncultured Rhizobiaceae group bacterium
CATTCTGACGGCAATTGTTGTTGGTATCGCCACCACTGCACTGGGCCTCGCTTTGATCGTGCGCATCAATGAAAGCTACGACACGATCGAGGAAGACGAAGTGCTTGAGGCGGACACCAATATGTCCAACGCCGAAGTAGAAGCATTTATGCCGAAGGGAGACACCAAATAGTGCTCCTGAATGTATTCCCGGACTTTGTTTCCGCACACGCACCTATGCTGGTGGTCTTGCTGCCGCTGATCGCCGCGCCTCTCGCCATGTTGGTCGGCAACAGAACCTTTGCCTATTGGATCAGCCTCGCCGCCAGCGTCTGCTCGGCGGTGCTTGCGTTCGGGCTTCTGATTTCGGTGATCGACGGAGCGATCCTGTCTTATCACGTCGGCGGCTGGGCGCCGCCGCTTGGCATTGAATACCGGGTGGACACCGCCAATGCATTCGTGCTGGTCATTGTAGCAGCGCTCAGCACCATTGTGCTGCCGTATGCGAAAACCAGCATCAACCGTGAGATCGCAATACGGCACCATGCCCTGTTCTATGCCTGCTACATGCTGTGCTTCACCGGCCTGCTGGGCGTAACGATCACCGGCGACGCTTTTAACGTCTTTGTCTTTTTGGAAATATCTTCACTCTCGACCTACGTGCTCGTCGCGCTCGGTGCAGAAAAGGACAAACGTGCCCTTTCGGCCGCCTATGATTATCTGATTCTCGGTACGATCGGCGCTACATTTTTCGTTATTGGCCTTGGGCTTCTTTACATGGCGACCGGCACGCTCAATCTCGCCGACCTGACCGAAAAACTGTCAACGATGGAAACCAACCGCACCATGCGGTCGGCCTTCGCCTTCATTGTCATAGGCATGGGCCTGAAACTGGCCATCTACCCCCTGCATCGGTGGTTGCCCGGCGCCTACACCTATGCACCGTCGGCGGTTTCAGCCTTTTTGGCTTCTACCGCCACCAAGGTCGCCATCTATGTTCTGCTGCGGTTTATGTTCTCGGTCTACTCGGTCAAGTTCGGGTTTGAGCGCGATACGCTGCAGATCGTCATTTTCCCGGCGGCTCTGATCGCCATGTTTGCGGCGTCCCTGATCGCGGTCTATCAGATGAACGTAAAACGCATGCTGGCGTTCTCAAGCGTGGCCCAGATTGGCTACATGCTGCTTGGCGTTGCGTTCCTGAATGTCACCGGGGTCAGCGCGACCATCGTCCACTTGTTCAACCATGCAATCACTAAAGGTGCGTTGTTCCTCGCCGTTGGTGCGATCGTCTACCGAACCGGTTCATCGATGTTGCCGTCCATGGCGGGCATGGGGCGACAAATGCCGTGGACCAGCGCGACCATTGTGATCGGCGGCCTGAGTCTGATCGGCGTGCCGTCAACGGCCGGGTTTGTGTCGAAGTGGCTGCTTCTGCAAAGCGCCTTTGAACTGGGTGGCTGGCCGATTGCCTTTCTCATTGTCGCTTCGTCGATGATTGCCGTCATCTATGTCTGGCGGCTGGTCGAGACATTGTATCTGCAGCCTCCGCTAGAAGGCGTTCAGGTTGAAGAGGCGCCACTGAGTCTCCTGCTTCCCACCTGGGTGCTTGCGATTGCCTGCATCTGGTTCGGCATTAACGCAGAAATGACCGTAGATGCCGCGCGCGCTGCCGCGACCGCGCTGCTCGACGGAAGCTATGCGAACGGCCCGGTCACAGTTCTTGGCACGGAGGGCCGTTGATGAGCGCTTCGTCTATTCTGCTTCTCACAATGGCACTTCCGCTCGCCACCTGTGTTCTCGGCCTGATCCTGCGCAACAAGCCCAACCTGCGCGATGGCATGACGTTTGCCGGTACGCTTGCTCTTTTCGGGACAGTCCTGGCGCTGTTGTTTGCTTTCAACGACGGCAACAACGGCGCGGTTGACCTCGTGGCCTTCCAGCCGGGTCTGAGCATTTCATTCAACGTTGAGCCGCTTGGCATGGTCTTCGCACTCATCGGCTCGGGGCTGTGGATTCTGACCCACATTTATGGCGTCGGCTATATGCGCGGCAACAACGAGAAGAAACACGCCCGCTTCTTCGCCTGCTTTGCTTTTGCCATCTTTGCCGTCATGGGCATTGCGTTTGCGGCCAACCTCCTGACCCTGTTCCTGTTTTACGAATTGCTGACGATTTCCACCTATCCGCTCGTGGCCCACAAGGAAAACGAGGATGCCCGCAAAGGCGGGCGTACCTATCTCGGCATACTCATGGGCACCAGCATCATGTTCCTGCTGACCGGGATCATCTGGACCTATGTGCTGACGGGAACACTGGACTTCGCGCCCGGCGGCATTCTGGCAGACAAGGTCGACAACGCTCTTCTCCCCATCCTGCTGGCGCTGTTTGCTTTCGGTATCGGCAAGGCCGCGCTGATGCCGTTTCATCGCTGGCTGCCTGCGGCCATGGTCGCCCCGACACCCGTTAGCGCCCTGTTGCATGCTGTGGCCGTCGTGAAAGCCGGGGTATTCTCCATGCTGAAGGTGGGGGTCTATGTCTTTGGCATCGACAACCTTTCTCAGACTGGCGCCTCAACCTGGCTGATGTGGCTTGCCGCCTTTTCCATTCTGGCGGCATCAATTGTCGCCATGCGGCAGGACAACCTGAAACGGCGTCTGGCCTATTCTACCGTGAGCCAGCTTTCCTACATCACACTGGGCATGGCGCTGGCCACCTCGGCAGGCGTGCTTGGCGGCGGGCTTCACATCGTCACCCATGCCTTTGGCAAGATTACACTGTTCATGTGTGCCGGCGCCATTTACGTCGCCACCCACAAGACCGAAGTCAGCCAGATGCGCGGTCTCGGCAAAACCATGCCGTTTACCTTTGCCGCCTTTGGCATTGGAACACTGAGTATTATCGGGCTGCCTCCCTTTGCCGGTTCGTGGAGCAAGTGGACGCTGCTGGTCGGATCAGCAGAGGCGGATCAACAGATCATGATCGGGGTGCTGATGGTCAGTTCAGTGCTCAATGTGGCTTACCTGCTGCCGATCTTTGCGCGCGGATTCTTTGACCCGGAAGCAGCGGAGGGCGACGGCCTGCCGTGGCGCCAGCGCATTCGGGAAGCGCCGCTGCTATGTGTGCTGCCACCATGTATCACGGCCTTTGGGTGCCTTGTCCTGTTCTTCTTTTCGGGTTCAGTTGAGTCATTCCTGGCACCCATTGCAGCGCCTCTGGCGACAGGAGGACAGTGACCATGGCCGGGAAGAAGAACGACAAGCCGGAAGAGCTCCATCCCATCGGCGCAAAGCTGTTGTGGATAGAGAAGCCGCAAAATATTACGCGTATGATCATCGGGCTCGGCATTTTTTGTGCCCTGTTGTTCCTCGCCGACTTTACGGGAATGCGCTACGGCCACTTCTCTGCCGAAGGCATTCCGGGCTTTTACGGTGTGATGGGCTTTCTCGCATTCTCCTTCATCATCATCTCCACGAAGTACCTGCGGATGATCATCGGTCGCCGGGAAGACTATTACGGCAAAAGCGTGGTCGACCCGGAAGACTATCCCGACGCCGGACTTGAGAAGCGGGAGCATGGCGATGTTTGACTCCCTGCCCCCTGCCTTTGTCTTCATCGTCGCAGCGATCCTGCTGCCCTATCTGCCACGCGGTGGCATACGTGCTGTCCTGACGCTGATCGTACCGGTTATCAGTGGCATCATGATCTGGAACGCCCCGGCCGGGTCGCACTTTGTCATCTCTCTGGCCGGCATGGACCTGACATTGATGCGGGTCGACAAACTGTCGACCATCTTTGGCCTGATCTTTTCCATCGCCGCCTTCCTGGCGTCGCTTTACGCCTGGCATGTCCGGGATACAGTCCAGCAGATTGCCACACTGCTCTATGCAGGAACTGCCATAGGTGCGGTGTTTGCCGGCGATTTCATAACGCTGTTTATCTACTGGGAAGGCACTGCCCTGTCGTCGGTCTTTTTGATCTGGGCTCGTCGCACCGAAGGCGCCTATCAGACCGGCATGCGCTACCTGATCATCCAGATCGGCTCCGGCGTCGTCCTGATCGCCGGCATTGCGCTGCACTACCAGGCCAGCGGATCGCTGGCCTTTCTGGCGCTTACCGGCGCCGGACCGCAAAGCTGGGACCTGGGCGTATGGCTGATATTGTTCGCCTTCGGGATCAAATGCGCCTTCCCGCTCATGCACAACTGGCTACAGGACGCCTACCCCGCTGCAACAGTCACCGGCACGGTCGCGCTCTCCGCATTCACCACCAAGATGGCAGTCTACTGTCTGGCGCGCGCCTTTCCCGGTACCGAGTTCCTGATCTATGTGGGCGCGGTCATGACATTGTTTCCGATCTTCTTTGCCGAAATCGAGAACGACCTGCGCCGGGTGCTGGCCTACTCGCTCAACAATCAGCTCGGGTTTATGGTGGTTGGCGTGGGGGTCGGGACCGAAATGGCCCTGAACGGAACCGCGGCGCACGCTTTTGCCCACATACTGTACAAGGCGCTTCTTTTCATGAGTGTTGGGGCAGTCTTGTTCCGCACCGGCACATCAAAAGCATCCGAATTAGGCGGCCTCTACCGCACCATGCCATGGACCATGATGTTCTGTGTCGTTGGCGCTGCATCCATTTCGGCGTTCCCGCTGTTTTCCGGGTTTATTGCCAAGTCCCTCATCCTGGATGCGGCCGCTGAAGAGCACTACCCAATAGTCTGGGCGGTGCTGGTCTTCGCTTCGGCCGGTGTTCTCAGTCATTCAGGAATCAAGATTCCTTACTTTGCATTTTTCGCCCACGACAGCGGCAAGCGTCCTAAGGAAGCACCGCCCCATATGCTGCTCGCCATGGGCCTTACCGCGTTTGCCTGTATATTCATCGGGGTGTTTCCATCGACGCTCTATGCGTTGCTGCCTTACGAAGTAAACTACCAGCCATATACAGTGAGCCACGTGCTGGCCCAGATGCAGCTTCTGGTGTTTGCACTGTTCGCCTTCGCACTGTTGATGCGGTTTGGGTTCTTTCCCGATGAGAAGCGCGGCATCAATGTGGACACCGACTGGACTTATCGCAAGTTCCTGCCAGCGATTGTCGTCTTCAGTGCCACCGCCATTTCGGTCGTTTGGTCTGAAATTGTCCGTGGCACCCATCTGCTTCTGGCTGCCATCGGCAGCGGATTAACCCGGATTTACGGTTTTGGTGGTCAGGCCGGTGGCATGCAGCGTACGGGCACCATGGTGCTCTGGCTGGCAATTCTGCTGGGCGCGACGCTGTTTGTGACCTTACTGGACATCAGCGGCTGACCCCTTGTGCGGCAAGGCGTTGCGGCCTATCTCACAAGCTCGACGAAGAAGGAGCAGCCGGATGCCGAAGATCAAGAAAACCGATGCCGAGTGGCGCGAGGCGCTGACACCGGAACAGTTCAACGTCCTGCGAAAGGAAGGAACCGAGCGTGCCCATACGTCGCCGCTAAACCACGAAAAGCGTCCCGGCACATTTAAGTGCGCAGGTTGCGGCAAGCCGTTGTTCGCCAGCGATACAAAGTTTGAGTCCGGCACCGGCTGGCCGAGTTTCCACTCACCGGTTGAAGCAGACGCGGTAAGCGAACATGTGGATCGCAAACTGTTTATGAAGCGCACAGAAGTGCGCTGTGCCGATTGCGATGGGCATTTGGGACACGTCTTTCCCGACGGTCCTGATCCGACCGGCTTGCGATACTGCATGAACGGTGTCGCCATGAGTTTTGATCCGGAAGAGGAAGCTTGAGTGTCCTTTGAACTGAGTGCGGCGAAGCCGCCCATTGCTGAAAAACGCCCGACAACTTCCAGCCATCACGGGATCGAACTGAAAGACGATTATGCCTGGCTGCGCGCCGAAAACTGGCAGGATGTTATGCGCGACCCATCCGTCCTTCCCGATGACATTCGCGCCTATCTGGATGCTGAAAACGCCTATTATGAAGGGTTGATGGAGGACACAAAGGGTCTTCAGGAAGTTCTGTTTGACGAACTCAAAGGGCGCATGAAGCAAGACGAGTCTTCAGTTCCTTCGCCGGATGGCCCCTATGCATATGCAAGTCGCTACGAGGAGGGAAAAGAATACCCGCTCTTCGTTCGCACACCGCGCGACGGTGGTGAGGAAACCGTATTGTTCGACGGCCCCCGGGAGGCGGAAGGGACGGAATACTTTGCTCTCGGTCACATGGCCCATTCGCCCGACCACAAAAGCCTTGCCTGGAGCGTCGACAACAACGGATCCGAGTACCACCACATGCGCATTCGCGATCTGGATAACGGGACCGATGGCGACGAACTGATCCGCGATGTTGGCGGTTTTGCGTGGTGCGCCGACAGCGCCACCTTTGCCTACGTCAAGGTCGATGAAAACCACCGGCCGAACAAGGTGTTCGCCAAACAGCCAGGCGCAGAACCGACTCTCATTTTCGAAGAGAAAGACGAGCGCTTTTATGTGGGCGTCGGCAAGTCACTCGACGGAAAGACAATCGAGATCTCCACCGGCATGAATGATCAGGACGAGGTCTATCTGCTGCCCGCCGACGACGTGCTTGCAAAGCCCGTGCTCGTCTCGCCACGCCGGGAGCGCCACGAATATTCAACCATCCCGGCCGCAGAAACGCTCTACATCGTCACGAATTCAGATGGCGCAGAAAACTATCGGATCATGACGGCGCCACTTGATAAGCCCCAGGAAGAAAACTGGGTTGAACTTATCGCCCACCGCAAAGCGGTTAAGATCGCTGCTGTTCTGATTTTTCAGAACCATATGGTCCGACTCGAATCAGAAAACGCCCTGCCTCGTATTGTGGTCCGCCATCTCACAAGTGGTGACGAACACGCTATCGACTTTGACGAAGAGGCGTACTCGCTCGGCCTGCGCGAGGGTTACGAGTTCGAAACGTCAATTCTGCGCTTCACCTATTCCTCGCCGTCCACGCCTGCGCAGGTCTGGGACTACGATCTGGTGACCCGGGAGCGGACGCTGCGAAAGGAACAGGAGATTCCCTCTGGTCACGATGCCGCCGATTATGTTGTCCGGCGCCTGCACGCTCCGGCCGATGATGGAGAGCAAGTGCCACTGACCGTTCTTTATCACAAGGGCACCGTGCTGGATGGAAGTGCACCCTGTCTGCTCTACGGTTACGGCTCGTACGGCATGGGCATGACGGCTGCCTTTTCGCCCAACAGGCTGAGCTTGGTTGATCGTGGATTTGTCTATTGCACGGCGCATATTCGCGGCGGTGACGAAAAGGGAAGACACTGGTACGAGCAAACAAAGAAGGGTGGCAAGGTAAAAACTTTCACCGATTTCAACGCCTCAGGCCGGTATCTTGCCAGGGAGCGTTACACCAGCGAAGGCAAGATCGTCGCCATGGGTGGATCTGCTGGCGGATTGCTGATGGGAGCCAGCGTCAATATGGCACCGCAGCTGTTTGCCGGCATCATCGCACAGGTGCCGTTCGTCGACGTTCTAAACACGATGCTCGATGCCTCGCTGCCGCTCACGCCGGGCGAATGGAGCCAATGGGGCAATCCGATTGAGAGCGAAGAAGAGTTCAAGATCATCGCGTCGTACTCACCTTACGACAACGTGGTCGTGCAGGACTATCCGCCAATATTTGCCCTGTCCGGTCTTACCGATCCCAGAGTGCAATACTGGGAGCCGTCCAAATGGATTGCGAAACTGCGAGATGTAACCGCAGGTAAGTCGCCAATCCTGCTCAAGACCAATATGGGGTCAGGCCATTTCGGCAAGACCGGTCGATTCGCCTATTTGGAAGAGGTCGCTCTGGTTTATGCTTTTGCGCTGAAAGCAGCGGGCAAGGTTTGAGAGCAATGAGGTCGGTTTCTGACGCCCTCCTCCGCTCGACCATATCGATCACCGGCTAATTCGTCTTGCTGGGCGCGAAACAATACTGCACTCGGCAGGTTCCGGTTTTTGTAGGCACATTCCAGGGGACAAAATTTTCACCTGCGGGGCACGAAACAGTGCGGCTGGAAAGCCTCTTATAGCTGTTCGGATTGCCGGTCGACATGACAATCCTGCCACGTTTTCGAAGCAGTTCTTTAAGCGCCTTGCAAGTGAAATTTTGGGTGTTTGGTCGCTGTTGCGAACTGCCGGTTGTTGCATGTCCCGCTGTCATCACAAGGCACAATGTCGCAATTGCGGCTGTTTTGTTGGTCAGCTGCTTTTCTGATCTTGCAGATCTCATTGTAAATCCATTTTTCCCAGCGCAGCAGTTACGTCGCGCTGGAAGCAAAGGTTTGACGTCTTTGGCTATTGGACCGGGGGTTTTACAGCTTTCAAATAGGCCGCAATCGCTTCTCGGTCAGATTTCGGCAGCTTTGATGTATTGGTGACCACATCGGCCATGCTGGAGCCGACGGAATCATATTCCGGAGTAAAGCCCGATGTCAGCACTTCCACAATGTCACTCTCACTCCATTCGGCAAAGCTTCCATGCGGGGCGATATTGGGAATTTTCTCATTGCCCTCGGGCGCTCTGCCGCCAGCCAACCAGCGCGATTTGTCCGGACCGCCAATTGCGTTTCGGGGTGTGTGGCACTCGCCGCAATGGGAAAGACCTTCAACGAGATAGCGGCCCCGCACCAGCTGATCATTATCTGCCGGCACATCGAGAATCGGCTCATCACTCAGATAGAGCAGCTTCCAAAGGCCAAGACCGCGGCGGATGTTGAACGGGAATCCTACGTCGTGAGCTTCCACCACATTCGATGAAGCAGGCAATGTCTGCATGTAGGCCCACAGGTTTGACAGGTCCTGATGGCTCATACGGATGTAGGATGTATAGGGAAAGGCCGGATAGTAATGGCTGCCGCCGGGCGTCGTGCCGTAGAGCATGGCGTTGGCGAACGCCGCCTGGTCCCAGTCGCCGATTCCCTGCTTTTTGTCGGATGAGATATTCGGTGCGCGAAAAACACCGAAATCCGTTTTGAATTCAAGGCCGCCGGCCAGGATCTTCTTATCGTCGCCGCTCGATTTGGGCGCGGCATGACAGGATGTGCAACCGCCTGCCCAGAACACAATCTCTCCCGCCACCGGATCACCGGCGGGCATAGCAGACAGCTCCGCCTCAGACAGTCGCCCTGGCTCCGTCAGGATCCAGAATAATCCGGCCCCAATCGCCACCAGAACCAGCAGTGCCAATATCATGCGTTTCATATGCCGCGATCATACCCTGTGACGGTTAGTTGGTCTTGACGCGGTAGGCCTTGTGACAGGTTCCGCAGTTTTCGGTCGCGGCGCCAAAGGCTGCCTTGAAACTGTCGAGATCGGTTACTGTCGCCGACGTGTCAGCAACGAACTTGTTGACAAGTTTATCAAAGCCGACGCGATCCGACCAGATTTCCGGTTTGGCTTCGGTTTTTTCGCCGGTTTCGGAACCTTCGGGAAACATGTAACCGAACGCCAGCCCAGCATTGTTCATTGTCCTCAATACCAACTGCGCCGTTACGGCGTCAAAGTCGACTTCCCCTTTGGCCATTGCTGCGCCCGCCTTGGTGGCCGCTCCTACGTTTTTCATGAGAGCCTGCCGTTCGGCGGCGGGATTACCAGAGGCCAGAGCAGTGGTGGTGATTGCAAGTGCGGCAAGGCCGGCAACAATTAAACGCATGGTCAAAAATTCCTTTGCAGCGCCCCAGTCGGGCACCGTGACAGAGATTCTTGCAAATTGGAACCGCGCACAAAACGCAAAAGGCTCTGCCTTTGCGAGCAGAGCCTTCACATTGTTGCGAGATGTGACCTAAGTCAGGAAGTTGCGGCAGCGTACATTTGTGCCACATATTCCCAGTTGATCATGTCATCGACAAACGCTTCCAGGTATTTCGGCCGCGCGTTGCGGTAGTCGATATAGTAGGAATGCTCCCACACGTCGCAGCCAAGGATCGGCTGTGCACCATGAATCAGCGGATTCTCGCCATTCGGTGTCTTGGAGATTTCCAGCTTGCCGTCTTTCACCGAAACCCAGCACCAACCGGAACCGAACTGTGTGGCACCTGCAGCCATGAAGTCGGCCTTGAATTTGTCGTAACCGCCCAAATCACTGGCGATGGCTTTTTCCAGCTCGCCGGGCATTGATTTGCCGCCGCCACCGGGCTTCATCCAGTTCCAGAAGTGAATATGATTGTAGTGCTGCGCGGCATTGTTGAAGAGCCCGGCATTCGTGCCGTGGCTGGCTTTGACAATTTCCTCAAGGCTCTTATCCGACATACCGGCGTCTGCAGCCAGCTTGTTGCCGTTGTCTACATAGGCCTTGTGGTGCTTGTCGTGATGATACTCGAATGTCTCGGCCGACATGTGCGGATCGAGAGCATCGTAAGCGTAGGGAAGGTCTGGGAGCGTAAAGGCCATTGAGGTCTCCTGAAATCAGATTTGTTGAAGCGGTGAGCAACCGCCGGGGTTATTAGATAAATGCGCTAACTGCGTCCTGGTTGCAATGTCAGGTGGCTTCGCCGTGAGCAAATTTCCAGTATAGGTCACGCGCTTGTGCGGCGATCGGTCCGGGTTGCATGTCGCGGTCCTCAAATCGGGTCACGGGCATGACCTTGCTGTAGTTTCCGGTTGAGAAAATCTCGTCGGCTTCGGCGAAGTCGTTTGTCGAAAGCGTTGTCTCTTCCACGGTTTGCCCGGCATCCTTCAGCAATTGAATCACCCGACGTCGTGTTATGCCCGACAGGAACGTTCCGTTGGCGGCTGGCGTGTAAACCGTGCCTCCCTTGGTCATGAATATGTTGGCTGTTGCCAGTTCTGCCACATTGCCAAGCATATCAAGCAGCACCGCGTTGTCGAAGCCGCGGCTACGCGCTTCGTCCAGCGCTCTGGCATTGTTGGGATACAGGCAACCTGCCTTGGCATCCAGCGGCATACATTCTTGGGTCGGTCGCCTGAACGGCGAGATTGTCAAGCTGTTGCCTGCCGGTTTCGGCATCGGCGTCACGTAAATGCTGATGCAAAATTTGGTGGATTCCGGCAGCGGTGCGACAGCTGATGGTCCACCTTGTGTGGCATAATACATTGGACGAATGTAAAGCGCGGCGTCGGATGCAAACTTGGCGACGCCCTCCCGACACAGCGTCTCGATTTCGTCCGCGCTCTTGAGCACCTTCAGGCCCAGTGCTTCTGCAGAATTGTTCAGCCGCGCACAGTGCCGGTCGAGATCAGGCGTTACGCCCTCAAAGGCCCGCGCGCCATCAAATACACTGGAACCAAGCCAGAAGGCGTGCTCCCGCGCTCCGACCAGCGGAATATTTCCCTCATGCCAGGCATCTTCAGAATAGGTCCAGGTTTCCGACCACTCGGACATGTCACATCTCACCCTGCGTTATGTTGATTGCGCAATGTCGCCCGAACATTGCCTTGACGCAATCAAAATCGTGGTCTGCAGTGTCCCGGAAACCAGACCAAGCAGACCGGCAAGTTCCATGCACGCAGCCTACTTTTTTGATGCCTACGGCACGCTCTTCGATGTCCATGCGGCGACACGCAAGCTGGCAGACAAGGTAGGGCCGGAACATGCCCTTCTGTCAGATGTGTGGCGGCAAAAACAGCTGGAATATTCCTGGACCCGCACATTGATGGACAGATACGCGGATTTTTGGCTGTTGACCCAGCAGGCATTGGATTTCGCCTTTGCAAAGGTCCCCGGCGCCAACCAATCGGCCCGTAAGGAACTGCTGGATGCCTATTGGACACTGGATTGCTTTGAAGAAGTTCCGGTAATCCTGAAAGCACTGAAAGAATGCGGCGTCCAAACCGGCATTCTATCAAACGGTTCAACCGGCATGCTTGAGGCCGCAGTCAAATCCTCCGGATTGAAAGATCTGCTCGACCACACGATTTCGGTTGATCAACTGAGCCGGTTCAAAGCTGTTCCGGCCGTCTATCAGTTGGTGACTGACGCCTGCCGCATTTATCCCGACGCCGTTTCGTTTCAATCGTCAAATCGGTGGGATATCGCCGGCGCCAACGCCTTTGGATTTCGCACGGTATGGATCAATCGGGGCGGACAACCTGACGAGTATACTGATCTGGCACCCGACCTTGTCCTGGCTGATCTCAACGGATTGATCGGCAAGGGTGGAAAACCGGCCTGATGCGAGAGGCCTCAATTGAGACTGGGCAAAGGCACCCGATGCCGGGTGGCGCGATGGTTGGGACCTAGAAGCCCCTCTTCAACCCCCCCAAAATGCCGCGTACAAGGGCTCTGCCCAGCGAACTGGCAATAGATCTTGTAACCGACTTGATGGCCGCTTCACCAACCGACTGGCGGCTTGAGCGGCGCTGTCTGCCGCGTGCTCGGGAGCCACGCAGGCGCTTCTCCTCCGCCTCTTCGCGCTTGCGCTCGGCCTCTTCCGCCTTGATGCGCTGTTGTGCGCGTTCCGCCAGAATTTCGAATGCCGAATTGCGATCCACGGTCTTGTCATATTGGCCCGAAACCGGACTGGTCTGGACGGCCTTCCGGCGTTCTGTATCTGTCAGCGGGCCGAGTCTCGATTGCGGCGGACGAATGAGTGTGCGCTGAACCATCGAGGGCACCCCCTTCCTCGCCAGCGTCGACACCAGCGCCTCCCCGACACCCAGATTGGTAATCGCATCGACCGCGTCGAAATCCGGGTTCGGGCGGAACGTCTCGGCGGCGGTTTTCACAGCCTTTTGCTCGCGCGGTGTATAGGCTCGTAAAGCGTGCTGGACCCGGTTACCGAGTTGCGCCAGCACACCATCTGGAACGTCCAGAGGGTTCTGCGTGACAAAGTAGACACCAACGCCTTTGGAGCGGATCAGCTTGACCACCTGTTCCACGCGTTGGGTCAGAATCTTGGGCGCATCCTGAAACAGCAGATGGGCCTCGTCGAAAAAGAACACGAGACGCGGCTTTTCGGGATCGCCCACTTCAGGCAGTTCCTCGAACAGCTCGGAAAGCAACCACAGCAGGAATGTCGCATAGAGGCGCGGTGACATCATCAATTTGTCGGCGGCCAATATATTGATGGAACCGCGTCCATCGCGGGTGGTCCGCATGATATCGGCAATCTCCAAAGCTGGCTCGCCGAAGAAATAGTCCCCGCCCTGCTCTTCCAGAACCAGAAGTGAACGCTGAATGGCAGAAACTGACTGCTTTGAAACATTACCCAACCTGCCGGATATCTCCTTGCTGCGCTCGGCAATGTTTGCCAGCATCGCCTGCAGATCTTTCAGATCCAGCAGCAGCAGACCTTCATCGTCAGCAATTCGGAAAGCGATGTTCAATACGCCTTCCTGAGCATCCGACAGATCCATGAGGCGCGAAAGGAGCAGTGGCCCCATCTCCGAAACAGTTGTCCTGATCGGATGCCCCTGGTCGCCGAACAGATCCCAGAAAATGGCCGGGAAGTCCTGGTATTCATAGTCCTCCAGGCCAATATCCCGGGCGCGTTTCTCCAGGAAGTCCTTGCCTGCTCCTGCCTTGGCAAGACCGGAAAGGTCACCCTTTACGTCGGCGCAGAACACCGGAACACCAGCATTCGAGAAGCCTTCCGCCAAAATCTGCAGAGAAACTGTTTTACCGGTTCCCGTAGCGCCGGTGATCAGGCCGTGGCGGTTGGCAAGCTTGAGGTCAAGATATTCAGGCCCCTGCAGGCTGTCATCGGGTTTGCGGCTTGTGCCAAGATAGATTTTGCCGTCTTCGAGCATGGGGCTTCCCGCTGGAGATATTTGTCGCCAAGCGCTTATAGAGTGCCGTTTCCCGCCGTGCAATCACGGTTTCCCCCGACACATGCCCGTCCCGCAATGGCACAAATCCGTGGCACGTTTCCTGCTTCGTATCCGCTAAGGCGCACCAGCGATTGCAGATTGGCACATGAACCGAAGAAATCTTCTCAAAGGACTGACCGGCGCGGTCGTCGCGGCTCCTGTTGCTGTGTTGAGCGACGTCGCGGCTGCGCAGGGCAAGCCCCTGCAAACCGCGCAACTTCGCGGCAGTCTGGATGCTTCAAAATTCGGCGTGCTGCCGGATACGCATGACGACCAGAGCCAATTGCTGCAAACCGTCCTGGAAAAGGCGGCGAGCGAGGACAAACCGGTCTATTTGCCGCCCGGTACATATGTAGTTTCAAACATAAACCTGCCGTCGAGAACACGTGTTTTAGGCGTTTCCGGGACTTCTCGCATCATTTATGGTGGTGGCGGTGCCATGCTGTCTGGATCCGACTGCGAGCTGGTGGAAATGTCCGGCATCGTACTCGACGGCGCCAACCGGGCCATGGGGGACCCGTTTGGCGGCTTGCTCAACGCCCGGGCCTGCCCGCGCGTGCTGATTGACAATTGTGACTTCGTCGGCAGCAGCGGCTGCGGAATATCTCTGGACCTGTGTGGTGGCCGGGTAGAGCGGTCCCGCCTCTCGGGCGCCCTGGGGGTCGCCGCCCTCTATTCCGTCAACGCAACGGGTCTCGCGATCCAGAACAATGAGGTCTTCGACTGTGCAAATGGCGGTATTCTTGTTCACCGCTGGAAACAGGGCGAGGACGCGACAATCCTCTCCGGCAACCGGATCAGGCGGATTGCCGCCGCTGGAGGAGGCACGGGCCAGCGTGGCAATGGGATCAACCTGTTTCGCGCTGATGCGGTCATTGTCTCGAACAATCACATCACCGACTGCGCCTTTTCCGCTATCCGCGCCAACAGTGCTTCCAATGCACAGATCACCGGCAATACCTGCCTCCGGTCAGGCGAAACGGCTGTTTACGCTGAGTTTTCCTTCGAGGGCTCTGTGATTGCCAACAACATCGTAGACGGAGGCACAATCGGTATCTCGATCGCCAATTTTGATCAGGGCGGTCGGCTCGCCGTCTGTGCCAACAACCTCGTCCGAAATCTGCGCCTCGACGGCCCCTATCCTGCGGAATATGCAGGATTTGGCATCGGCATATATTCAGAAGCCGAGACAAGCCTGACGGGCAACGTGATCGAAGGAGCGCCACGCTACGGCATGATGCTGGGATGGGGCTCCTATCTGCGCAACGTGGTTGCCAGCAACAACATCGTTCGTGATGCGGCCACCGGAATTGCCGTTTCCGTGGTTACCGGCGCGGGCAAGACCTCCATATCCGGCAATGTGATCAGCGAAACGCCCCGCGGCGCTGTTGTCGGCCACGAATGGGCCAAGGCCGTGACGGGCGACCTCGCCGGCAGCAAGCGCGCGGCCTTTCCTCACCTGACCGTCGAGCGCAATGTCGTAAGCTAGCATCGCTCACGACCCGGACATATGGGACTTTTTCAGCCGGATCGCCAGAATTGTCTTTCGGTGGAGACGTTAAGTCTGTCACCCAAAACCTGTAACCTTCCCTCGCTGCCCTTTTGCGTCCACAATCCTGCAGCATCCAGCGTTAAAATCGTCAGAGCCCTCCTGCCCATGCGCCGCCTCATACTGTATCCCATCGTGTTCATACTCGCCGTCTTTGTCCTTCCCGCCCTTATCCATCTGGCGGTCTGGAGCTTCAAGGAGCGGCCAAACGGCTGGCGACAGGCCAACTGGGCGAGCGCCGGAATTTTACCCCATCCTCCCGCAAGCGATACTGCCTCAATACGAATTCTCGCGGCACGAACCGGCGGGCTGAAAGGCGCATTCGCAACCCATTCCTGGATTGTGATAAAGCGTCCCGGCGCCGCCGACTATGATCGATACGATGTGGTCGGATGGGGCCGGCCGGTGCGCAAGAACGCCTATGATGCTGATGGCCGCTGGTATTCCAATGATCCTCAGGTGCACTTCAAACTCAAGGGGGAGCAGGCGGCCGACCTGATCCCGCAGGTCGAAGCTGCCATTGCGAACTACCGGTGGAGCGGTTTCGGGGACTACACAATTTGGCCGGGACCGAATTCCAACACCTTTGTCGCCAGCATTGTCCGGGCCGTTCCGGCGCTCGGGGCAACTGTTCCTTCCACCGCCGTGGGGCGTGATTTTCCGGCCGATGGAAACTGGACGGGAACATCAACAAATGATGCCTGGCGGTTCAGCCTGGGCGGCTATGCAGGCTTTGTGTTCAGCACAAAGGTGGGGATCGAGATCAATTTTCTCGGCCTGGTGGCTGGGCTCAACCTGCTCAAGGGCGAGATCAAGATACCAGCCTTCGGGACGTATCGGTGGTAGGGCGGACTACTTGATCCGCTCCATGATCGATACATAGTTGGCCACAGCCGCACCACCCATATTGAAGATCCCGCCAAGTTCGGCATTGGCAATCTGCATGCCCTCCGGTGCCGTGCCGGTAAGCTGCATGGCAGTAAGGGCGTGCATGGAAACACCAGTGGCACCAATTGGATGTCCTTTGGCTTTCAGACCACCCGAAGGGTTGATCGGGAGGCGGCCATCCTTTTGGGTCTCGCCATCAAGCATGACCCCGCCACCCTGCCCCGGTTTTGCAAGGCCCATTGCCTCGTATTCGATGAGCTCAGCAATTGTGAAGCAATCATGGGTTTCCACGAAAGACAGATCGTCAATGGTCAGGCCAGCATCAGTCAGAGCCCTCGACCAGGCAGTCGCACAGCCTTCAAACTGCAAAATGTCACGCTTCGACATAGGCAAAAAGTCCTGAGCATGGGCGGTAGCACGGAAAGCAACCGCCTTATCCATGGCCAGTGCCGATTGGGTGTTGCTCAGAACAATGGCCGCAGCTCCGTCGGAAACCAGCGAGCAATCAGTGCGCTTCAGGGGACCAGCGACGAAGGGGTTCTTGTCGCTCTCAGCACGGCAAAAATCGTAGCCGAGGTCCTTCTGCATCTGGGCATAAGGATTGGAAACGCCGTTCTTGTGGTTTTTTGCAGCGATCGCTGCAAGTGCGTCAGACTGATCGCCATATTTCTGGAAATAGGCAGAGGCAATGTTACCAAACACGCCTGCAAACCCCGCCGGCGTATCGCCGTCCTCCGGCAGATAAGACGCCTTCAGCAGATTTTGGCCGATTTCCGGACCTGGTGTGGTGGTCATCTGTTCCACCCCCACCACAAGGACATGGCGTGCTCGCTTTGCCTCGATCGTCTTTACGCCCTGATGCACCGCCGCCGAACCCGTCGCGCAGGCATTTTCAACACGCGTAGCCGGTTTGAACCGGAAATCGTCTGAAGACTGAAACACCAGACTGGCCGTAAAGTCCTGTTTCGAAAAACCGGCATTGAAATGCCCCAGGATGATCTCGTCTATTTCGGCGGCCTCGAGGCCGGCATTGTCCAGGGCATCACCAACCACGCCGGTAATCAGGGATTCCACGGTCTCACCCTCGAGCTTTCCGAACTTCGAGTGGGCCCATCCCGTAATACAGACCGTCATAGCTGTTTCCTCGTATCAGCGATTTGTTTCAAACTAGGCAGTGCCGCGTACCGCTTCAAGCCAAATCAGGTGTGATTGCGGTCCTGAAGCACCATCCTATGGGCCAGTTCGATCATGCGGCAGGAGAAACCCCATTCATTGTCATACCAACCGAAGAGACGGAAAAGGCCGTTTCCAACCTCAACAGAAAGATGTGGCACAACAGTCACCGATGCTCGTGTCGCCCGCAAATCAACGGAGACGACGGCGCGCGTCTCGACATCGACTATTCCCGAAAGGTCTGAGCCGCTTGCTCGATTGATCACGTCATGGATGTCATCCAGCGAAGTCAGGTTTTCCGCCTCAAACACCAGATCGACAGATGACACGCTAGGCGTTGGCACTCTAATGGCTGAACCGGTAACGCGCCCCTTCAGGCCTGGCAAAATTTCGCCCAGAAGATTGAAAGCACTGCTTGTCGTCGGGACGATTGACAGAGCTGCCGCCCGCGACCGCTCCGGTGAGGCCTTTGCCGTATCGAGAACCGGTTGACTGCCGGTATAGCAGTGGACAGTGGTCATGTTAGCGACGCTGATACCAACCGCGTCATCAAGCAGCCGCAGCAGCGGCGCAATCGCGTTGGTCGTGCAGGATGCGTTCGATACAACGCGATGAGCAACCGTCAATTGATCATCATTGGCCCCCAGAACTATAGTCTTGTCGGCGCCGACGCAGGGTCCCGACACCAGAACCCGACCCGCGCCTGATGCAATTTGCGACCGTGCCAGACCTAGATTGTCTTTGGCGCCCGTGCACTCCAGCACAATATCGACGTCGGACCAGTCCAGTTCTGCCGGGTTACGCGCGCTGGAATAACGGACACTCGCATCACCAATGCGCAAGCTCTGCCGCAGATGCGAGACCGGTTGCGGGAACCGCCCAAACACGCTGTCGAAATCCAGAAGGTGGGCGGCCGTGGCAAGAGGTGCCAGGTCGTTAATCGCGACAAGCTCGATATCGGGCCGGCCGTCCTGGGCCAGAACGCGCAGGATCGTGCGCCCGATGCGGCCAAACCCGTTTATCGCTATCCTGATAGTGCTCGCCGCCATGAACCTGTTAACCTGCCTGCCCGGTAGCGATTCTATTTCACAGATGGAAACAGGCGCAAAGCGTTCAATTGTAGTGGAGACAAGACTGCAAACTCACGCAAATGTGAAAGATCTGTTTGCAGCGCAGTAATCAATCAACTGCTAGACAGCCAATATGAGACACTGGGTTCAGATATTGGCTGTGCTGCTTGTTGTGTTCACCGGAAGCGGTGCGCACAAGGTGATCGCTGAGATGACGGACTCCAATATGACGGTTTCTGCACTCGCTCCGGCCGTTGCGGTGACAACCGGGGCCACTGATGCATTGTCCCCTTCGTCCGCCGAAACCCCTTGCTGCCCTGGTGAAGAGGCGGCAAAGCGCACTTTCGCAACCTGCGCCGTGCCTTGTGCACTGACCAGCGAGTTTCGTTTCGAGTTCGTTTCCCACGCCGGCACATCGTTTGATCCTGCCGTGGACAACGCACCGGATGGCTTTGTTGCGCGCGGGCTCAAACGACCTCCAAGGCACGTTCTGTAAATAAGATCTTCGCGCCGCGTATTGGCGTGCTCACATCGTATTTTCAAGGACTACCTCAATGATTACAAGACGTTCGCTGCTTGCCGGTGTTTTCGCGCTGGCTACATTTCCGGGTGCTGGGCTGGCACACAGCAGCAAGAAAAAGCGCCGCAAGGCATTCAAACTCGCCCGTAAATACATACCTCAGCGCGTGCGCTTTCGCGGCTACCAACCCGGCACAATCGTTGTCGATCCCCGCAACCATTTTCTCTATCTCGTTGAATCCAGACGTTCCGCACGCCGGTACGGTGTCGGCGTTGGCAAGGCCGGGCTGGCCTTCCGGGGCACGGCCCGCATTCGCCGCAAGGCGAAGTGGCCACGCTGGACGCCGACCCAGAACATGATCCGACGAGAGCCAGAGAAATACGCCAAATATGCAGGCGGCGTGCCGGGTGGTCCCGGCAATCCGCTCGGGGCACGGGCGCTATACCTCTACCGCGGAAAGCGTGATACATACTACCGAATCCACGGCACAACGCAGCCCTGGTCGATCGGCCGGTCGGTTTCAAATGGCTGTATTCGCATGCTCAACGCCCATGTCGAAGACCTCTATGAACGGGTGCCGCTTGGCGCGCGCGTGGTCGTACTTTGAACAAGTTCCCCGGCATCCGTGCCGGGGAACTCCCTCTCCGGTTCCCATTGTTACGAGCAACAGCAAGGTTGCCTGAAAGTCGTTTCCCGATGAAGTCTAAAGCTCCTTTCCCCCTCGCAGCCCACGGCGTGACAGCCGGGTTGCCGGACCGCCGCCGCTTCATGCTTGGCGGTGCCAGTGCATCGGCACTGGTCCTGGCAGGCTGCGCGCCGGATCCCGCGATCCGGGCCCGCATCAGTCAGCGGCGCGCCCAAAATGAGGCCTGGAGGCGCTACGAGTTGCTCTATGGCCCAAAACTGGACGAACAGTTTCCATTGCCCGCTGTCAATCTCACGCAAGTCAAACCAAAATACTTTCGCCGTGAAGTCCGGAATGAAACGGGCGTGCCGGCTGGTGCCGTCGTGGTCGATACACGTAACTTCTATCTCTACTGGACCCAGCCCGACGGCAATGCCATGCGCTATGGCGTGGGGCTTGGTCGCCAGGGATTTGAGTGGAGCGGTAATGGCCTGATCCAGTGGAAGCAGGAATGGCCGAAGTGGACGCCACCAGCGGAAATGATCGCACGCCAACCCGAGCTGGCGAGGTGGAGCGCTGACAACGGCGGCATGCCACCCGGGCTCGACAATCCGCTTGGCGCCCGTGCCCTTTATATCTTTCAAAACGGAAAAGACACGCTGTACCGCGTTCACGGTTCGCCGGAAGCCTGGAGCATAGGCAAGGCTGTTTCCAGCGGCTGCGTCCGCCTGTTGAACCAGGATATCATCGACCTCTACAACCGCGTGCCGTCTGGCTCGCCTATCGTTGTTCTGTAGGGACCGGTCACGCCGTAACCTTCAGAGCATAACCGATTCACGAAAAGAACTGGCTGGGGCGGCAGGATTCGAACCTGCGAATGGCGCCACCAAAAAGCGCTGCCTTACCACTTGGCCACGCCCCAGCAGGCGCAAGGGAAGCATAAGCTTTGAGGCCAGCTTCCGCGGGCCTGTATAGTCGATGAAAATGACAGCCGCAATAAGCTGCGGCCCGTGAATGACAAATTTTCGCTCCGACGACCATGAGAAATCCAGGATCGTTTCAGAGTACGAAACCACGATGAACGGGATGCCGCTTCGCTAGCTTCCCCGGTAAGTCGAAAATGACCATGGGCTAACCAGAAGCGGCACGTGGTATCCCTCGTTTTCATCAAATATCGTGAAGCGAACAGGCACAATGTTCAGGAATGCTGGTTTTGGTATCGAAGCACCTGAACCAACGAAATAATCGGCAACGTGAAACCGCAGCTCATACTCGCCAACAGCCATTTCATCGGCAGTAAGCAATAACTCGTCAGTACGGCCGTCGCTGTTGGTGACGAGTGATTTCAGAACTTCCTCACCCGAACCGGGATTGCGGACAAAATCGAGTTTCATGCCTGCGGCCGGGTGGCCGTGGGCTGTGTCGAGAACGTGGGTGGACAGTTTTCCCATGTCAGTCAGAATCTCCGTGTTGTAACAGCGCTTCGAGGCGATGACGGGCAATCTCACCGATTTGCGAAAGGGCCGTACGCATTTCAGCGTCTCTGTCATTCTCTAGCCGTTCCACGAAGGCTGCCATGATCGAGGACTTATCGTGGCCTTTCACGGCGATAATGAACGGAATCCCGAAACGCGATTTGTAGGCATCATTGAGATTATTGAAGCGCTCGTATTCTTCTTCAGTTAGCGAATCCAGTCCCGCGCCAGCTTGTTCCTCGGTTGAAGAACTGGTCAGATTTCCTGCAAGCGCAGCTTTTCCGGCCAGGTCCGGGTGAGCGGCGATCAGCTCCAGCTGATCGCGCTCGCTGGCGTCTCCAACAACTCTGCACATGGCCGAATGGAGGCCGCGAACCGAAGTGAACGGTCGCATGTTCGTTGCACCCTGAGCCACCCATGGGGAATGCTCGAAAATATCACCGAGCGCGGTGACAAATTCATCGCTTTCAAGTCCGTTCAGCTGCTCCAGCGTAAGGTTCATTTTCCGCCGGCCACACGGGTTTTCATGTCTTCAACAGCGAACAGCACCGCTTCAGGCGTTGCCGGTGCATTGAGACTGGCAGCCAGCTTGCCATCGGCCAGCGATGACACGGCATCGCGGAGCGCCAGCCAAACCGAGGTTGCCAGCATCAGCGGCGGCTCGCCGACGGCTTTGGAGCGGAAGATTGTTTCTTCCCTGTTCGGCTTGTCATCAAGTATTTCCACGTTGAATTCCGGCGGCACGTCGCGTGATCCGGGGATTTTGTAAGTCGAGGGGCCCGTTGTCCGCAACCGCCCTTTGTCGTCCCACCACAATTCCTCGCAGGTGAGCCAGCCCATACCTTGCACAAAGGCGCCCTCGACCTGACCGAGATCGATTGTCGGATTAAGCGGCTTGCCGCAATCCTGAACGATATCCGCGCGCAAGCACCGGTTTTCACCAGTCAGTGTGTCGATAACGACCTCTGCCACCGCAGCACCATAGGTGTAGTAGAAGAACGGACGGCCTTTGAGTGTGGCAGGGTCCCAGTGAATTTTTGGGGTCTTGTAGAATCCCGCCGCTGAGAGCGACACGCGTCTGGCCCAGCAGGCTTTTGCCAGTTCTCCAAATGACATTGAGCGATCACCGCAGATCACTCTGCCAGCCTCGAACTGAATGGCCGAAGAATCGCCCCCAAAGTGCTCGGCAGCAACTTCCAGCATGCGCGCTTTGATCTGACCTGCAGCATTAAAGGCAGCCATGCCATTGAGGTCAGAGCCGGAAGAGGCCGCTGTGGCGGAGGTGTTAGGCACCTTGCCCGTTGTTGTCGACGTAATCTTCACGTCTTCCAAACTGATTCCGAAAACCTCGGCAACCACTTGTGCGACCTTGGTAAACAGGCCCTGCCCCATTTCCGTGCCGCCGTGGTTCAGATGCACGGAGCCATCCATGTAGACATGGACCAGACTGCCGGCCTGATTGAGCGTTGTCAGATTGAAGGAAATACCGAACTTGACCGGCATCATCGCCAGCCCCTTTTTCAGCACCTTGTTTTCAGCATTGAATGTGTCGATCTCGGCGCGGCGTCGGGTCCATTCGGCCTTAGCCATGACCCGGTCGACAACATCGTTGATACGATTGTCTTCAACCGGTTGATCGTAGGGCGTCACTTCTCCGGTGTCGGGTCCGTAATAGTTCACCGCCCGCAGCACATTGGGGTCCATCCCCATTTCCCGGGCTACAGTATCGATCATTGCCTCCACCGCCAGAATGCCCTGGGGGCCGCCGAAGCCGCGAAAGGCGGTGTT
>CALIOE010000025.1 GCA_938044775.1 uncultured Rhizobiaceae group bacterium
AAAATGGCTGAGAGAACAATTGACTGCGCTGGAAAAAGACCAGTCCACCCGAAAGTTCGACATCACATTCGGTCTGATACCCCGCAAACTGGGAAAGGCTGACCTCGAATTGAGCGAAGACGACCTCGCAGAGGCTTCTGCACTGCGCACCGGCTGGAACCCGACGCGGTGGAGCGTCGATGTGGCAGCCCGCATTCTGGTGTTGTTGACCGTGTCGCGCACTTCCAATGTACCATTTGCCGAACGGTTCAGGGAATTGCACCGCACAGCTGATGTGAGCGAGTTGCTCGCACTCTATTACGGACTTCCTCTCTATGCGTTTCCTGAAACCCTGATTGAGCAGGCCGCTCTGGGCCTGCGGACCAATATTCGCTCCGAGTTCGAAGCCATTGCCCATAACAATCCCTTTCCATCAGAACAATTTGAGCAAAATCCCTGGAACAACATGGTCCTCAAGGCGCTTTTCATCGGCGCCATGCTTGAGCCGATCTACGGGCTGGATGAACGGGCCAATCCGGATCTGGCACGCATCCTGCGAGACTATGCTCACGAACGCTGGGCCGCAGACCGGGTGGTATCGCCTGAACTATGGCGGTGCATTGGACCGTTTGCGACGGGCGAATTCATGGATGATTTCGAACGCGTCGCCGGGGTCGGAAATGAGACCGAAAAAAAGGCCATAGCCCTGGCGTTGGCCACGGCGCCAGCGTCGCCTCAAAAAGACAAAGTCTCGGCAAGCCTTTCGCAATACCAGCAGGCTATCGAGGATGGCACGCTGACATGGGAAGCGATAGCCGAGGAAATGTTTGACAATTCGCTCGCTACAACACGCAAACTCAACACCGAAGTGGAACTCACCCGATGATGTTCATCGACTCCCACGCCCATATGATTTCGAGGACAACAGACGATTACGAAGCAATGGCCGCTGCCGGCGTTGTCGCGGTGATCGAGCCCGCATTCTGGATTGGGCAGCCACGGACGCATGTTGCCACTTATATCGATTATCTTTCGTCCATAGTCGGGTTCGAACGGTTCCGGGCAGGTCAGTTTGGCATCCGCCACTACTGCACCGTCGGGCTGAACTCCAAGGAAGCCAACAATCAGGAACTGGCTGAAGGCGTGATGGATATCCTGCCACGGTTTGCTCTGAAGGAAGGCGTCGTTGCGATCGGAGAGATCGGCTATGATGATCAAACCGAGCTGGAGGACAAATATTTTCGCCTGCAGATCGACCTTGCCATGGAGCTGGGCCTGCCGGTCATGGTTCACACACCACACCGCGACAAGAAACGCGGAACCACGCGTTCCATGGATGTCTGCGAAGAGCACGGCATCGATCCATCCATGGTTGTGATCGATCACAACAACGAAGAAACGGTGCGGGAAGTTCTGGATCGCGGTTATTGGGCTGCATTCTCGATCTATCCCAGCACCAAGATGGGCTCGGCCCGGATGGTTGAATTGCTGAAGGTCTATGGACCCGAGCGGATTATCGTGGATTCGGCCTGTGATTGGGGAATCTCCGAACCGCTTGGTGTCGCCAAGACCGCGATGCTGGCAGAACGGGAGGGAATTGACCGCGAGGCCATCCGGCTTATCTGCTATCAAAATGCCCTGGATGCCTATGGACAGAGCGGACAAATGAAAGAGGATGACTGGCTGAACCCGCCTGCAATTGACCAGCGTACGGTTTACGAGGGCAATTCAATTCTGCGCGGCCAGCGGGAACCAGTTGTGTCTGATCCCAAAGACAAAATGAATCTCGACAATCTGTTGATCGACTAGTGGCGTCCCGGACGCCGGTGGGAATGGGCGGCCCACTCAAATTTTCGCTCATGGTGTTCGGTCTGATTGTCTTTGTTGCAGCGCCATTTTTCTTTTTTGGAGAGCAGCTTGAGCAGCTCTTCGATGGTGATGGCGCCATCAATCGGCTGCGGGAATATGACGACCTGGCCTGGCTCTTTGCCATTGGCCTGCTCATATCGGACCTGGCATTTCCAATTCCCACCACGGCGATCATGGCTGCCCTTGGAATCATATACGGACCCGTTTTGGGTGGCATTTACGCCTCTCTTGGCGCGGTGATATCCGGTCTCGTCGGTTACGCATTGTGCCGCTCTCTTGGACGGCCCCTGGCGCTGAAGCTCGCCGGAGAGCAAGGATTGGCACAAGGCGAAACTCTCTTCCACGACGCAGGCGGATGGATTGTTGCTCTGTCGCGCTGGCTTCCCATCATCTCAGAAGTTGTCGCCTGCGTTGCCGGCCTGTCAAAAATGAGATTCTCAGTTTTCCTGACAGCACTGATTTGCGGAGCGGTGCCACTGGGTTTTGCCTACGCCACCATTGGGTATCTGGGCGGTGACAGACCCGTTTTGACGCTCGCCATATCAGCGATACTCCCCTTCATTATCTGGTGGTTGGTCCGCCCTCTGGTCCGACGTCGCGGCTCCTGAGAACCGCATTTGTAGAAACAACAAGCCTGCTGGCATTGGAAAATAGTGCACTTGCGCAGTACTGGAATAGCGGCAAAAATGTTATCCCAATCCTTCCACCAGGAGGAAAGGCGCAAAGAAGATGCCTGGAACACCCCCCGACCTCCGGGACTCGATCTCGGAACAATTGTACAATGATCTGCTAACAGGAATTCAGGTCGGAGATTATCCTTCGCTAGCTCCCCTGCCGACTGAAGCCACTCTCGCTCACGACTATGGCGTATCCCGCACGATTGTTCGCTCTGCTCTGTCTGTTCTGAAAAAGGAAGGCGTTATCGTATCCCGACAGGGTTCCGGGACCATCGTGGCCAGAAATGGCCCGTCAAAGCTGCCGAACAGCAAGCCTGTTGTCAGTCCTGAAGACATCAAAAAATGCTATCAATGCAGAGAGGCAATGGAGCCATATATCGCGGCTCTGGCGGCAAAGAACCGCCAGGCGCGGGACATCCGCTATTTGAAGGGTCAGTTGAGGACTTTCCGGCAGGAATCTGAAGCCGGTGTAATCGATACAGGCAACGACACCGAGTTTCACATGCAGTTGGCAAATATGGCCCAGAACCAGTTTTTCGAGTCGGCAATGATGGGACTACGGCCTCACATCCTGATCGGCATGAACATCACCAAAACGCTCTCTGAGAAGGACCGCAAGAGCCATGAACGGTCTTCGCTAAGCGAACATCGAATGATCGCCAACGCGGTCATCTCGGGAGATTGCGATGCGGCAAAGCAGGCGATGTACCGACACATAAACGGATGTCAGAAGCGCATCTTTGGAGCCCTTGAAGGCTGAGGCCATGGGCAACAAGCCCTCTCGGGCGTCTGGCCACGAAGCGCCATACCGTTAATCCAAAGTGCGCAAGATGGGCCTGTTTGACAGTTTCATTTCAGCAAATTTGTTCAAAAAAACAAATAGGCTCTACCAAAGTCGTACGTTAGCTTTTTTGAGTCTTATCTACACACCGCTTCTGGGAGGAACGAAACTGATGCGTATTTCAAAACTTATGCTCGGCCTGGCTCTGTCCGCTGGTCTGACGACGACGGGCATCGGAGCCGCGAGCGCCGAAACTGCCGTAAAACTGGAGCCTTATGTGACGGGCGTAAATGCGCCATTGGCAATGGTTCAGCCTGCAGGAGATGAGCGAAAGTTCGTGATCGAGCAGTACGGCAAGGTGAAAATAATCGACAAGGACGGAAACCTCTTACCGACTCCGTTTCTCGATATTCGCAACAAAATTGTAGATCAATGGCACGATTTCGACGAACGCGGCCTGCTTGGTCTGGCCTTTCATCCAGATTTTGCAAACAACGGAAAGTTCTATGTCGCTTATTCGACGACAACGAATTTTCAGGGCGATCTGGGAAAATTGTTCTGGTGGGACCACACGAACACCGTTGAAGAATATACGGTCTCAAAAGATGATCCCAATGTCGCGGATCTGCATTCTGGGCGCATAATTTCTGAAATCGACTGGCCGCAGTTCAACCACAACGGCCACTGGATCGGATTTGGCCCGGACAATATGCTCTATATTTCAACCGGCGACGGCGGCTACGCCAACGACTGGGGTATCGGGCACAACGTAACCGAGGGCAACGGACAAGACTTGTCGGTCCTGCATGGCAAAATACTGCGCGTTGACGTGGATAAGCAGGAAAACGGCAAGAACTACGGCATCCCGGCGGACAACCCGTTTGTTGGAAATGATGATGCTCAAAAAGAGATCTATGCTTACGGATTGCGTAACCCCTGGCGCTGCTCTTTTGACATGGGCGGCGACAACAGACTGTTCTGCGGCGATGTGCAACAGAATAGCTTTGAAGAGATAGATATCATAGCAAAAGGCGACAACCTGGGCTGGCGCAAGATGGAGGGGGAAAGTTGCTTTGACTACACAAAGCCAGACAACCATCCTGCAGACTGTGACAAGACCGGCCTGGTTGACCCGATCATAACCTACAAGAACTGCACAGCCCAACCCGACGGTTGCGCTGGCATTTCGATAACTGGTGGTTACGTCTATCGCGGCTCCCATAAGGAGTGGGATGGAAAGTACATCTTTGGCGACTGGAGCAAAAGTTTCGCAGCCATGGACGGCCAGATCTTCATCGGGTCTGAAAAGGACGGGAAATGGGAGATGGAGGTCGCTAAGGTGGCTAACATGGACGGCAAGACGCCCTACATTCTCGCCTTCGCACAGGATGAAGCCGGCGAGGTCTATGCTTTGACCTCGATCACAACAGGCCCGAATGGAACCCTGGATACAATCTACAAGATTGTTCCCGCAAACTAGGACCTGACAACGATTTGGAGGCACCGCCGGGTCAATCCTGGCGGTGCCTTTTCAAAGCAACCGTAATTTGCAGCAGGGAATGTTAATCGAGTCCGCAAGCTGCACTTAGAGTGGCGTGACATTCCGCGCCGCTCCGGAAGTTCAACAGGAGCAACGAGTTGAAGAGAACAGGCTTGAGAACCGGGGCGATGGTTCTGCTGGTTTCGCTGATGTCAGCAATGTCTGCTGCCATGGCCGAAGGAACCAAAATTCCAGAGTTTACAGAAACCTATCTGAGCGATCCGGCCAACTTCGAAAAAGGCAAGGAACTGTGGTACGATCAGTGCACTCACTGTCACGGATTCAAAGCCTATCCCGGTAAGGCACCAAAACTGAAGCCTGTGCGATACACGCCGGAATTTGTCTACAAACGGGTCAGCAAGGGCTTCAAGAAGATGCCTGCCTGGGAAGAAATCTACGAAGTCGAAGAGATCATGGCGATTGTGGCTTATGTCAAAAGCAAGAAGTTCTCGCCGTAACAAAGAGTTGAGTCATGAGATTTGTGAACGCAGTTCTTTGCGCAATGATGCTGCTTTTCATCGTTGTTCAGTTCAACGATCCCGATGGGCTATTGTGGGCGGTACTTTATGGCATACCGGCAATTTGGGCTGGCGTCATTGCCTTCAGGTTACGGAGCGTTTCCAGCAATGGTGCGTTGCTGATGATAGGCCTGTGCCTGTTCGGAGCTCTCGTCATGACATTTGTTTACTGGCCCTCAACACCTGACTTCTGGAAACAGGATGTGTGGTGGGAAACAGAGACGGCCCGAGAAGGTATGGGCATCATGATCGCGACGATTGTGCTGCTCATTTCAACAATAACAATCTGGCGAAGCCGCAGGGTCATGGGCAATTGAGTTGGGATACCGATATGGAGAATGATAGCCTGGCTGAAGCCGTCTGGGGAGAGACCATCGTCCAGCGCTTTTCGGTTCCCTACGAGTTTCCGGTAAGTTTTACCGAGTCTCTTTTTGGCATTGAAAACAAAACCTTTTTGGAGATCTTGTGCCGCCTCGAAAGCGATAAACGCCACAAAGTCCTGTTTTTTGTCGATGACGGTCTGGTCGAGGCACGCGCTGGTCTGGTTGACGAGATCGGGATTTATTGCAGCCACCACAAAAACAGCATTGAACTGGTCGCGCAGCCCTTTCTCGTTCCGGGCGGCGAGAAGATCAAAGCTGAGTTACAGCACGTCGAGCAGATGCAAAAAATTCTGTACGACTACCACATAGACCGCCACTCTTTTGTGGTTGCCATTGGCGGGGGTGCAGTTCTCGATGCTGTGGGATTGGTGGCGGCAACCGCCCATCGCGGGGTAAGGCACATCCGCATTCCGACAACTGTATTGTCACAGAACGACTCCGGTGTCGGCGTGAAAAACGGTGCCAATCTATACGGCACCAAGAACTATGTCGGGACCTTTGCTCCTCCCTTCGCGGTCATAAACGACTTTGAATTCATCGCCGGGCTGGGAGAGCGTGACAAAATCGCCGGTATGGCTGAGGCGGTTAAGGTTGCGCTCATTCGGGATGGTGATTTCTTCGAATGGCTTGAGCAGAATGCCGACAACCTCGCGACATTCCACAAGGCTTCGATGGCCCGTATGATCCAACGCTGCGCCGAATTGCACATGAAGCAAATTGGTCAGGGTGGTGATCCGTTTGAGACCGGCAGTGCCCGCCCGCTGGATTACGGCCACTGGTCCGCTCACAAGCTGGAAAGCCTTACCAGATATCATTTGCGTCACGGTGAGGCTGTTGCAATTGGGATCGCGCTGGATGCGCGGTATTCCGTTCTGAGCGGCATGTTGTCTCCGGGCGAAGAGGACCGTATTTGTTTCCTGCTTGAACATCTCGGGTTCAAACTTTGGCATTCCGCTCTCGAGATGAGAACGATAAGCGGCGAGCCCGAGTTAAGCAGCGGCTTGCGCGATTTTCGCGAACATCTGGGCGGCGAACTGACAATAACACTGCTGTCGAAAATCGGTGTCGGCACTGAGGTTCACGAAATGAACGATGATTTGGTGATGCAATCCATTGCCTGGTTGAAAGCCAGACAGGTCTCCTGATGAAGCTCAACAGCCACGACGCTTGTGGCCAAAGCCATGGTCATCTGACCTATTGTACCAACATTCATGCCGGCGAGACATGGGACGACATTCTGGAGGGCATGAAACGTCACCTGCCGTCAATCAAACGCGACGTATCGCCGGACGCTCCTTTGGGTGTGGGATTGCGGCTCTCGGCTGCCGCCGCTGAGGCGCTTTGCGATGATGCGGCTTTTTCGGCGTTCGAGAGTTTTCTGAAGAGCGGTGGCTACTACATCTTTACGCTGAATGGATTTCCATACGGCAATTTTCACGGAAGCCGGGTGAAGGAAGGTGCCTATCGACCAGATTGGACCGAGCAGAGCCGGCTGGACTACACAAACACGCTTGCAGACCATCTTTCCAAGTGGCTGCCAGAGGGTATGGAGGGATCGATCAGTACCGTTCCCGGAACATTCAAGCCCTGGGCGTCCGGCGATGATGCAGCGCGGGTCGTGGCCAGGATTGCCGACAACCTGATCCGGCATGTTGCTCACCTGGTGAAGATTCGAGCAACCACAGGAAAATCCATCAACCTCGCCCTGGAGCCCGAGCCATTTTGCATGATCGAAACAATCGAAGAAACAGTTCGTTTTTTCGAGGACCATCTTTACAGCCAGCATGCGGCGACACGCCTGACCGAACAGTCGGATCTCGACGACACACAGGCGAAGGCTGCACTCCGCCATCATTTGGGTGTCTGCTATGATGTGTGTCACGCAGCGGTTGAATATGAAGATGCGCGAGGCAGTCTTGAAGCTCTGAAAACCGCTGGAATCAAAATATCCAAACTGCAGCTCAGTTCCGCGATCCGTATTCCCCAGGTCGGCCCAAAGACCGTCAGCCTGCTCGATCCGCTCGACGAGCCGGTCTATATGCATCAGGTCATCGAAAGCCGGAATGGTGAGCTCACGCGGTATTCCGATGTTCCCGAAGCTGTGGAGACGATCGATCAGGCTCATGGTTCAGAGTGGCGCATTCACTTTCATGTCCCGATTTTTCTTGAGGAGATGGAGCATCTGGCAACGACGCAGCAGTTTCTCAAGGAAATCCTCGCCTTACATGCCCACTCGCCCGTGACAGAGCAGTTGGAGGTCGAGACCTATACCTGGGACGTCTTGCCGGAAGAGTATCGAAAGTCCGGCCTGAGCGCGGCGATAGCGCGAGAGTTGAACTGGGTTAGGGACCAATTGTCGAAATGAGATTGTCCGTTGCCCTGAGGCTCGGTCGCGTCTCCAATCTGCCCACGGTTTGGACCAATGCATTGGCTGGAACCGCGCTTGCGGGCAGTTCGCTGTTCGACATGCGCCTGGTTGCGGTGCTCGTCGCGCTCTCGCTTTTTTATGTTGGCGGGATGTTTCTGAATGACGCCTGCGATGCCGACATTGATGCAATTGAGCGTCCCGAACGTCCAATTCCATCCGGAGAGGTTGGCAGGTCCTCCGTGTATTTTTGGGCGTACGGGATGATGGCCGGATCGGTCCTGTTGCTCTTTGTGGCAGGCATGCTCCTGCCCGGCGGCACAGGTGCAATGCCCGCAATTTGCGGTATCGTGTTGACAGCACTGATTGTGCTCTACAACGCGAAACACAAAAACAACCCCCTGAGCCCGCTGATTATGGGCCTGTGTCGCGTCATGGTCTACCTAACGGCAGGCATTGCGGTGTCGACCAGTCCAGGTCCGTCCCTGTTTGTTGGCGCGGTGTTGTTGGCGGCCTATCTCATCGGTTTGACCTATGTCGCTAAGCAGGAAAACCTTGGACGTGTGGAAAATATGTGGCCGCTTCTGTTTCTGGCCGCGCCAGTAATATTTGGGCTGACGGTGGTCGCACATGACACCAATGCCCTGCCCTTCTGGTGCCTGTTTGCCGGCTGGATCGTCGTCGGACTCTATTTCATCCGGCGTCGGGGTCCCGGCGACATTCCCCGTGCAGTTGTCAGCCTCATTGCCGGCATCGCTTTGCTTGACGCCGTCATGATAATGAGCACCGGTAACCTGCTATGGGCTGCGCTTGCAGTCGCCGGTTTTGGCCTGACACTGCTGCTGCAGAAATTTGTCGCGGGAACCTAGCTCTTTATCTGAAACACGTGATCCAGAACCAGTTGTTTGAAATCAGTTGCGGCAACCGGTCCCTCCCCGAGAAGCTCCGGACGCGAACTGATCACCATTGGTCCATCATCGGGATCGTCGGTGAGGCGACCATGCGAACCCTTCACCAGACTGGTTTCGCGGAGTGATATGACATCCATCAAATTTCGCATTCCCAGTTTCCGCTTTGCGAGCTTGAGGCCTGACGCAAGCTTCGGAAAGCGGATCTGGGGATCAAAGAAGAGTTCGACCGGATCGTATCCCGGTTTGCGGTGAATATCGACGGTACGGGCATAGTCCGGCGCTTTTTCGTCGTCGAGCCAGTAGTAGTAACTGAACCATCGATCTGCATTGGATATAGCCACCAATTCTCCCGACCGATCGTGATCCAGGCCCGCAGCCCTCTTGCCTTCGGCGTCGAGAACCTGCTCAACGCCCTCCAGGTCTTCAACGAGTTTTTTAACCTCAGCCAACCGATCAGGTGATTTTACATAGATGTGCGCGAGCTGATGATCTGAGAGTGCGAAGGCATCCGACGCCCCGGCGTCAAACACTTCACGTCCAAGCTCTTCCCGCACGGCGATCAATCCTGCTTTGCGCAGCGCCCGATTAATGTGAACAGCGTCGGTGACAGGCGTGATTCCGTATTCGGAAACAACCACGACCTCGCGGCCCTCCTGGTCAGCGGCATCAATCAACTCACCACAAAGGTCGTCGATCTCTTTCAAATCAGCGATCAAACGTGGGTGGGTTGGGTCCGGGCCGAGGCGCTGCAGATTGTAGTCCAGATGAGGGAGGTAGGTTAGAGCAAGCGTCGGCTTCCTGGTGTCAATGACATGTTGCGTTGCTTTTGCAATCCAATCGCTTGAAGTGATGTCAGCCAACGGCCCCCAGAATTTGAAAAGGGGGAACTTTCCAAATTTGGCGTCGAGCTCGTCGCGTAAGCCTTGCGGGAATGCATAGTGGTCCGGAATCTTGCGCCCGTCTGCAGGATACATCGGCCTCGGCGTGGCGCTCCAGTCGGCGGTCGCATACATGTTGTACCACCAGAACATTTTGGCGCAGGTGAAGTCGGGATCCTTGCGTTTGCCTGCTTCCCAGATCTTCTCACCATGCACCAGCTGATTTGGTTGACGCCACAACAGGACTTCAGCCAGATCACGAAAGTACCAGCCGTTAGCGACTGCGCCATGACCACCAGGCAGCGCACCGGTTACAAGAGTCGACTGAACGGTACATGTTACGGCAGGGACAACCGTTTTCAGCGGCCGTGCTCCGCCGCGATCAGCGAGACGCTTCAGGTGAGGCGTATGTTCTCCAACCAGGGAGGGGCTCAGACCAACAACCAGAATAACAAGAGTAGGTCGCATTGTCGGTCGAACTCGAGGTCGGGCGATTTCCTTACGTGAAACCATACTGCCTTGCTCAAGGCTGGCAAGGCGGTTTTTGTAGATAAACCGCCACCCCAAAACCACCGAGCTCATCGCGGCGGCCCTTGCAAGCTGACGCACAATCCGATGTATCTGCAAGTGCTGTTGGTCTGCGTTGGTGTCGCTACGTTACTTCACACACCCGGATACTTGTGGTTGCGCCAGTTTACGCACGGGTTTTGCATTTTTGGTCATCCTTCCCGAACAACCATGTCTCGAACGCAGTTTCGGCGACCCTCTGTCCAAACCGCGGGAGGTGAATGAAGCACTGGAAAGAGCTGCATTCCAAGACCCGGAATCTTGATCGCGGACTTCTGGACAAGCGGACCGGATCTTGACCCATTGGTTGCTACTGCGCCCCCGCCCCTTCATATTTCGGTCCAGAAATCGAAATTTCATCGGGAATGCTTTCTCCATGACAAATATTGCACCGGCCAATGATGGAGCTGAGTCAGAGATGCAGCGAAACTGGCACTATCGTCCAGATGTGCCGATCGAGAGCTCGCCCTTCTTTTCCTGGCCCCCACGGCCGATGAATATGTTGCGTTGGGTTACGGCGCGTTGGTTCGCAATTGCGGAAAACTCCATTCTTACGCTGCTGGCAATTGTCTGCTGGCGCTGGGCATCACCAACTCTGGAAGAGACCAGATTGCTGCAGATCGGTTGGGTCGCTGAAATCTGGCTTCGGAACATGGCCCTAATGATCGCGGTTGCCGGCGGATTGCACCTGTATTTCCATGTCTGGCGAAAACAGAGACAGAAGCTCAAATTTGATCCCCGCGAAATGTTGCCGCGGGGCAAAAAATTCACGTTCAATTCGCAGCTGTGGGACAACGTGTTCTGGACGCTTGCCAGCGGAGTTACCTTCTGGACGGCCTACGAGGTTCTGATGCTCTGGGCCATGGCCAACGGTTATGCGCCAACGATAAGCTGGCAGCACCACCCGCTCTTGATTATTGCACTCCTGTTCTTAACGCCGGTGTGGATCTCGTTTCACTTTTACTGGATCCACCGCTGGTTGCACTGGCCACCGCTTTATCGATTTGCCCATTCCCTGCATCACCGCAATACCAATGTGGGTCCATGGTCCGGATTATCCATGCATCCACTTGAGACGGCGCTCTTTTTTTCCTCGGTTCTGGTTCACTTCCTGGTTGCGGCCCATCCCGTGAACATCCTGTTTCATATGTTCCATCAGGGGATAACGGCCGCGACTTCTCATACCGGATTTGAAGGCCTCCTTGTGAGGGACAAAAACCGCCTGAGCCTGGGCAATTTCCATCATCAGATGCATCACCGCTATTTCGAGTGCAACTATGGCAACCTCGAAGTACCCTGGGACAAGGCTTTTGGGTCGTTCCATGATGGAACAGAAGAGTCGCACGCCAGGTTCAAGGAACGCAGGCGGCGTCTGATGGGCGGCTGAGCTCGACAGCGGGTTTCGTCATACAGTCAGGCGTCAGTTGTTTCTTACCGACACCGGCCCTGTCGTGCATTGCCCGATCGCCATCAACGCACCGCCTTCTTGGTATATTCGCTGGCTGAATCGTCCATCAGCCTCTGTTCTGATCCATTCATGCGACCTTAAGAGCCGGAAAATCCGTGCGCCGTTCGAACCGGAATATTTGGCCAACGCTGTACGTCCATCATCAAATTTCACAAATGCCATTTCGCCTTGCAGGGTTAGTGTAAATGCAGAAGTGGGGACCGAACTGCGTCCGGCGCAGGCGATGTGGACATTCTTGCAAAACGCAGGATAAAGAGGTTTGCAGCGCGCCATTTCACGCGCAAACGCGACCGCTACATGTCCTTCAATCAAAGCAAACGCGACGATTCCGATTTGAAAGGTGCGAAGGATCATCGGCTTATTTTTCTGTAATTGCGAATTCGAACTGCTTAGCAGTTGACTACGGCAGCCATAGTGTGCGGTCCATCCATTCTTCGGGCAGGAGGCAATGTCCTGCGGCCAGAGGCGCTGCATTTGAAAGCAACAGAGATTGCCATGCGTCAGCCCATTTCTGGGGCAGCGGATAGGGCGGCAGCATAAGTCGTTCTGGCCGAAAGCCGAAACGTGAATAGTATTTGGGGTCACCGAGGACAAACACTTGTCTTGTCCCCTGCGAGTCCAACCGTTCAAGTCCGCGTTGCACGAGGCCGCTTCCAATGCCCTGACCCTGAAGTTCCGGCAGGACGCCGAGCGGCCCCAGCAGTGCGCCAGCCCCCTTGTCGCCCGCGTCGTCGCCATTGAAGACAGTGAATACTACATGACCGATCAATGCGCCTTCATGAAAAGCAGCAAGCGAAAGAACTTCCGCTGTACCTTTAATCAAGCTGGACACAACGGGCCGCAGCTCTTCGTCAGGGAAGGCAGCAGGGTATATCGCGAGAATCTGTGAAAGCTCGTTTTTGGCGGTTTCGCGAATGGTGATGTTTTTGATGGACCAATCCTCCTTGCAACCGCACAGATTGATCGGTCTTCCTGCACCAATCAACGGACCGCGTTGCAAACATCATCTGCAGACGGCGGTCGTGCCAGACCTCAGGCCGCATTTCATATTGAGGCAAGAGCGTGGCCGCAGTTCAGAGAGTTCAGAGCTTTTCTGTCAAGTCTTCTCATGTTCTGCAAAGGCAGCGAGGAAGTCAGGATGCCATCGTGACAATGCCGGGCGGTTCTCGAGAATATCTCCCAGCGACCACTGCACCCTCTTAAGATCACGCTCGCGCGAAACGTCATTGTCGGGGCACAAAACGTAGAAATCACCAGCTGACATTCGCTCAATTAAATAATCGACTGCTTGCTGACTTGTCCAAGCGGCGGCGGGTTTTGTGGGCATAAAGCGCTGTATCATTCCGGTATATGTAAACCCAGGCACAAACAGATGGGCAGAAATTGGCGCTCCCGCTTCACGTAGCTCGTGAGCCAACATCTCTGTCATGACCTTCACACCGGCCTTACTGACATTGTAGGCGGCATTTCCGGGTGGCGTTGTAATGCCCTGCTTGGAGCCCGTGTTGACCACCACTGCCGGGCGATCCGCTGTGATCATGCGGGGCAAGAAGGCGTGATGGCCGTTGATGACGCCAAAAAGGTTAACTTCAAGCAGCCTCCTCCAATTGTCAGCATTTTCCCAACTGCCGGATGGAATGCCAATCCCGGCATTGTTCATCAGAACTGCAACTTCTCCGGCGGCGAAGGAAGCATCAGCCAACGCGTTGACGGCCTCGGCGTCGCTGACATCTGTGGGGACAGCAAATACGCTAGCGTCCTCATTCGCGGTTTCACGCACCTGCGCTGTAGCAGCGTCCAGAGATTCGCCCGGCAGATCAGCGAGCACCACACCCAGGCCGGCCTGCGCGAAGCGCATCGCCGCAGCGTGTCCGACACCGCTGGCCGCTCCCGTTACAACAGCAAGACCGCCTCTTTCCACTGCATCATGATACATCTCTATTTCTCCCTGACGTTGCTGACTCATTGCGCCATCCGCTGTTTCATATTGCCAATAAAAGTTGCGTCATCCTGCACCTTGCGCTCATCAAGCAAGGCTTCGGCATCGGAGCCGGCGCGATAGCGCAAGGTATCGGTGCCATCGGTGGCGGCCTGCCAGATAACCTCCGCGACGACCAGCGGTTCCGAAGGATTGGCCGCGTAGGAACCCATGGCCTTCTGCATTCCGGCGACGGTGGGAAGGTATTCGGTCATGCTTTCGTCCAGTACAAAATCGAACGAACGACCACCAAAATTCGTCTTAATCATTCCGGGCTCAACGATCTTCACCATCACACCGAAAGGCTCCAGTTCGTAGTGCAGCGCTTCTGACAACCCTTCCACCGCGAATTTGGTACCATGATAAAGCGTGCCGAGAGGGAAAGTCATTTGTCCACCGATGGACGAGACATTGACAATGATGCCGGATTTGTTCTGCCGGAAATGAGGCAACAAAGCCTTGGTGGTTGCCAGCAGGCCGATGACATTGGTGTCAAACTGACGTTTGATCCGATCCATCGGAAACGCTTCCAGGGGCCCGTAAGCGCCATAACCTGCATTGTTCAGCAGCACATCGATCCGCCCGAATCGCTGAATCCCTTCCGCCGCCGCGGCATCGATAGAATCATGATCGTTCACATCGAGCCGTGTCAAAAGCATGTTGTCCAGGCCGACAAGTTCTTTTTCATCTTCGGGCGAACGCATTGTTGCAATCACGTTCCAGCCTTTGTCATGAAAAAACTCGGCAGTGGTCTTGCCAATACCGGATGAGGCACCTGTGATGAGTATAGTCCGGGTCACTTCATTTCCTTCGTGGTGTGGTGGTACGCGATGACTCAGCCCGCCGCGGCGACTGCTTTTCCGCCTTATAGACTTAAAGGAATGGTATTCTCCGCACCTGCCTCATCCTCCGAAAGACTTGCCCATTTCTCTGAATACTCGGAGTACGCTTTGTTCAAGCGAGATGGCCGTGCTACTTCTGATACCGTCAATTCGGAGTCAAGAAATGCCATACACTGAGCTGATTGCGGAAATTCAGCGCCTTGTCGACGAACAAGACAATCCGGCAGCTGCATGCCCAAGCGGAATCGAAGGATTGTTCGCGCTTCGCAGCAAGGCGCCCACCACCCTTGAGGCAACGCTCTATGAACCTGTCATTTGCCTAATTCTTCAGGGACGCAAAGAAACTTGGTTGGGTGATCGGCGTGTCAGCTTCGGTGCCGGCGAGTCGCTCATCGTCAGCCATCACTTGCCGGTTGTCTCCCGTGTTGTGGAGGCGAGTTCCGTAAAGCCCTATGTCGCTCTGATCATGACCGTTGATATGAATATTATTCGTAGCCTCTACGACGAATTGAGCGAGGCAGATCTCAACGCTGCGCAAGCGCTTTCTCTGGACGCGGGGGAAACCGATCAAGAGCTCATCCAAGCGATGGGCAGATTGTTCCGCCTAGCCGGACGACCAACAGAAGTTCACGTTCTTGCGCCACTGGTGCGACGGGAAATTCACTTCCGGTTGTTGATGGCCCGGCATGGAGCGATGCTGCGACAGCTACTCAGGCACGAAAGCGTCGCGAGCAGAATCGCTAAGTCGATCAACCGGATCAGACAGGAGTTCAGAACCCAGATTTCCGTTCCGGAACTGGCCCGGACCGCGGGGATGAGCCCATCGACATTTCACGAGCACTTCAAAACATTTACTGCTACCAGCCCGCTGCAATACCAAAAGAACCTCCGGCTGATTGAGGCCCGACGACTGTTGAGTGATAGCGCCCACTCAGTCTCTGGTGTGGCATTTGACGTTGGGTATGAAAGCCCTACCCAGTTCAGTCGGGAATATTCACGCAGATTTGGTGTCTCACCACGCAACGACCGCGCAGCAACTCCCCAGACAGGGTGACCTGCGCCTCGTTCCCGTCGAATGTTTTCCGCAGGCCGAAAACGCCAGTACAAATTCTATGATGAGAACAAACTGCAATTGCAAATGCATTGGCATTGACATCGACACCACGTCGTCGCGCTTCCGCCTCTTCCATTTTTAGCAGGTGTTGCATCGCGAATTGAGTTGGTGTAGCACCGCGCCTCAACTCGTAGGTCAAGACCATGTTCAGCAGTGCAAAACCAGATTTGCCCCGACCGACACCCTCAGGGTGTGGGAAAGTGGTAATCCGCTGCGCTTGGAACGCAGAGAACGCAGGTTCAACTCCTGCCACCCTGACCAACTGTTATCGAGAGACCGACTGACACGATCTCGCATCGTATAGTCAGGTCCAATATCTCAGAATTTCAATCTGAAGACACGGGTTCAAATCCCGTTGCGAGAACCAGATTCACGCGCAGTGGCGCAACAAGGAACACGACGATGGAAACGACATATTATATCACGGGCCCGTTTCCCGTGAGCGGTCTGTAAAACCGTTGTCTTTGAAAAACACGGGTGGTGACGGTAGGTTCGATTCCTAGCGGGCCCACCAAATTTTTCGCAACCGCAGACTCCCGGCGACCTGCCGGGAGGCGTTGAGTTGCAGCAAGTGCGCGAAGGATGCGATCAGCTCTGAAGCCGCAATGGCGTGCCCTGCCCGGCCCGGCCGGAACAGCAATGCACATCGGCACTTTAACGTCGTCATCGAAAGAACGAGGGCGAGGTTCGATGGGCAACCTTGCTGTCGAACGGCTGGGGCGCAGGCCCCCCAAAAAAGAATGGTCGCACAGTCCACCTTCTATATTGACATTGCGGCTGTCGGGAAATAATCAGCGATCAGGGCTGAGACCCCTGCCGCTCGCTGGCTCTGCCAAGGTGAAGTTTCCGTAGAATACATCAACCAACCACAGCTGTATGCGGTTTGTTGGCAATGCGAGCCCCCTTTCAAGTGCCGCATCCGAACACTGTGTGAGGTTTGTGATGTCTGCTTCTGACCCGACCAACGGGAACTTCTATCTGTCTGGCTCTTTGCCAGCCCTGTTTGCAAAAACAGCAACGCCAATCATCGTCGTCATGGGGGTGAACGGTCTTTTCACTCTGGTCGATGCCTATTTTCTCGGCGCGTATGTGGGGGCCGATGCCCTCACGGCGGTCACCCTGATGTTCCCGCTCTACATGATGCTCGTCGCCCTATCGACTCTGGTTTCCAGCGGATTTTCAAGCGTGTTTGCCCGGCTTTTGGGTGCAGGCAACATGGACCACGCAGAGCGGGTTTTCGGTCAGGCGATTCAATTGTCGCTGGTCGCCTGTGCAACGCTCATCAGCTTGTTTTCTATCGGCGGAGAAAAACTCACACTCGCAGCAGCCAATCAATCTCCCATACTTGCGAATATGGGCTACACTTATATTTCAATTCTGATTTTCTGCTCCCCGCTGGTCTTCATTCTGGCAATCAACATTGATGCCTTGAGATGCCGTGGAATGCTGCCAGCGATGGCTGCCATCACGATGATGTCGGCCCTGTTGAACATCGTGTTTGACTATCTGTTCATTGTCGAATTCGATTGGGGTGTCGCGGGCTCAGCTTATGGCACGGTTCTGGCGCAGGCCTGCTCCATGTTCGCGATCATCGCTTACCGCACGCGGACCGGTGGTGCATTGCAAAGGCTCCGGCTGAGTTTTGGTTGCAACCACTGGGGAGAGCTTCTTGCCCTCGGGGCGCCGTCAAGCCTGGGCTATATCGGCATCTCTCTGTCGGCAGGCCTGACGCTTTTTTGCCTGCAAATGTGGGCCGGTGGAAACTATGAAGCCATCGCCGGGGCGTTTGGCATAATTACCCGGCTTTTGACCTTTTCGTTTCTGCCCTTACTGGGGTTGAGCATGGCTTTTCAAACCATAGTCGGAAACAATTACGGCGCAAGAAAACTGGTGCGCTCAAACAGCACTTTGAAACTGGCCATCGCGATGGCTCTCATCTACTGCACGATTGTCGAAATCAGCTTCATTGTAACGCGAACGGAGATCGCTTTCGTTTTCGTTAATGATGCGGCGATAGCCCGCGAACTGGGTCGAATAATGCCTTTTGCCGTTCTGCTGATGTTTGTTTTCGGTCCGTTGATGATGATTGGAACCTACTTTCAGGCTATCGGCGACGCCGGACGCGCGGCCTTGCTGGGCCTGGCAAGAACGTATCTTTTCGCGCTCCCTCTCACATTCCTCATGCCCTTCTGGTTCGGCGAACCTGGCATCTGGTACGCCGGGGTGGTTGCCGAAATGCTGGTTCTCGGCCTGACAATTGTCGTGCTGCGCAGGCGTCGACACTCCGAAGGGAAAGTATGGGGCCTGTTCGAGCAAAGGGAACAATGACTTTCACCGATGGGTGCGGCTGGCGAATGCTCGACTCTCGTCGCAGTGCGGCTCAATCAAGTGCTGCGTCTGCTTCGTGACCAAAACCGGCTGCCACAAGAGTCAGCATCTTCGCCTTGATTCGGTCAGTGAGTGTCGTTTCAGCGCCATACTGAACAAGATGGTCGATCAAAAACCCCATCAATGCCAAAGCGTCTTCACCGTTCTGCGGTGCATTATCCAACAGTGTATTGAATTGCATCGAAATCCGACGGTCGAGAATTTCGATCTGATCGGAGTCCTCTCGCTCTATGGCTGAGCGAAGCGCCTCGCCCGTGTCAAAGTAGACATCGATCAATTTGCGGATGGAATGCTTTGTAGGGTCGGCGTCCATGAGAGTGATGCTTTGGGCTGGTGTCTTGGGCTGGTGTCTTGGGCTGATGTTTTGGGCTGATGTCTGGGCAAAGTCTGCCGGAAAAGTCGTCAGCTGCGGAGGTATCAGCTGAACGTTCCCTCCCCCTAAAGTATCTTTCCGGAACCCAGGGTGCATTTTGGCACACATCGAAAACGCGCAGGAGGAAATACCGACTGATGAAGGAGAGCCTGAATGAGGTCGGTACACTTTCGGCACCACACGTGTCGTCAAGAAGCGCTGCGGTACCGCCAATCGATCTGAGCAGGCTCGATCACCCGCCTCGCCGTTGAGCCTGTCGTTCTGGCCGACTAGGTTGCCGTCATGGAACATGGAGCCCGCAACATCATTTCCGTGGTGGCGAATAACAATGCCGACCTGTGCCAGGCGGTATTTTCAGCACATGGCCAAGAGTTTCACCGGTCGCCTAATGCGCTGCTGCATTGGAGCAGACCGCCGCCCTACTACCCCAATTATGTAACGCTATCGCCTGGTGGCGTTGAACAGACAGCTTCGGATTTGGGCGCGCTGGCACGCTGTTTTCACGGCAACCTTGTGGTCAAAGATAGTTTCTGTGAGCTCGAACTCACGACCATCGGCTTCAAGTGTCTCATCGATGCAGAGTGGCTGTATCGCAAGCCCGCAGGAACCGTTTCAGTGCTGCCCGACGGCTGGTGCAAAATCGAATCGGCGGACGACCTGCGGACCTGGGAGAAGAGCTGGAAGCGCAACGGATCTCCAACCGAGCGGTACATGTTTCCATCCCTTATGTTGTCGATGCCGGATATCGCCTTTTTCGGCAAAAAAACTGATCTGGGTTTCGAAGCCGGATGCGTCGCAAATTTGTCCGAACGCTGCATTGGCCTTTCCAACGTTTTCAGCGCCGAGAAGTGCCGCAGAGCGCAAGATTTCGCCGATGCCGGGGCTTGTGCAGCAACACTTGGACCGCAAAAGAGCCTGGTTGGATACGATTCCGGGAACGACCTGAAAATCATGCGCGATCTGGGGTTCAGGTCCATCGGGAAGCTGCGGGTCTGGATCGCGGACCCGACCAAATGCTGAAATCTCCGCTGGCGGTCAGACAGGTGGACTTGCCCGGATGTGATTGTGCGGTACCCCGTACCGCACAGGGAAGGATCGCTAGAGCGATTTCCGGAAAACAACCTTGTCGTCTCCCGCCGCCCAGAAATCGCGTATACGGGCTTCTTCATGGTATCCGTTGTTGCGATAGAATTCACGCGCTTGCAGATATCCATCAGTTCCTGATGTATCGACGATCAGCAGACGCTGACCATCTTCCCGCAGATGCTTTTCGAGATGTTCAACGATAGCGCTGCCCACCCCTTTTCCCTGTTGGCAATCAAGCACGCCTATCGCCAGCATGTTCCAGGTGCCGTCGGTTTGCGCTTCGGGAGCAGCGTAGCAAAACCCGACAGCTTTGCCATTCAGTTCGCTGGTTAGCCAGATTTCGGCGCAGTCGTCTTCCGACAGAAAGCTCTGCACCATCTGCGGAAGCATGGCGCCCGGAAACAATTCGATGCTGTCGAGTAATTTCTGAAGACCGGGAATGTCGAATGACTGTGTGGGTCTGATTTTCATGGTTCGTCGTCTTTCAAGATTTAATTGCTCAAGCGCCTTGCGCCCGCAACAAAGGCATTGGCCTGATGCTCACGTCTGATCTCTGGCGGTTTTGGGTGAGTTGCGGCCGCAGAAAGCCTGGGACTGACTGAGAAGTCAGCGCCCTGGTATGGATAAGCAACCCCATTGGCCGGGGTTAGCGGTTTCCCGCAATCGTGAACATAAAATCTCCATCGCCTGGCTCATTGACCAGACATCGCTGATGAGTAGCGATCTTGCGGGGTAACCGCAAATGGAGCCTCACCGTTGATCCACAGGCACGAATTTGGTTTGCATCCGAGGTGCGGTAACCTTAATAGTTGTAATATTTCGTTATACAACCTTCGACAATACTTTGAGACTACGTTTTCCATAAATCTATGGAGGCCCCTATGTCTTTGACCGACGACACCATGGAAGCGCCTGTTATCCCGATCGTACTTGCAGGAGGCAGCAACCTGCAGGCCTGGCCCCTGTCGCGAATACACCGGCCGGCCCAGTTTCAACGCGTTGAGCGTGCTCCCAGCAACTTTCAACAGGCGTTGGCTTGTGCAAACCGACTGGTTGCAGCGGGAGCCCTTGATCCGATTGTTTCGGTCACAGCCCTGTCGTTGCCCATTGCAAGACAGCAGATAGGCCAATCTGAATTCGACCTCGCCCCTCAGATCATCCTGGAAGCGGTCGAGAGGGGATCCTGGCCGGCTGTGGTCACCTGCGCCCTGCTGGCCGCGCTCAAATCCCGTTCAGCTCTGATGGTGATCATAGACGCCAATGATCCTCCCGGAGACATCGACGCCTTTGAACGGCTGGTTGTCCAGACACGAAATTCCCCGATGGTCCAGGAATCCGTGATCATGTGCGGTGCCCCTTCGACGAATGAAGGCGAAGGCTTGCATCTCATTAAGGGCAATGCCACGGCCGATACGTTGCTGCACGAAGCCCACAGAGCGACACCCGGCATGCATGCAGGCGTTTATGCCGCAGGCAAGGTTGCCTTTATGACGCCCAGGACCCTGCTTCAGCTTTCCGACAAACGCACTCTGGAAACCTGCAACAAGGCGTTCCAACTGGCCCAAACCATGAGTGGTGCTCTTTGGCCGGCCATCAATGTCTGGTCAAACCTGCAATCGATGGATTTGTTCGACGTTCTGTCGCAGCAGTCCGGAACGCTGTTGCGAATTGTCGATCTGAAAGGCTCTCCGGATCGACGCCAGGCGAAAGACGACGTGTTTACCGAGGGGTGCAGTCAGTGCCATGTCACCACAAGCGGCCACCTCGTCGCCCTTGCCGGCGTATCAGACCTGGAAGTTACTGCGACGCGGGACGCTACTCTGGTCACCCGCAGGGGAGCCGGCCTCGACCGGGAAATGCTGGTCAACCGCCTACGCGCGGCAGAGCGCCACGAACTGTTTCAACCAATAGAGATTGCACACGACTGGGGTCAGGAAACTCAAATCGATCGTCGGCGCGCCTATAGCGTCATGCGGCTGGAAATTTACCCTGGCGCCAAGATACAACCGCATATGCATAAATCACGCAGCGAGACCTGGCTGGTGGTGAGCGGACAAGGTGAAGTGCGTTGTGGTTCCACACGCAGGATTGTCGCGCCGGGGAACGTTTTCGAAATGCCTCCTGGAACAGTTCATTCCTGCAGCAATACCGGTCAGCATGAACTGATCATTCTGGAGACCCGGCTCGGGAGCTATCTCGGCGAAGGCGATGTAATCCGGGTTAACGAAATACAGCCCGAGCAGGCATGAGCATTCTGCTTTACTCCGGAGCTCTTACTCCGCCGGTACCAACGCTGCATCGCCACCATAGTATAATCCCACCGCGTGGCGTGCGGTCGCGAAGAAAAGCCAGCGTTCCACCAACAGGCCCAGCATGTGGGTTATGAGAGCAACAAAGGAAAAGAACGTCAGCGCTGCGGGCGCCGCAAGTGCCAGAGCAAGGCAAACCGCCGGCAACACCAGGCCGAGCAGGACGCAAATCTTCCACAAGAGATTCATATGCCTGCGAGCCACCCTGAATGCCATTTCATTGGTCAGGTAGTTTCCCATGGCATGCGGGCGTTCAAGCAAGCGAACCTTGCCGATGTGGCCGAGGCCTGTCGCGCTTTCCATGGTGGACTTGCCGTAGCCAACGCTTGCTGCGTTCTGCACCCACATAAATTTAAACACCCAGGCAGCAATCAGGATGCCCAGGGCAACAATCGTCCAAACGTCGGTCCGCCCCTCTTCAAGAGGTTTGCGAAACAGACCGACATAGGCGAGCGTGCCCGATGAGAGCGAGAAACCAAGATATGTCGCAATGGTCCAACCGCTGTGCCACTGCGGAATTGTGCGCAGAGAATTATAGATCTTGGCTGTGCAGTAGACCGTAACCGCCGCCATGATGCCGCCGACATAGCCCAGCGCCAGATTGAATGAATCGCCGAAGATGCTCATGGCCGCCAGCAAAGTCAGCGGAATGAAGGTCAATACCGCCATAACCCCTTCGCGCGAGAGCCAACTGGACCGCCATTGCGAGAAAGCACGCCAGGCGCGCTGCGGATTGCCCAGATGCAGCGTTGAGCACAGCAGGCCAATGGAAATAAGAGTCAGAGCCAGGAACCATGCAATTTTGGTCGAAGTAGCGGCCGGATTGCCATGGCCGAGGGCGAGGACGAAAGCGAGCCCGTATCCAAGACCGGAAAGTGTCGTGAACGCGATAACAGAAGCTGCTGGATGCATTATTTGGCTCCTTTTCCGTCGAGGGTGCCAAGCGCACGGTCAATCCAGCCCAACAGACCCTCTGCTGCGACAGATTCTTCCTCTGATTCAGGCGGAGCGGAATTTGCCCCCAGTTCGGTGCGTTCACGCGGCGGCAGGTATTTGTTGACCGGCTTGTTCCCTTGTTCAGGCATCAGGTCAAAGCCACCACGTTCTTTGACCAGCACTGAGACATCAGATTGAGGATCGGCCAGATCGCCGAAATGGCGTGCACCTGCCGGACATGTTTTCACGCAGGCCGGTTGCCGATCGATCTCTTCGAGCTCCTCATTGTAGATTCGGTCAACGCACAGTGTGCATTTCTTCATCACGCCTTCCGCCAGATCCATCTCCCGGGCGCCATAGGCGCAGGACCAGGCGCAGAGTCCACAGCCAATGCACTTCTCTTCATCCACCAGCACAATACCGTCGGATTGCCGCTTGTACGAGGCCCCTGTCGGGCAAACGGTGACACAGGGTGCGTCTTCGCAATGCAAACAGGATTTTGGGAAATGTACCACCCGCGCGTCGCCAGCTGTGCCTATCACCTCCCCATCCGGGATGACTTCAAATGTATGGATTCTGTTGAGCCACGACCCTGCTGGGTTAGCACCGTAGGGATCCTGATCTGAGAGTGCGGTGCCGTAACCTGAGGTATTCCATTCCTTACAGGCCACCACGCAGGCATGGCAGCCAACGCAGGTATCGAGGTCGATGACCAGACCGAGTTTCTTGTCTGTGGAAGCTGGAAGCGATGTCATCTGGTCAACTCCGGTCCGGGATGCAGGAGTTGTATACGGTTTCGCATCGAATCCGCTCAGCGAACTTACCTGACTTCAAATTGACATTGTTTCCTGAGCGCAGGGCACGCATGTAGCAAGTTGTCCGGCGTTTCTCGCCTACAGGTTTGGGCAGGCCCAGTACCGGATCAGCCATATCAATTTTTACTCCTCAAATTGACTATGCGATTGCCATTCTCATCAGCCCGATTGCAGCCAGAAATATCAGCAGGCCAAGGCAAAACGGCCTGTAGTAAGGTTGCAGACGCGGACGGAACAAGGCTTGACCTGCCAGAACTCCAGCCATGCAAAACGGTATCCAGGCCAGGCCTCGTGTGACGGCCCGCGGTGTAAGCATACCGTATAAGTAGAGGTAGATCAGGCTGCTGAGCGAACTGCCGAACAGGAACAGAACAAGAGATGCCCGCATGACCGGCGGGGGCGCATCGCGCGCAAGTACATATAGCGCAACCACCATGCCGCCGACGGACGCAAGCCCGGAGACGGTACCGGCAAGAATACCCGCTGCGTAGAGCCCGGAATTGGTTGCCAAAAAAGTCGCACGTACCTTCAGCAATTGCAGAAAAGCGAGCGCCAATATGACAATCAACGCGATTGCCTTGCTCGTCTCTACCGGAAGCGTGTTGGTGAGATACAAACCTATGGGTCCGCCTATTGCCGAGCCGACGACCAGTCCGATGACTACTTTCCAGTTGGCCTGCTTGACGCCACCACGGACCATCAACAGGCTTGCCGACATTTCGAGAAACCAGCAGATCACGATCAGCTCGATCGGTGGAATGAAGAGGACGAGGCTGGCCATAACCAGTGCCGACAGGGCAAAGCCGGAAAATCCGCGCACCATCCCCGCGACGAAGATCACCATCACGCAGATTGCGAACTCCGTTCCGGTCAGCCCAGCCGTGTCCAGCAGGTAAGCCAAATGTTTCGGCACCAAAATATGAATTCAGCTCGCCGGAAAAGTCCTTTCCGGCGAGCTCATTTTCGTTTTCGTTTGGGGTGTGCCCCGAACTAGACACCGACCTGCGGGCGCATATCGTCAGCGTTGATGCCTGCCACAGCGACGGGCTTTTTCATCGCATCGCGGCGGAAGGGTTCACCCAGTTCCTGATTCAGCAAAACCTCGATGAATGTGGTCTCACCGTTTTTCATCTGAGCTTCAATGGCTTTGTCGAGTTCCGCACTCAATTCGTCCATAGTGATGACCTGAACACCCTTGACGCCACATGCCTGTGCGATCTTCGAATAGTCCACGTCCATGTCGAGTTCTGTGCCAACAAAGTTGTCTTCAAACCACAGTGTGGTGTTGCGCTTTTCCGCGCCCCACTGGTAGTTGCGGAAGATCACCATAGTGATGGCTGGCCAGTCGTCGCGGCCAACGGCCGTCATCTCGTTCATGGAAATACCGAATGCGCCATCGCCGGCAAATCCAACCACTGGTGTATCTGGCTGGCCCATCTTCGCTCCAACGATCGCCGGGAAGCCATAGCCACAGGGGCCGAACAGGCCGGGTGCGAGGTATTTACGACCAACTTCGAAGGTCGGATAGGCATTGCCAATGGCACAATTGTTACCGATGTCGGAAGAAATGATGGCTTCCTTGGGAAGAACCTTCTGGATCGCGCGCCATGCCATGCGCGGCGACATCTTTTGTGGTTCACGATCCCGCGAACGCTCATTCCAGTTTGTACCCGGATCGTCGTCCTCGTGATCCATCGAAGAAAGCGTCTGCAGCCAGGCCGACTTCGTCTGTGAAATCATGCCTTCGCGCTCTTTCAACTCGTCAGAACTGGCAGCAGGAGAAACTTTGGCGAGAAGCTGCTCTGCCACTTTCTTTGCATCACCCTGAATTCCGACCGAGACAGGCTTAGTGAGACCAATGCGATCTGCGTTAATGTCGACCTGGATCAGCTTGGCGTCCTTGGGCCAATAGTCGATGCCGTATCCTGGAAGGGTCGAAAACGGGTTGAGACGGGTTCCAAGCGCCAGAACAACATCAGCTTTCGAGATGAGTTCCATCGCCGCCTTGGAGCCGTTATAGCCGAGGGGGCCGACGGACAATTTGTGACTGCCAGGGAACGCATCGTTGTGCTGATAATTGCAGCAAACCGGAGCTGACAATGCTTCAGCCAGTTTGGCTGAAGCGTCGATGGCGCCGCCGATAACGACACCGGCGCCATTCAAAATGACCGGAAATTTCGCATTTGAAAGCAGATCGGCAGCCCGGCTTATGGCCTCCTGGCCGCCCGACGGCAGTTCAAACTCAACGATCTGCGGCAATTCGATATCGACCACTTGTGTCCAGTAATCGCGCGGGATGTTGATCTGGGCCGGACCGCAGCCGCGCCAGGCCTTGGAGATTACCCGGTTCAGAACTTCCGCCATACGTGATGGGTCACGGACCTCTTCCTGATAACAGACCATGTCTTCGAACAGCTTCATCTGTTCGATTTCCTGAAATCCGCCCTGCCCGATCGTTTTGTTGGCCGCCTGGGGTGTGACCAGCAGCAAAGGTGTGTGGTTCCAGAATGCTGTTTTGACCGGCGTTACGAAGTTGGTAATTCCCGGGCCGTTCTGGGCGACCATCATCGACATCTTGCCGGTGGAACGTGTAAAGCCGTCGGCCATCATACCGGCGTTGCATTCATGGGCGCAGTCATAAAACTTGATGCCCGCCTGCGGAAACAGGTCAGAAATCGGCATCATTGCCGACCCTATGATACCAAAAGCGTGGTCAATTCCGTGCATCTGAAGCACTTTTACGAAGGCTTCCTCGGTGGTCATCTTTGTCATGGTCATTCCTCAAATCTGCCAAAAAACGAGACAGATAGTCTCAATTTTAGTGCGTACCACAGAATATCGCTATTTGACATGGAGAAATTAGTACCAGTTGAAGCAGGTTGATAGAACCAAGAACCAGTCGCGGCATTGTGACAATAATCACCATCAAAAAACAATTTTCAGGCTATAGGTCAGTCGTCAATCATGAAACCAGGAAGGTGCCCTCCAGTGACAGTCTCAAAAACCGGATTTGTCGTCGCCGCCGCCCTCTCAATTGCCGCCATTTCTCAGGCCGGCCACGCCCGGCCAGGTACTCAGTCATACACGTGTGAAGGTGTGCGCGACTTGATAGCGCAGCGCGGTGCGATTGTAATGAACACGACAAGCAGTCACGTCTATCGCCGCTTCGTCGCTAATCGCAGCTTTTGCAGCTATGGCGAGCGAACAAAGCGCTATTCAGTACCAACCAGAAGCGGGCGCTGCAGCTTGCGCATCTGTGTGGAATTCGACAACGATGATGACTTGTTCCGCAGAGGCGGACGAAACTAAGCTGCGATAGAGCTTTGCAGAAAGGTCTTATGGCAACCTGCGGCATTGCGCTTTGTCCCAAAGGACGACCGCATTAACTGGCGCCCGTGCTGGTCTGGATTTCAACACCCACATCCTTGTCGGCTTTCTGCGCCGGACGAATGCTTCTAACCGTGATCATGCTGCCGGGGCGCCAGCTCGGCAGCGGCGCCGATGATGGCAATGGGAATGCCGCGCCGGGGCGCAGCTTTGGCAAAGAAGCTTTAGCTGTGCGGGTGGTTGCGTCATTGTCGACAAGCGAGATTCGTTCTGCAACCTGGCCAGGCCCAACCATGGCCGATCCGGCGCCCAAATAGGCAGTGACAAGCGTCGACACCGCCCGCAGATTTCCCGGCACATCAGGCTCTTGCGTGCGATCAGGCGACGGCTGGACCAGTGGCAGAACACCCGCCACAACGGGCGAACCTTCTGTTTCGACGGGTTTCGCTGGAAGCACAGGCACCTTTGCCGGCAAAAGCTGTTTGGCCGCGGCTACCAATGGATTCGGGCTGGGTACAGCGAGCGGTCCGGGTTCGGGTTTCCGAGCGGTGAGTTCCGAAAATGGCCACGCTTTGCGGGCTGCATCGGGGCGCATGGCAATGACATTTACATCGATCCTGTGGTCAACCCCCTTCATTCGCCGAAGGCAACGCTTACGATTGCAATTCACCTGCGTTGAAAACTGCCACATTGTGTAGCTGTCCCAGTTTCCCATTGGAAAAGCGCCCTGCACTTCGCTGCGGTAGCGTGCATACCAGAGGTTCATACGGGCTAAAATCGGATACTTTTTTTTGTTTTGCGCAATGAACTTGGCGGTGGAATGGTTCGTGTACAGCAGGGGATAGCGCCCCAGCCGTCGATAGATAACCCGGGAGAACCGCTCCGCATCCTTGAGGGACATCCATTTCTTGGGGTCGTTATCCTCGATATCAAGCGCAATGAGATCGTCTTTTTCCGGCCGTGCAAAACTAAGGAAGTGGAGCGCCTGTCTGATTGGATTGCCGGGCCGCGCCAGATGGTAAGCCCCCCATTTCATTCCCATCTGCTTAGCAAGGCTCTTTCGCGTGTGATAAAGTTCCTTGGCGATCGAATAGCGGCGCCATGCCAAGCGGCAATACTTATCACTGCCCCGGCAACTGGCGGTTGGAGGCAATCCGTCCGAAGCTTTGTTCACAAAGCCGATAAGCCGCGTGTTTTCTCGAAGCTTGTTCCAGTTGATGGGCGTGTATTCGTAGGCATCAACAACAATCGACGAGTTGCTGCCATACCAAGGTCCCGAAAACTCCGAGGCCGCCCGGGCCGCTGAATGCGCGGCAAACCAAAGAAGCGCGAGACAGAGCACTCTTGTTCCAAACCGCAACATAGTAATCAGCCCTCGACGGCCGGTGATTTTCCCGGCGCTTTGCACTTCAGGATGCGCAAACATGGTTATCAAAGACTTAACACTCATGGGCACCCGTTAAGCGGCTTAAAACTCGAACGGGCACAACCGCTATGTCCCGATAGCTGTCGCATGGTGGTTAAGGTGGCCCGATTATGCAAGCTTCGCGAGTTTCTCGATACCTGGATCGATGAGCTCGGATGATATCGAGGAGAAACCAAGCCTGAAGGACGACAGGTCATCGTCCTCTTGAAAGTAAACATTGCCGGGTTCGATGAATATGCCACTTTGCAGCGCTCTCTCCGCGAGCAGGTCGGTGTTGCAGCTGCCGGAATTCAGTGTGACCCAGTACGAAGATCCGCCCATTCCTCTTGTCGCTTTTGCTTCGGGAAAGTGTTGCGCGAGGGATCGGCCCATTTGAGTCCAGCGGTTGCGATAGGCGCGTTGAAGACGCCGAACGAACACATCGTAGTGACCAAGCGAAAGAAAAAATGCTGTGCTGCGCTGGTTGTTGGTTGGAGGGTGGCGCACCATCAGGCGCCGCAGGGCGCGCATTTCTGCAACGAGCTCTTGCGGCGCGACGACGAAACCCAGCCTCAAGCCGGGGAAAAGGGTCTTCGAAAAACTTCCCACATAAATGACCCTGCCGTCCTGATCGAGCGACTTGAGCGCCGGGAGCGGCTTGCCCATGTAGTTGGTTTCCAGTTCATAGTCGTCTTCAACGATCAAAAAGTCGTTTTTTTCCGCTGACTCCAATAGCGCGCGCCTCCGTTCTGTCGGCATCGTTACGGTGGTCGGCAACTGATGACTGGGAGTCGTGTAGACTATATCGGCGGTTGCAAGCCGGTCATCGACCGGCAGTCCGTCGCTATCAACCCGTACGGCACTGATGTTTTGGGTCCGCAAAGCAAAGATGTTGCGCGCATCTGCATAGCCGGGATCCTCGACCACCACCCTGGTTCCTTGCTCCACCAGCAGGCTGGCGACCAGGTAAAGGGCCTGCTGTGCGCCCAGTGTGACCAGTATCTGACTGTCACCGACAAGAATTCCGCGGCGCGGTAAAATGCGCGTGCGAATCTGGTCAACGAGCATCGGGTCGTCGTTGTCCAGCGTGTCCTGGCTCCAGGCATCGAGCCATTTCTTGCCCATAGCCTTGTAGACGCAATCGCGCCAGTCAGTGATGGGAAACAATGACTGATCCGGCTGCCCGTAGATGAATGGATAGGGCAAAGACTGCCAGTCGCGCACCTTGGAAATGTTGCGCTGTCGGCTCGGACGCTTGAACAGCCGGCTCTCCCAGTCGACCGAGCTCGCTGCGTCTGAGAGCGGATCCGGCATTTCAGCGGCACTGTGGACGCCCATTTCAATGACCGTCTCGTTGACGAAATAGCCGGAGCGCTCCGAGGTGCGCAGATATCCGTCGTCGGTCAGCCCCTGATACACCAGCACCGCCGTATTGCGGGAGATGCCAAGCTGGTGCGACAAATGTCGCGTGGACGGCAGTTTCTCACCCGGCTTCATGTGTCCGGCCAGAATAGCCGATACCAGCACTTCACGCAGCTGTGCCTGAAGGCTCTTCGGTGAACTGCGATCCAGGGTCATCAAAAAATCGCGCATGAAGCGAGGCCAAATGGTTGGTGGTTGTGGGGAAGGCTTTATCTGGACTTATAATACCAAGTCAATCTGGACCCACACGCATCAGCGATTATCCGGTCTCTTGAAGAAAGCGCTTTTGTTTTTGCAATCCCACGTTACATTTCAGGTATGAGCCCATTACCAAACATGATCGATCCGTTTGGCCGTCACGTGGAATATCTACGCGTTTCGGTGACGGACCGCTGTGACTTCCGCTGTGTGTACTGCATGGCTGAAGACATGACATTTCTCCCCAAGCGAGATCTCCTGACTCTCGAAGAACTGGACCGCCTGTGCTCGGCCTTTGTCGACAAGGGTGTTCGCAAGCTGCGCTTAACCGGCGGCGAACCACTCGTCCGCAAAAACATCATGACGCTGTTCCAGTCGCTGTCTCGACACCTTGTATCCGGCGCTCTGCAGGAACTCACGCTCACGACCAACGGTTCACAGCTGGCGAAATACGCGCAACAGCTGGCCGATTGCGGTGTCGAGCGCGTCAATGTCTCTATCGACACTCTTGACCATGACAAGTTTCACAAGATCACCCGCTGGGGCCAGCTCGGCAAAGTAATGGAGGGACTCGAAGCTGCCCGAAAGGCTGGTCTCGCTGTCAAAATTAATGCGGTAGCCCTGAAGGGTGTCAACGAGCACGAAATCGACTCGATGATGAACTGGGCTCATGGAGAAGGTTTCGACCTGACGCTGATCGAAACCATGCCGCTGGGCGAAATCGAGGAAGACCGAACGGATCAGTATCTGCCGCTCAGCCTCGTTCGCAGACGGCTGGAAGAGAAATACACGCTGACCGAAATCCCCTACAAGACCGGGGGGCCGGCCCGTTATCTGGAAGTTGCTGAAACCGGAGGACGGCTGGGACTGATCACGCCGCTGACACATAATTTTTGCGAAAGCTGCAACCGCGTAAGGGTAACCTGCACCGGTACTCTTTATATGTGCCTTGGGCAGGATGACGCTGCAGATCTGCGCACGCCGTTGCGTGCATCGGAATCCAATGATGAAATATACGCCGCCATCGATGAAGCCATTGGCCGCAAGCCAAAGGGCCATGATTTCGTTATCGAGCGACAAGGCGAAAAGGCAGCCGTCGGTCGGCACATGAGCGTCACCGGAGGTTAGTCCGTCATCATCGGGCTTGAACGCCCTGACGCGATATGAGGTTCCAGCGATGCTTTGCCCCTGACGCGTCGACCGCTGCTGGAAATCCAAAGCAGGCCGTTCGGCCTTTAAAAGCCGAGTCGAGCCGCTTTACTCAACATCCTCAATCTGTTTGTCTTCGCCGGAAACCTGGTGCGCCAGCGCTGCTTCCATAAACGCGTTAAGGTCGCCGTCGAGTACAGCTGCAGGATTAGTGCTCTCAACCCCGGTCCGCAGATCCTTGACCAATTGATAAGGCTGCAGGACATAAGACCGTATCTGGTGTCCCCAGCCGATGTCGGTTTTGCTGTCATGGGCAGCCTGAGTTGCTTCTTCGCGCTTTTTCATCTCCATATCATAAAGCCGCGCACGAAGAGCCTTCATAGCATTGGCGCGGTTCTGATGCTGGGATTTCTCTGAGGAAGTGACCACAATGCCTGTCGGGATGTGGGTAATGCGGACTGCCGAATCCGTCGTGTTGACGTGCTGGCCGCCAGCCCCCGAAGAACGGTAGGTATCGACGCGGATCTCACTGTCGGGAATGTTGATCTCGATGTTGTCGTCGATCACCGGGTATATCCAGACTGAGGAGAACGAGGTATGGCGCCGTGCATTTGAGTCATAGGGCGAAATGCGAACCAATCGGTGGACGCCGGATTCGGTCTTCAACCAGCCATAGGCATTGTGTCCCTTGACCAGCACAGTGGCCGATTTGATCCCAGCTTCATCACCCGCTGTGGTCGCCTGAATTTCTACCTTGTAGCCGTTCTGCTCTGCCCAGCGGACATACATGCGCAGCAGCATGTTAGCCCAGTCATTTGACTCGGTGCCACCGGCGCCGGCATGGACTTCGAAATAGGTATCATTAGCGTCGGCTTCACCGGACAGGAGCGTCTCCACCTGCCGTTTGCCGAGTTCGCCGTGGAGCTTGCGAAGGCTGTCCTCGGCCTCCTGCAACACCGCCGCATCCTCTTCCATCTCGGCAAGTTCGATCAGGTCGATCGCGTCGCCCATGTCGCCCTCGAGACTGTCGATCGCGTTGATACTCGACTCCAGCAGCTGACGCTCCTTCATCAATGCCTGCGCCTTGCCGGCGTCATTCCACAGATCAGGGTCCTCGGCTGCATCATTCAACTCGGCCAATCGTATTTTCGCCGGTTCCCAGTCCAGATGCCGCCGCAGCAGGCTGATAGCCTGCTTAATCTCATCTGCAAGGTTCTGCATTTCGGCGCGCATGAACGTATCCGGTTCTGAAAAGGAATTGGTGCAGGAATAGGTGTGCTCGACGGGGCTGTAAAGGGCCGCTCTATAGGCGACTTGGAACCACAGCGGCATCCAACAGACGCAACTGAACCCGCTTGCTGCCACGATAGAAATCGCTGCTCAGTGTTCCGGCGAAATGCATGGTCTCGCCGCGACCGTTTAACAGCGCTTTTCCCAGAGGGTCATCTGCAATCCGAAACGCTATCCCACGCAATTCTGCCCCGTCTGAAGAACCAATCGCAAACCGGACGTGGTTTGCACCAACGACGTCAGCAAAGCGCACCACATGGTGGGGAAACGCAAATACCGGTTGTGGATGGCTCGCGCCGAAGGGACCGGCTTGCTCAAGCGCATCAATAAACTCGACCGTGGCACCACGAGCGCTCAACGCCGAATCGATTTTCAACTCGCGGACACTCCGCTGTTGACCAACTTCTTTAGCCAGATGCTCCTCCAGAAAAGAGCGGAAAGCGCCCAGTTTCTCGCGTTGAATTGTCAGACCGGCAGCCATTGCATGCCCTCCGCCTTTTTCCAGCAGGCCGAGTTCCACTGCGGCACGAACGGCAGCACCGAGATCAACCCCGGCTATAGAACGCCCCGATCCGGCACCGATGCCGCGATCATCAAATGAAATGGCGAAGGCCGGTCGACGGAATTTGTCCTTCAAACGCGAGGCCAGCAGGCCCACCACTCCGGCATGCCAGGTTTCACTTTCGGTCACCAGAACAGAGGGCCCCTCACCGAGTCCAATCTCGGCCTCCGCCTCGTCAATCGCCTGTTTCAGCATGACCTTTTCCATCTCCTGACGCTCACTGTTGAGCTTGTCGAGATTTGTGGCGATTTCCTCCGCCTCCACCGGGTCATCTGTCGTCAGCAAGCGAGCGCCCAGAGCTGCGTCTCCAATGCGGCCCCCGGCATTTATGCGCGGGCCGAGCAGAAAGCCCAGATGCCAGGGAGCGGCGGGCCCATCCTGACGAGCTGCCCGAGCCAGTGCCACCAGTCCCGCGTTTCGCTGGCGGTGCATGATATCAAGCCCGCGCATAACAAATGCACGGTTCAAGCCCTTCAACGGCACAACGTCGCAGACCGTCCCCAGGGCGACGAGGTCAAGCCATTGCATCAGATCGGGTGCCTGCCGGTTGCCCCCATACCAGCCGCGCTGACGCAAAGTCCGATTCAAAGCGACCAATGTCAGAAAAACTACCCCGGCGGCACACAGATGTCCCTGCCCCGACATGTCGTCGTGCCGGTTGGGATTCACCAGCGCGGCTGTGTCGGGCAACGTTTCTGCGACCTGATGATGATCGAGAACCACCACCTCAGCACCCAGCCGCGCCGCTTCAGCCACAGATTCATGACTGGTGGATCCACAATCCACCGTGACGATCAGCGTCGCACCGCGCTCAACCAGTTCGCGTATTGCCGGAATGTTGGGACCATAGCCCTCGAAAATGCGATCGGGGATGTAGATTTCAGTGTCCATGCCGCAACCGGCGAGAAACCTGAAAAGCAGCGCTGAAGAGGTGGCGCCGTCAACATCGTAGTCGCCAAATATGGCCACTCGCTCGCCGCGCTTCACGGCATCAGCAAGACGTTCCGCAGCTGCGTCCATGTCGGTCAGGGCGGACGGGTCAGGCATCAGGTCACGCAACGTGGGATTCAGAAAGGCGACGGCATTTTCTACCTGAACATCGCGTCCGGCCAAAACCCGCGCCACTCGATCGTCGATGCTGAAGCGTTCGGCCATGGTCTCAGCCTCCCGCCGTGCAAGCGGCGTCAGCCGCTCTTTCCAGCGCTGACCGGTGACAGACTCTTCGACTTCCAAAAAGGGGCGTTCAGATTGATCCATAAACCGGGTGTACGGGCGTGATGCCGTCATGGGAAGAGCCATGATCGCGCGGGGCAAGGCCTCGCCAGTGCGCTGTTGCGAAACCAAGCAGGATAACGGCCCCGAGCTGGTGCGCCAATGCCCAGCCCATAGGCACCTGCATAACCAGAGTCAAAATACCCAAAAGCGCCTGAACTGAAACCAACGCAAAGATCATCCAGCCTCGGCGGGCATGGTGTGAGTGCGGGCGAGCTCTTTGCAGCGAAATGGCGTGGTACAATACAAGCGCCCAAAGAATGTAGGCAGTCAGCCGGTGTACAAACTGCACAGTCGTCGCGTTGTCGAAGAAGTTTTTCCAAGCCGGTTGTATGGCCAGCAGACCTTCGGGCACAAACGCGCCATTCATCAGCGGCCAGCTGTTGAAGGCCATACCGGCATCGAGCCCCGCCACGAGGCCGCCCATGAAAGTCTGTGCCAGAATGAGCAGAACGAGAAACCCTGCCGGTCCTTTGAATTCTGGCGCGCTGTCCGGGCTATGGGGCGCAATCGAGCGCGCCAGCCAGATCGTGAATGTGAATATGACACAGGCCATGGTGAGATGAACAGCCAATCGAATCTGGCTCACATCAACGCGGTCAACCAACCCAGACTTGACCATCCACCAGCCTATGAAGCCCTGCAGGCCGCCCATGGCCAGCAGCAGCAGCAGTGCAGGCTTCAGCCAGTCGACAAGACGCCCTTTGATCCAAAAATACAGCAGCGGGATGGCAACAACAAATCCAATGAGACGGGCTAGAAATCTGTGTCCCCATTCCCACCAAAAAATCAACTTGAACTGATCCATTGTCATGCCCTTGTTGATCGTCTGGTATTCCGTCGTTGTGCGATATTTCGCCAGCTCGGCCTCCCACTGGCCAATACTCAGGGGAGGAATGATACCGCGAACGGGTGCCCACTCGGTGATCGAAAGGCCCGAGTCGGTCAAGCGCGTAGCTCCTCCGACCAGCACAATGGCCGCTACCAGAAAGGCCACAAAATACAGCCACCACCGCACGACACGAAGCTCACGAACCGGATCGTATAAAGGCTTGTTGATCAATGACATAGGGCCGGTTTAGAGGTTGAAGTTGCGTTGATGCTTCACAGCTCTATCTGCGGCAAACGGGCATTCATGTAAAGGTGGCATTGCCGCGCGACAGACCGGGAAAGAATGTGGCAAGCGGTCGCGGCCTGTGTTGTGTGGCCTTTTGCGCGAGACCGTTCTAAACAGCGTCGGGCAACCAACACGAACCTGATATCATGCGCACCACACTCCCCATCCGGGCCCGAAAATTCATTGGCACGATTTTCATCATCGTCCTGGTCCTGGTTTATGCCGTTGTGGCCGTCGCCGTCGCCAGCGCGACACTGGCCGAAGCCCCCTGGTACGCCCATGCACTCTACTTCATGTTCAGCGGCGTCTTATGGGTCGTTCCTGCGATGGTCATCATCAAGTGGATGTCGACAGAGAATCCACCTGGTGCCGGACGCTAGGCAACATCCAAACGACGCATGCGTGACCTCAGTCGTGTGGGCAATCCCGAAGTGAGTGGCGCAAAGTAGCGCTTCTCCTGGTACAGCCCATTGGCCGAAATACGGGGCAGACCCGTCAGGTAGTTTGCGTGTTCAGCAAACACCATGCCGGGGCGTGTTGTCACAGCTGTTTTGAACCCGGCTTTCCGGGCGAGATCAAATTCTCTTGGACCGGCGGCCTGGTGGTACCCATAGGGATACGCAAAGTGGTCTGGTTTGCGACCCAGTTTGGCGGCAAGAACATCGGCGCCGTTGACCATTTCGCTGCTGGCATCATCCTCCGTGAGCCGTGCCAGCGCAGGATGATCGACGGTATGAGCACCGATTGTGCACAACGGATCTGCCGCCAGCTGCCTGATCTCGTCCCAGGTCATCAGTTGCCTCTCACGGTGGGCTTCGAGGTCAACCTCATATTGCGAGCACAGGGTGTTGACGAAAGATCGTTGAAGGTTCTCCGGTAGCTCCTCGGTCAGATAGTCCATCAGCTTCACAAAGCTCGATTGCTTCGCGGCAAGGTTTGAACAATCCAGTTCCACCTCTTGTCCTGACATGTCGAACACCAATGAAGTGTTCTCGCGAACGAGCGCTTCGATCCCCTCCCACCAGACATTGGCTGTTCCTTCTATCATCCCGCTCGCGATATACATGGCATAGGGCACACGTTGCTCACGCAACAGCGGAATGGCATGTTCCAGATTGTCTCTGTAGCCATCGTCAAATGTAATCGCGGCAAAGCGATTTTTTCTTTCCGGGGACTGGATGCGTGCGCGGACTTCGTCCATGCAGACCAGCTCAAAGCCCCGCTGCCTGAGCACCCTGATTATCTCGCTCAGGAACTCTGGATCCACCGCCAGATGGGCGTTCGGGGAAAATGCCTGAGGCAGGCGCGGATGTACGTGATGAAAAGTCAGCAAAACACCGAGCTCGGCATCAAGCTGCTGATAGAGGCGATCCAGCCCTGAATAATTCAATCCGGCCAGAATTTTTCGGGTGGTAGTCGTTTTCATGCCTAAGCCAGCCAACTTTTGCGACAGAGCCAGGTTAGGAAAAAGGTATTGAGAATTTATTCACGCAGAAGTTACGATGAAGCCGATACCAGACCCGCCATTTCGCGCTCTTCCTGATCCACGCGAACGATAAGCGGTTCCCGGTATCCCGCACGCACAACCATGTCATTGGCAAGCTGCACTTCCGACCCTTCCGGGTTCACAGCATTGATGACATTGACCGTCGACATGTCAGAAATTTTTGAAAGCCCCGCAATGTCTGTCGCACCGCAGTCAACCACCAGATAGTCGTAAGCCTGCTCGAGCGCATCCAGAACACTCTCCAGGCGTTGCGCACTTCCGACAGCCAGCTCATTCGGCGCGAGCCCGACCGGCATAACATGTGCGGCTGACAACCGGTCGCGGTGGATGGCATCGCTGTAGGACACCGTTCCCGCCAGCAGATCACGGACACCGGCAGCGGTTTCTGTATCCAGCATGGCGTTTGTCACTCCCGAACCGGTAACATTCATGTCGATTACCAGTACACTTGGTCCCTGAGCAGCAATGGTGCGGGCAATCACAATTGTTCCCTCGGCATTGCCATCACCTTCAGGCGAGAGCACCGCAATACGGGCTCTGCCTAACATTGCAATTGAGGAAGCGGCGATGCTTGCTGCGTGAACATTGTGCGCTTCGACAGATTCGGTAAGGTTCACCTTGCTCGGTGCGATCGGCGGAGCGCTGACAGCCTTCAGATCGTCATCAATCACCCCCGCGCCCATTTCCGGATCGATCTTTGACCGTGGGTCCCTGTTGCCTGTCGAATAGACATCACGTGCGACTCCTCCGCTGAGGATACTGCCTGCCAGTGTAAACATGGAACCAAGCAGAAAACTGCCGAAGAACGCTCCTGCCAGCGTCGGCAGCTTCCTCGGGAAATACGCCTTTGAAGACACTTGCGCACGCGAGAAGATGAAGGCATCTGCGGGCAGGAATTCACGGTCTTGTCGAGCGCGCGCTTCTTGAAAACGAACCTCGTAGGATTCAAGCAGGGACCGTTGTGCACTGGCTGCCCGCTCCAGAGCCCGCAGGTCGACTTGATCCCGATCAACTCGCCCGGCTTCCGCTTTGAGGGAATTGCGACGTTGGATGAGGTCCTTCTCTCGTGCCTTGGCGACGCGCAAATCCGCCTTGATGCTGGCGAGTATTTTGCCCGCTTCGCGGTTGATCTGAGCCGTCAGAGTCGAAATTTGTGATCGCAGACGTTGGATCTGAGGATGCCCCGAAAGCAGTGTGGTTGAACGGTCGGCCAGGTCAGCGTTCAGCGTCACCTGGCGTTCACGCAGTCGCTGAATCAGGGGAGATCTCAAGACACTACTGGCAGTATCCAGCGCGCCGCTACTCAATGCACGCTCAACTGCAGCAGCCTCTGCTTCACTTCGCGAAACCTGTCCTCGCACGCGACCCAGCTCCGTGGAGAGTTCGGAAAGCTCCTGCGTCGCCAAGCTGGCGTTATCCCTGCCCTGCAGCAGGTCTGAAGAGCTGCGGAAGTCGGCTACCCTGGCTTCGGCCTCGACAAGTTTTTTGCGCAAAGCCACAAGCTCCGGTTCAAGCTTTTGCAGCTCGGCTGGTCCGGCGCCCCGCTTCAGCTCTTCCTGAAGCCGAACGTATTCGTCTGCAATCATGTTTGGAATCTGCGCTGCCAATTGCGGGTTCTTTGACCAGAATTGCACCACTACCACGCGGGCACGCTCGGCCTGATACACGCGCAGCTTCTCGTAGTAGCGTTCCAGCACACGATCCTCGGCGGTTACAGCAGACGTATCGTCGCTCAATCCAAGGATCGAAAGCGTGTTGGCGAGAAGCGAGCTGTCTCTGGCATAGTCAAACTCGGCGCTGTCTTTGAGATTGAGCTTCTCAATGACAGCTCTGGCAATTGTCCTCGACTGCAGCAATTGAACCTGACTGGCGATGCCTTGCTCGTCGAGTGGCATTGCAGCACGTCCTGGATTCGCGGCGGCGGGAGCTGTCAGAACCGCATCAACCGGCCGAATAAGAATACTGGCTTCCGACCGATAGCGCGGCGAAATGACCTGCAACAGCACAAACACAATCGCGGTCACAATCAGACTTCCGATCAACAACGTAAATTTCCGCTGCCACAGACTGGCAAAAATGCCGCCCAGATCAACGTCAACGTCCCGACTGAGCTCGTGTTCAGAGGCCATTCACTTTGCGCACCTTACTCGCACCATATCGCGCGTGATATTCGCTCTTTATGGTAACTAAGGCGTTAAATTTCGCAGCTTCAGCGCTTGCTGGACCGTGAAAATGCGGCCACCGATCAATTTACGTCAAATTAACCACGTTCCGTGTTTACTCGCAGTCCATAACGGGCGTGCACCGTGATGCGCGCAAAAGTATCGGATGGATTGGGGAAACCCAAAAAGCCGGAGTTGAGTAGAGGGTCAAAAATGAACCGCCGTTCATTTCTTTCGTCATGCCTGTCGGGGACGGTTGCCGTTGCCCTGGCTGGTTGTGCATCTGCGTATCAGCCGGCACCACCTGCCTTTCACAAGGTCCTTCAACAGCCTTACAGACTTGATGCCGGCGATCGCCTTCGGGTCACAGTGTTTGAGCAGACCGACCTGACCAACACTTATACTGTCGACAAGTCGGGTTATATTGCGTTTCCGTTGGTAGGATCTGTCGCGGCACGCGGCAGCACGGCCAAGCAGATTGAGGCGAGCATTGCGAGCAAGCTCGCGAACGGCTTCATCCGCACCCCGGATGTTTCGGTAGAGATCGACCGCTACAGGCCTTTCTTCATCATGGGTGAAGTGGGAGCAGCAGGACAATACACCTACGCGCCGGGCATGACCGTTCAAAACGCAATTGCTGTCGCCGGTGGGTTTTCCGCAAGAGCCTTTCAGGGCGATGTCGATATTACACGCCATGTCAATGGCAAGGTCCTGACGGGACGCGTGCCCATCACGGATCCGATCTTGCCCGGCGACACGATCTTTCTTCGAGAACGGTTACTCTAAGTGACCCTGCACGCCCCTCCATCACCAGACGATGTGAGGCACGATGAACCGGACGGCAAGCTGCGGATCGTGCATTGCTTTCGCTCACCCGTTGGCGGAATTTTTCGGCATGTCCGTGATCTGGTGGATGAGCAGATCAAAAATGGCCACGAGGTCGGCATCATCTGCGACAGCAACACCGGCGGTGCCTTTGAAGAGAGCCTCTTCGCTCAGCTGAAAGGGAGATTGGCGCTTGGTTTGCACCGCATTCCCATGGATCGCGCAGTCGGCCCCTCGGATATCCGTGCGACGTGGCAATTATACAACAAAATCAGAAGCTTGAAGATCGACGTTCTCCACTCACATGGAGCAAAGGGGGGCGCCTATGCGCGTCTTATTGGCACCGCCATGGGCTGGCTTGGCAAGCGGCCCGCGCGACTCTACTGCCCACATGGCGGATCGATTCACTATGATCAGACCCGATTGTCCGGGCGTATCTATTTTCGCCTGGAACGCTTTCTGGAGAGACTCACCGATCGTCTGATTTTTGTCAGCAGGTACGAGCGCGAGGGGTATTTTGCCAAGGTCGGCAAAACCAAATGCCCCCACAGCCTGATTTACAATGGCCTGCGCGAAGAAGAATTTGTACCCGTGACTACCTCTCCCGATGCGGCCGACTTCGTTTACGTTGGTATGATGCGGGACCTCAAGGGCGTTGATTTGTTTCTGGAGGCTCTGCCCCTCGTTGCACGACAATCCGGCAGACCGGTCTCGGCCGTGCTCATCGGCGATGGGCCCGACCTGGACAGATACAGGCGCTTGGCTGACGGGCTCGGCAACAACGCGACCACGACCTTTATGTCTCCCATGCCCGTGCGCGAGGCCCTCGCTCTGGGTAAATGCCTTGTGGTTCCATCCCGGGCGGAGAGCTTTCCTTACATTGTTCTCGAAACACTGGCAGCCCAACATCCGCTCATCGCCACCCGAGTCGGGGGCATTCCCGAAATCTATCAGGATCATTCGGACTCACTGGTCGAACCCGGCAGTCTCGCCGCGCTCTCCCAGGCAATGGAAATGTCGCTGCAACAGCCGGCAGACCCGGTCTTTGTGCTTGACCTCGCCGCCAACGTGGCTCGCAACTTCTCCTCCACGGCCATGGCCGACAAGGTCATGCAAGCCTATCGCGCAGCCCTAAACGACGCCTGATCCTTAAAGGGTTCCTTAGGCCCTGCTGAGTAAAATGAGCAATCTATTGGTGCAATAAATGAATCCCGAGAAAGCTCCATGAGCGGCAACAGCCAACAGCCACAAGGTGGCGCCTTCAGCGTTGAAGCTGTTCTGGCAGCTGATGACGCCGTTTCTTCAACCGAGCGGCGGGCTGCAGTAAGGTTGAGCAACCGCGCTGAACAGGTAGCGCAGCAGTTTGCTGCCAACGCGATTTCGCCGGGAATCCTGGCCAGCGTTCTCAGAGTTGTTGAATTCCTGGCGGTGTGCGGCATCGGAATGGCCGTATACTTTTTCTACGTCGTACCGATGGACGGGGTTAAGACATTCTATTTGCTGACCTGTTTTCTGGGCGCCGTCCTGTCGCTTCTTGCCCTGCAGGCAGCGGACACGTATCAAGTGGCCAATCTGCGAACCAATATACGTCAGCTTGGCCGGGTTCTGATCGCGTGGACACTGGTATTCTCTGTGCTTGCGCTCATCGGATTCTTTTTGCGCATCTCAAGTGACTTTTCGCGGGTCTGGTTTGGCAGCTGGTATCTCAGCGGCATCGC
>CALIOE010000026.1 GCA_938044775.1 uncultured Rhizobiaceae group bacterium
GACGTTGGGAACAGACCCCGCGTCTCATCTCATCATATCGCTTGAATGTTTGCGTCTTCGGACCCAAGTTAAGATGGTCAATGGAGTGTGATGCAACTGACCCTGGAGGCATTCAATGAATCCCCTTAAGACTGCGCTGGCCGCGGCGTTAAGCTTTGGTGTTGTGGCAGCAACCATGGTTCCCGCCAATTCTGCCAGCTTCAGAACGTCCCCCGTCGTGAAGGGTGATACTTCTCTGCTGGTTCCGGTTCATAAGCGTCGAAACCATCGCCACCGGCACAGGCGCAATGGAGACATTGTCGGAGCCCTGATCGGCGGTTTGATCATCGGCGGTGCGATTTCCCGCAACCGTCGTTACTATGACGGCGACTATTATGGTGGCCGGCGTTACTACCGCCACAACCGCAGTTACAGAAATCGCGGTTATGGCAATCGCGGTTATGGCAATCGCAGACTGTACCGACTTCGCAACCTTCCCAACAACGGTCATTCCAGATAACGACCCGGCACCGCATAGATACAGACGCCCGACTGACAGTGTCCTGGGAGGGGATTTTTAGCCGTGGGAAACTGTCGGCTGAACAGACTATGCCGGCTTCAGTGGGTCCAGGGAACTTTGCGGTCAAACTTAAAGTTGTCAGAATATGACATTGGCCGACGTTTGGCCTCTTTCGGCTCAATCACCCGATACGCAATATCATTGCGTTCTGCATAGGCAACGGCGTCCTCGCGGCTCTCAAATTTCATTTTGACCTGGGCGAGCATGTCTTCTGTTGAGGTGTAGCCCATCAGGGGTTCAACACTCTTGGCCTTGGCAGGCTCGTATTCAAGCATCCACATGCCGGACTTTCCTTTGCCGGACTGCATCGCCGTTTTTGCCGGACGGTATATTCGGGCGACCATGATGCTCCCCTGCGAAAAGTTCCGGCGCGCCGCGCGTGCCTTGCGGTAAATTTGATGGTCGGGGCAGCAAGATTCGAACTTGCGACCCCCTGGTCCCAAACCAGGTGCGCTACCAGACTGCGCCATGCCCCGAAATACTAAATTTACGCGTGTCGATTACCGCTTCCAACCGGCGAGCGCAAGCCGCATCTGAATTTATTTAGCAGCAGCAAACCAGGGATGGCGCATATGGCCACCCGGCTGCAAACCGGCAAGGTCGGCCTGCCCCGCATTCAGCTCCAATACATAACGAACCGGCACACCGGAGGAGATGATCTCAAGTGATTGCGGAACGGCGCCCCGATGGATATGGGCGATCTCGCCGTCGGCCTTCAAAAAGACCATGTCGAGCGGTAAGAAGGTGTTCTTCATCCACATCGCAACCGGACCGGTGCTGTCAAACCGAAACAGCATCCCGGCGTCGGAGGCCATTTTCTGACGAAACATCAGGCCCGTTTGCCGGGATTCATCGTCGGATGCCAGCTCAACAGTCCATTTGTGCTGCCCCGAAGAGGTCTCGACACTGACGACGTAATTGGGATTGTCGGCTTGCTGTGCAAGACCGGGAACAGCAGCCCGAATCCACAGCAGCAATGATGCAAAACAAGCGCGCATCAGGACATTATGAGCCGGAAATCCGGGCTGAAACGAGGCAAGCTCAGTGGCTCTTTGGCAGCTGCCCACCGGTGTCGGGATGGATCTCCGCCGCCATCAGGCCTTTTTCGCCATCACCATAGCGCACCATGACGAATTGCCCGGGACGCAGTTCGGTCAGGCCGTAACGCCGCAGAGTCTCCATGTGGATAAAGATATCCTCAGTGCCCTCGCCGCGGGTCAAAAACCCGAAGCCTTTGGTGCGGTTGAACCACTTGACCTCGGCCCGGATAAGCTCGCTGGTCGGTTTCACATCGACATGGGTTTTTGCCGGAGGCAATTGCGAAGGATGGACGGCAGAAGAATTGTCCATGGAGAGAACGCGGAAAGCCTGCAATCCGCGCGATTTCTTGACCACTTCACAGACGATACGGGCGCCCTCATAGGCGGTCTGAAAACCATCATCGCGCAAACATGAGACATGCAACAGGATGTCCGGCATGTCGTCATCGGGAACAACAAACCCGAAGCCTTTTGAGACATCAAACCACTTGATCGACCCGGCCACGACGAATACGTCGACCGCGACTCCGTCTTCACCGGTGACCGCGCGAACCTGAGCGCCCTCGCCTACCCTAAGGTCGGCCTGGTCTTCCAGGCCTGTGGATGCCTTGTTACCGCTATCTGTAGGCAATTTCGTGCCCATCAGGCGCCCCCAACTCGTTCATGCCCTGCAACAAGACGGAATGTGGGGAACACCAGACTGTTCCCGAAACGTACAACCATCTCATCGGCCTCGCAAAAGCAGCCACAACAACTGCTCAATTTCATAAATCAACTGCGAAAAGTGCCGACAAAAACAAATCACCACCGCTCGATTCGCTCGAATACTGTAGCATTAGCTTCGCGCCGCCCCGCAAGTCCTGATGAGCGAGTTTTCAAAGACTACTTGGCTCCAGAGGCGGTTGCCGACAACAGAAGATAGTCATGGTGTCATTTCTGCAACGGCTTTGCCGAGGGTCTCTCCGATCTGACTGTGCAAAACCAGATCGGCCAGCGAATCAAGCGGTGTTGGCTCGCGGTTGACAATGACAAGCCGGGCTCCGGCCTCTTTGGCGACAACGGGCAACGACGCGGCCGGCTGAACCACCAGGGATGACCCGGCTACCACAAAGATCTCCGCCTGCTCGGCGATTTGTCTTGCCTGTGGCATTTTATCTGCGGGCATGGGTTCGCCAAAGGAGATGACTGCCGCTTTCACCAGTCCACCACAGCGCCTGCAGCGCGGCGCTCTCGCCTCTGTTTCGATGGTCTGCCGGGCTTCAGCCAGCGACATCGGGCTGCGACAATCGAGACAGGCCGCGCGCGTTCCGTTGCCGTGAATCTCGATAATCCGGGATTCATCGATGCCCGACCGTTGGTGCAACCCGTCAATGTTCTGGGTGATGACATGACCGCCCGGTCGCGCGTTCACCGCACTGGCAATGGCGAGATGCCCCCGATTGGGAGAGGCGGCGTCAAACCCGGCCTGAAAGTGAAACCGGCGGCGCCAGTCTTCCAGTCGCGTCTCCTCGTCGGCAACAAAATCACTGAACTGAATAGGCTTGATCTGCGACCAGATCCCTCCCGGACTGCGAAAATCCGCGATCCCTGATTCGGTCGACACGCCGGCACCGGTAAAGAAAGAAATGTTCCCCGCGGCTGCCAGCCAGTCGCAAAACTGCTGCAGGTCAGATGGCTCATGCATCATTTAGGGTCCTCGACGCCTTATTTTACCGGCATTTTCCACATTGATTCACCAATATGACAAGTCATCTCGATAAGGCCACATTGCCGTCACGATTGAGCCATAGCGCAGTTCTGCAACGGAATGTGATGTGCAGGCCTGTACAGCGATTCCAACAAGGGTTATTCCGAAGGTGCGTTGTGGGGACAATGGCTCTTTCCGGATCACGATCGTAGCCGACGTGCAGTTTTGGGAGTAACAGGTGGAAGTCTGCGGAGACACAGGACGTCGGTACGATGTTCGGCGCGCCAAACGTCGGCTTAGCGCACTCTCCTTTTCTCTGCCATTGCTTCTCACCGTTGCCTCCTGCGTTGCCGTGGGACCTGGAAAACAAAGTGATCTCGCTTCGGTACTGACACCCGCACAGATTGAAAAAACCGGAGCGGCTGAAGGCACGCTGTCGCTGGCCGGCGAGACCGCGGCAGCTCCAAAACCCGACAGCCCCGACACGCCCGCCAAGGTAACGACGCAAACGGCTCTGTCAGCAGAAACCACCAAACCGACCGCCGCAGAGGAAGCCGCAGCTGAAGCCGCTTCCGGAAAAACTGAAAAGGCCCCGGCCACCGAACAAACGCCCGCTGTCGCACCAGCGGAAGACAAAAAGCCGGAACCTTCCGCAGTCGCCAGGACAGATGAGCAGGAGACCG
>CALIOE010000027.1 GCA_938044775.1 uncultured Rhizobiaceae group bacterium
ACCGAGCCAACCGGGCCGTTGGGTCCTGGTGGAATGCGCAGAACCTTTTTGTTTTCGCCCTGCTGAAAGTTGATTTTCGGATTGTAGGTATATTCCGGATTTACAGCGATCCGCTCGACACTGTGACTTCCGCTCGGAGAGGGCGTGGATGCTGATCCGATGGTCGCTGGATAAGCCTTCACCAGCTCACCATTTCGGTCATAAGCGCGAACCTGCTTGCGATGTTTGTCGGCCACCAACCAATGCACGGGCTTTTTGGGTCGCTGGCCGGGCGCAGCCACCTGGATTTCGCTGCCAGCGGCAAATTCTCTGCCGCGGTTGATTTCGCGCAGATAGGTCTCACTCATGTGAAATCTTTCCGCCAGGGCCTCCTGAACTGTCGTGTATGACAACGCTTCCAGCTGCGCCTTTTCCGCATAATCGATGGGAACGCTGGCCACGAAAGGTCCGGCCATGTCTTGTTCGGTGATGACATAGGATGAAATGGCGGGGCCGCCGCTTTCCTGCAGATAGCGATCCAGGGTGCCCGGGTCCGTAATGTCGGTTCTGTCCTCGGTCGCCTCTTTCCAAGCCGCCAGGGCTTTTTGGACATTCGATCCCCAGCGTCCATCTATTGCGCCAGGCGAAAAACCCTTGCGATCCAGAAATACCTGCAGAGCCACCATTTGTGACTTGGACAATTTTGGTCTGGCCATTGTTGGTAATGCGGGTCGCAATTCGGGTTGGGCGTCAGCCGGAGGCAGACTGGCAACCTCACTCTCGCCCGGTTGAGGATCACTCTGCGGATTGTTCAGGGGGTCACTGCTCCCCGGAGCCGGAAGGTCTCGACGTTCAACCGGGGGCGGAGGCGGTGTTGGCTGTCCACGCCCCAGCGACCTGCGGTCGAGTGGCTCAAGATCGCGTTCAACGAAAAGGTCTTCCTCGCGCCGAGGTGAAATTTCTTCATCTTCGGGATCGCCAAAAATATCCCAAAGACGCAAACGCCGCTCGCGGCGTTGGAATCTGCGTTCTCGCCGGGATCTCCGCGACTCCAACCGCTGCTCCTCAGGACCAACAACCTCAAGGATTTCGCCTGTTTCCGGATCCAGAAAAATCTTGCGACCATAGTCGTCGATGAACGACTCAAACTGAGCCTGCGCCAGTTTCACAGGCTCGGCGGCCAAAGAAACAGCAGCAGAAGCGGCTCCAAAAGAACCGGTCAAAAGCGTGATGAACAAAATCTTCATCATCAGCCATCTCCCCCAAACAAAACCTTCGCGCATACGAAATACCTTCGCGTCAATTGAGCTCGTTATAGCTAATGGAATATGAACAGGACATGAAAATGGCCCCACCGCAGGATCATTGCGGTGGGGCCATCAAAAGTTTGTGCGCGGTCCGTTCGATCAGGCCGCTTCGCTGCTGTCCGTTGCTGGAGTCTCAAATGTGCCGTCCAGAGGTCTTGGTTTGGATCCTTTCACGCTGAATTGCAGCCTGTCAGTACCTGACGTTATCACTATTGTGGAATCGTCCATGATGTCGCCTGCAAGAATCTGTTCTGCCAGCGGATCCTGCACAAAACGTTGGATTGCGCGCTTCAAGGGGCGCGCGCCATAGGCGGGGTCATAGCCCTTGTCAGCGAGCCATCCCAGAGCGCTCTCATCAAGTTCAAGCTCGATCTTACGCTCGGCAAGCAGCACTTCCAGCCGCTTGAGTTGAATCTGGACAATTGCTGCCATGTTTGACTTCTTCAGCCGGTGGAACAGTATCGTTTCATCCACGCGGTTCAGGAATTCGGGACGGAATGATGCCCGCAGCACATCCATCACAGAACCGCGTACGCTGTCCACATCCTCGTCATCCCTCAGATTCACCAGGAGTTCCGAACCAAGGTTGGACGTCATGATGATCAACGTGTTGCGAAAGTCCACGGTCCGGCCCTGACCGTCGGTCAGTCGGCCATCATCCAAAACTTGCAACAGCACGTTGAAAACGTCCGGATGGGCTTTCTCGATCTCGTCGAACAGCACGACCTGATACGGACGACGACGCACCGCTTCTGTCAAAACGCCGCCTTCATCGTAGCCCACATATCCCGGAGGAGCGCCGATCAACCGGGCGACAGAGTGCTTCTCCATGAATTCCGACATGTCGAGACGAACCATGGCGCTGTCATCGTCGAACAGATAGTCAGCCAGTGCCTTGGTCAGCTCGGTTTTGCCAACACCCGTCGGCCCAAGGAAGATAAACGAGCCCATCGGCCGGTTCGGATCCTGCAGGCCGGCACGCGCACGTCTCACGGCCTTGGAAACAGCCGCAACCGCTTCGCCCTGACCGACAACGCGTTCGCCGATAACATCTTCCATGCGCAACAGCTTTTCACGCTCGCCTTCAAGCATTTTGTCGACGGGTATCCCCGTCCACCGTGACACGACATGGGCGATGTGACTTGGCGTGACTGCCTCATCCACCATGGCCGATTCCCCTTCCTCGCCTTCCGCCTCGGTAATCTGTTTCTCGAGCTGCGGTATGACGCCATAGGAAAGCTCACCGGCTTTGGCCAGATCGCCTTCGCGCTGAGCGATTTCCAGCTCTGAGCGAGCTTGATCAAGCTTCTCCTTGAGGTCACGTGTCCCCGACAAGCGATCCTTTTCGGACATCCAGCGTGCCGAAAGAGCCTGGGCTTTTTCTTCGAGTTCAGACAGGTCGGCCTCAAGCTTTTCGAGCCGGTCCTTGGAAGCCTTGTCTGTTTCCTTCTTCAGTGCCTCGCGCTCTATTTTCAACTGGATAATTCGGCGGTCCAGTTCATCCAGCTCTTCAGGTTTGGAATCCACCTGCATGCGAAGCCGCGATCCGGCTTCGTCCATCAGGTCGATCGCTTTATCGGGCAAAAAACGGTCCGATATATACCGATTTGACAGACTGGCGGCCGAAACAAGGGCGCTATCGGAAATGCGAACGCCATGATGGAGCTCGTACTTTTCCTTAATTCCGCGAAGGATCGAGATCGTATCTTCTACCGTTGGCTCATTAATGAATACCGGCTGAAAACGGCGCGCCAGGGCTGCATCTTTTTCTACGTGCTTACGATATTCGTCCAGTGTGGTCGCCCCGACGCAATGCAACTCACCGCGAGCAAGCGCGGGCTTCAGCAGATTGGAGGCATCCATCGCGCCATCTGCTTTGCCGGCGCCAACCAGCGTGTGCATCTCATCGATGAACAATACAATTCCGCCGGCAGCGGCCTGGACCTCGGATAGAACAGCTTTCAGGCGCTCTTCAAATTCGCCGCGATATTTTGCGCCTGCAATCAATGCGCCCATATCAAGCGACAACAACTGCTTGTCGCGCAAGCTCTCCGGCACATCTCCGTTAACGATACGTAAGGCCAAGCCCTCTGCAATGGCCGTTTTACCAACGCCTGGCTCACCAATCAGAACCGGATTGTTCTTGGTGCGTCGAGACAGCACCTGCACAGCCCGACGTATTTCTTCATCGCGCCCAATGACGGGATCAAGTTTTCCCTCACGTGCATCTTTGGTCAGATCCCGAGAATATTTCTTCAGCGCATCATAGGCCTCCTCGGCCGAGGCGCTGTCGGCTGTGCGGCCCTTGCGAATCGCTTCAATGGCCTTGTTCAGCTCGTCGGCTGTAAGGCCTGCATTCTTAAGTATTTCAGCCGTCGATGTGCCCTTGGCCAGCACCATGGCCAGCAGGAAGCGTTCCACCGTGACGAAAGAATCGCCAGCTTTCTTGGCAACCTTTTCTGCCTGTTCCAGCACCCGGGCGAGATCCGGAGACATATAAAGCTGACCCTGCGAACCCGATACTTTGGGCATTTTGTCTATGGCCGCCTCAGTCGCGACCAGTGCAACCTTGGCATTACCGCCAGCCCGCTCGATCAGCGAAGACGCCATGCCCTGATCATCATCAAGCAGGACTTTCAAAAGGTGTTCAGGGGCAAATTGCTGGTGTCCATCGGCCAGAGCCTTGGACTGAGCGGATTGAATAAACCCGCGCATGCGTTCGGTGTAATTTTCCAAATTCATCGTCAAAATCCTTCAAAGCAAACCACCCGGAAAGGCGTGGCAAACGGTTCAAAGAAAAGAGCTCCCGGCAGCGGCAAGCCCGTTCTGACAATAATGTAGGAAGTGATTTCCGAAGTTCAAATATCAACGAAGCGCTTATTCAGATCCCGTTACAAAGGCAGGCAGTCCAGCAGCGTCATCTGCCGGCTCTTCCTGCTTGCGAGGACGACGAGCACGGCGAGGTTTGACCGGCGCTTCGTCGCTTTCTGACTTCTGCTCAGCCGGCTTTTCGCTTAGCGCAACTTCGGCAGGTGTTTCCTCCAGAACCGGCTGTGGGCCATCGCCGCGCGCTGCGCCGTTGGTCATTTCATTGGCTGAATCAGCACTGTCGGCTTCTCCATCCTGGTCCCGACCCTGGCGGCCGCGGCCACGGCCTTTGTGCCGACCGTCTTCACGATCTTCACCGCCCTGTTCTTCGCTGCGAGCCTCACGTTTGGCGCGTTCTTCATCACGTTGCGCCTGCTGTTCGGCCTGAGCGGCCTGGGCAACGGCGATTAGCCGGTTGTAGTGCTCGGCAAACTGCCAATAGCTTTCAGCCGCAACCGTATCGCCGGAAGTCTGGGCATCACGCGCTAACTGAGTGTATTTTTCCGCAATATGGGCGGCCGTTCCGCGAATGCGCACGTCCGGACCGTTCGATTCCATAGATCGATTCAGCTGATTGCGGTTGTTGTTATTTCTGTTGTTGTTGCCGCGGCCGCGCGAGCGCTGCCTGTTTTGCGGTTGGCCTTGTCTCATTTAGTATCCGTATCTGTCGGAATGATGCGGCCATAGCCGAGCATCACGCCCCATTTGGCTTGGTTCGGAGCCGAAGGCTCCTGCTAATATGGCACACACCGCACTAACGATGTTGCACCTGTGAAAGTAAAGGACGGTTTCTCCCCTGCCGTCTGTAACCCCAACATTCGTTGCCCACGAATGTCCGGCCAACGCTCTTTGCACAAATGTGTCGTTCAAAACCGACTTTTCTATTGCGCACTCCGTATTTCACGGGACCAAGACGCTTCAATTGTCGGGAACAAACCAGCGCCAGGCGCTTCTGCGCATAGGGGTACATTCAGAAAAATAAATTGCAAGCTCTTTTTTTGTATCGCAACAGGAAAGCTCAGGTCGTGTCAGCGGCGCAACACGATCACTCGGTCATTGCCAGAAAGATCGCGATGGTTACTAATATTGGTCCATCCAGCTTTTTTTGCAAGCCTTGTGACATCCCGGGCCTGATCAAATCCTATCTCCAGAGCCAGAAAACCATTTTCTTTCAAATGATTAAAGGATTTTTTCAAAATGACCCGGTAGGCATCCATACCATCGACTCCACCATCAAGAGCAATCCAGGGGTCGTGGTCACGGACTTCCCGGTCAAGCTGCTTGACTGTATGGCTTGCAATATAGGGCGGGTTGGAAACCACAAAGTCAAATTTCTCCTCGAGAGGCGAAAACCAGCTTCCTAAAATGGCTTCAAATCGGTCCGAGAGCCCATTTTGCGTTGCATTTGAACGGGCCGTCCTGAGCGCATCCGACGAAACATCGGTAGCGACGGCCCTCGCATCCGGCAATTCAGACAGCAGCGCCAGGGCAATCGCGCCCGTACCGGTTCCCAGATCGGCGAAAGACAACGGATCTTTGGTTTGCCCGCGGCGACGCACTTCATCCACCACCGAATCTATCAGGCATTCTGTGTCATCACGCGGCTCCAGCGTGCCCGGCGACAATTCAAGGCGCAGGCCGTGAAAGAAACGATAGCCCAGTATGCGAAACACCGGTTCACCATTAAGTCGTCGCTGCAGGTGAGCTTCAAACAATTGCTCAACGCTTGTCGGTACATCAATCGATCCACTGACAATCAGGCCGGCCTGATCAAGCCCGCTCGCCGCCTCCAGAAGCAGGCGCGCCTCCAGACCTGCCGATTCAATGTTGTGATCCTCAAAAACCATGGTACCCCGCGCCAGCAGGGCATCGTAACTCTGCCCACTCAAGCGTCAGGCTCATCGCCGAGCGACGCCAGCTGGCTGGCCTGATAGTCAGTTATCAGCGCATCAAACAATTCGTCCAGGCCCTCGCCGGCAATCATCCGGTCGAGTTTATAGAGGGTCAGATTAATTCGATGATCAGTCACTCTGCCCTGCGGGTAGTTGTAGGTGCGGATTCGCTCGGAGCGATCGCCCGAGCCAACTTGTCCCTTGCGTGAATCTGCGCGCTCCTGGTCAGCCTTTTGCCGCTCCATGTCATAGAGCCGGGTGCGCAGTTCCTTCATCGCATTAGCGCGGTTCTGGTGTTGCGATTTTTCAGAGGACATCACCACAACACCCGTGGGGATGTGGGTAATTCGAACCGCTGAATCCGTAGTGTTGACATGCTGCCCACCCGCGCCGGATGAACGCATTGTATCAATTCGAAGGTCCTCGTTTCGAATCTCGATATCCACATCCTCGGCTTCCGGCAGGACAGCAACCGTTGCTGCAGAAGTATGGACCCGACCGCTGGATTCCGTCTCCGGTACGCGTTGCACGCGGTGTACTCCGGATTCGAACTTCAGCCGGGCAAAGACCCCGGCACCTGAGATCGAGGCAATGATTTCCTTGTATCCACCCACTTCGCCGGAGCTTTCCGAGAGAATTTCGACCTTCCATTTGTGGGTCTCCGCATGGCGTTGATACATGCGAAACAAATCTCCGGCAAAGAGCGCCGCTTCCGAGCCGCCGGTTCCTGCCCGGACTTCAAGGATGGCGTTCTTGGAGTCCGCCGCATCTTTGGGCAGCAGCAGGATTTGCAGGTCAGATTCGCAGGTCTCTATCTTTTCCTTAAGCGCCGGCACCTCGGACTCGGCCATTTCCCGCATCTCGGAATCTGTGTTCTCATCTGCAACCATTCCCAGCAGATCTGCAACCTCGTTCTGAGCCGATTGCAGCTCCTTAATTTTCTCGACCACCGGGCCCAGTTCCGAGAACTCGGAAGCCAGTTTCACATAAACCTGTGGATCCGGATTTTCGGACATGAGTCTCTCGACCTCGCTGTGGCGATCGAGAAGCTGGTTCATTTTTTCTTGCGGAAGCATGGGCGGACAATTCTGAGAATCAGTGCGATGAATTTAGACTGTTTCGAGTTCAGATGGAAAGCGGAACACCATGCTGGTCGGCGTAGTCGGTAAGAACCTCAAACATGGTCTGCCCGCCGATCTTGTCGTCCACCATATCGTTAACCAGGGTCTTTACACCCGACAGTTCGATGCTACGCACCATCTCTTTGACGGGGCCAATCGAAGCAGGCGGCATAGAAATTGCGCGGTATCCGATTCCCAGCAATGCCAGGGCCGATAGCGGGTCGCCTGCAAGCTCGCCGCAAAGATGAAGCGGCGTGTTGTTGCGTTCGGCAGCCCGTGCAACCTCTCGCAGCGCCCTCAGGAACGGTCGAGAGAGTGGATTGAAGCGATTGGCCAGATAAGCGTTGGTGCGGTCACTCGCGGCCATGAATTGGAACAGATCGTTGGATCCGACCGACACGAAGTCGACTTTTTCCATAAGCTCGTCCAACTGCCAAAGCAGGCTCGGCACCTCAATCATGGAACCCAACAAAATCTTGGTAGGCAGCGTGTCACCAAAGCGCTTGCGCGTTGCTATTTCGCGATCCAGAAGCACCCGAACCTGATCAATCTCCGTCACCATTGTGACCATTGGAACTTTGACACGCAGTTCTCGACCCGCAGCAGCTTTCAGCAGAGCCCGAATTTGCATCCGAAGCAGCGCAGGTCGGTCTACCGACAGGCGAATGGCCCGCCAGCCCATAGCAGGGTTGTCTTCCTTGACTGTGCGCAGATACGGCAGAACCTTGTCACCACCGATATCCAGCGTTCTGAACGTCACGGGTTTGCCGTTGGCCGCATCAAGGACGCTTTTGTAAAAATGCGCCTGTGCTTCGTGCCTTGGCAGAGTACTGGCGATCATGAACTGTAATTCTGTGCGGAACAGGCCGATCCCGGCAGCGCCTGTGCTTTCCAGTTGTGGCAGGTCCATTGTGAGCCCTGCATTCAGCAGTAAATCGATCTTGACTCCGTCGCGTGTCACACTGTCCTTGCGTCGCAATGCGTCGAAGCGGGCTTCGCGTTTGGCCCGGAACTGAAGACGCTCGATGTAGGAATCACGGACTTCTTCAACAGGGCGCAAGTGAACACTGCCCAATTCAGCATCGAGTATGATGTCGTCGCCCGTTTCCGCCCGCGAGACGAGGCCGTCCACATTCCCCACCACGGCTATGCCGAGGGCCCGGGCAACGATCACCACGTGGCTGGTGGCTGTGCCTTCCTCCAGGACCAGACCGGAAAGCTTTTCGCTGCTATAGTCGAGCAACTCCGCCGCTCCCATAGAGCGGGCTACAACAACGACCTTCCTGTCTTTTTCTCCCTGTACCAGGTCTGACGGCGCACCCATCAACTGGTTCATCAGTCGACGGGCAAGGTCGTCGAAATCATTGAGTCGCTCGCGCATATAGGCGTCCGATGCCCGCATCAGGCGCGTACGGTTCTCCTGGCTGATCTTGTCCACGGCGGCTTCTGCCGTCAGACCATCGCGAATGGCTGCCTCCATACGCTGCACCCAGCCCCGGTCGTGGGCAAACATGCGATAGCTTTCGAGCACTTCCATGTGATCGCCATCACCAGCCAATGGACCGTCTTCCAGCATTGCGTCGACTGATGCCCGCATGTTTTGAAGGGCAACTGAAAGGCGATCGAGTTCCGCCTCTTCATCGTCGTTGAAGATCTGTGTGACCACGACACGAGGCTCATGCAGCACCACTTTGCCAATTGCGATGCCCGACGACAGGCGTGATCCCTGGACGCTGATCGGCCGCGACTGGTCAAGACCTGTACCCTTTTGTGACAAGCCCTCAAGGCCGCCGGACGCGATAAGGTCTGACAGTACCATCGCGGCTGTCTCTACAGCCTCGACTTCTTCTTGTTCGAAATCTTTTGTCTCTCGCGTCTGAACCGTGAGCACACCCAGCGGTCGTCCGGCCCGTTTCATGGGCACACCCAAAAACGAATGGTACTCGTCCTCACCGGTTTCCGGCAGGTAGGCAAATGCCGGATGCGCCTGGGCTTCGCGCAGGTTGAGTGTACGGCCGGCAGCCGCGATGGTTCCCACCAGACCTTGTCCGACCTTCAATTGCGAAATATGGACGGCGTCCGCATTCAAACCGTGCGTTGCAAACAGTTCCAGGGCATCGTCGGACCGGCGCACATAGACTGAACACACATCGGCGGCCATCGCGCCGGCAATCTGCTGCACAATCCTGTTGAGCCTCTCTTGGGGCCCAAGGGGTTCCGCCATCGCCTCCCGAAGATGTTTCAGCAGAACCCGGGGGCCTGTTACCTGGCCTAACATACCGGAATCCTTGTAAGCGCCCGCCTGAACGGGCTTGAATTGCAGCCTCTTCAGGCTGCTTCTTTATCGAGCCCGTAAGCCGAATGCAAAGTCCGGACAGCGAGCTCCGCGTAGTCGCTGTCGATCAAAATCGAAATCTTGATTTCGGACGTCGTGATGGCGCGAATGTTTACGCCTTTGTCCGCCAAGGCCTGAAATGCTGTTGATGCAACACCTGCATGGCTGCGCATACCGATCCCGATCACAGATACCTTTACCATTCCGGGGTCGCTTTGCACGACTTCATAGCCAATGTCGCCCTGCGCAGCTTCCAGCACCTTCTTGGCTTTTCCAAGATCTCCATCCGGCACTGTAAACGTCATGTCAGTCACCGAACCGTCCTCGGAAACGTTCTGAACAATCATGTCGACATTCACGTGAGCTTCCGCCAGCGGGCTGAACACAGCGGCGGCAACACCGGGCTTGTCAGCCACCCGGCGCAACGAAATCTGAGCTTCATCTTTAGCGTAAGCAATGCCGGTAACGATTTGCTGTTCCACGATTTCGTCCTCATCACATATCAAAGTTCCCGGCGGATTGGCGCCAGCCGCGGAATCAGTTGCATCCGGATCGTCAAAACTCGAGCGCACGAACAGGCGTACGCCATGGACCATCGCAAGTTCTACCGAACGGACCTGTAGTACCTTGGCGCCAAGAGACGCCATTTCAAGCATTTCCTCAAAAGAAACACGGTCAAGTCTTTGCGCAGACGGCGCAACCCTCGGATCCGTAGTATATACACCATCCACATCTGTATAAATATCACAACGGTCAGCTTTGATGCCCGCGGCCAGAGCCACGGCACTCGTATCCGACCCGCCACGGCCCAGTGTTGCAATGCGGTTATCGGGAGCTATCCCCTGAAACCCGGCAACGACCGCAACCTGCCCGGCACCCATGCGCTCGATGATTTCACCGCCATCAATGTCCTCGATCCGGGCAGCACCATGGGCGTTGTTGGTCTGAAGCGGTATCTGCCAGCCGAGCCAGGAGCGTGCATCGATCCCCATGGATTGAAGGGCAATCGCCAGAAGTCCGCTGGTTACCTGCTCGCCGGATGCAACGATGGAATCATACTCACGTGCATCAAAGAACGGCGCATTGGAACCGGTCACTGTCGGCATCTGGTTGACCCAGCTGACGAGCTCGTTGGTTTTGCCTGCCATGGCAGACACAACCACGGCAACCTCGTGTCCCGCATCGTGCTCACGCTTCACATGCCGCGCCACGTTGTGGATACGTTCGAGATCGGCCACGGAAGTGCCGCCAAATTTCATCACCAAACGGGCCACGAAACCAAACCTGTCCTGAATAAAGAAAAACGCGCCACCAAGGCGCGCTGCATTTGAAGCGTGTCTTAGAACAAGCCACAGATCAGGGCAAGATTGCGCGGAAATCAGAGCAGCCCTTTCAGCGATGACTTAGCGCCTGCGCGGTTTGCCACACTTTTGTCTATTGCGTTTTTCTGCGCAAAATCTGAAATGATAGCGCAACAAGGAAAACCAAATGTCCGCAGTCGAAATGTCGCAAAGGTCTACGATTGATCAATCCGAAGTCGACCATTTCTCGCGCCTGGCGTCGGAATGGTGGGATCCTGCAGGCAAGTTCAAGCCTTTACACAAGTTCAACCCCGTTCGCCTTCAATACATTCGTGAGAACATCTGCAGTCATTTCGATCGGGATCCAAAGAAACCCCATGCCCTGAACGGATTGCGGATACTGGATATCGGCTGCGGTGGCGGACTGTTATGCGAACCCGTGGCACGTATGGGAGCCGTCGTGGTCGGCGCCGACGCATCCGAAGTCAACATTGAGGTTGCTGGTCTTCATGCCCGTCAGTCGGGAGTTGAGGTCGATTATCGCGCCACAACGGCAGAGGACCTGGCCGATGCCGGGGAGCAATTCGACGTGGTGCTCAACATGGAGGTTGTCGAACATGTGGCCGACGTTGACTTGTTCATGGAAGCCTGCTGCCAAATGGTAAAGCCAGGTGGCCTGATGTTTGTGGCCACCATCAACCGCACCCTCAAGGCCCGGGGGCTGGCCATCTTCATGGCCGAGCAGGTCCTACGCTGGTTGCCAAAGGGAACCCACGACTATGACAAACTGGTCCGCCCTGAGGAGCTGGAAACGCCGATTGAACGGTCAGGCATGACCATAATTGATCGCACTGGCGTATTCTACAACGTCTTTACGGACAGCTGGAACAGAAGCCGGGATCTGGACGTGAACTATATGGTTCTGGCGGAGAGGGCCAAGGCCCAATCCTAGGGCGAGAAAGCATTTGTCATCGGTATCGATCGGCAGAAGCTCCGGGTCGCTCAAACCACAGGCAGTACTCTAGTTCGCGTCATCCGGAACCTGCGGCAGCGGCAATATCTCAATTCCTTCGTCCAGCAATTCTTCGACATCGTCGCGATCAGCCTCGCCGTAAATGCCCCGTTCCTCGGCTTCTCCATAGTGGATCTTGCGCGCTTCCTCGGGAAAGCGGGCGCCGACATCCTCAGCATTTTCGGTGATCTTTTCGCGCAGTTTCTTCATTTCGACAATCAGCTCGCGGCGATGAGCGTCAGACTTGGTAACGGCAATGTTCTCACGTCGGCGCGAGGTTGATACCGTGGGAGCCATGAGCGACTTCGAAATCTTTGGCGAATTGCAGGCCGGACAGGTCACAAGCCCTCTCTTGGTCTGCTTGTCGAAATCTTCCGAGTTGGAAAACCAGCCATCAAAGTCGTGGTCGTTTTCGCAGGAAAGGCTGAAGCGGATCATGCTGCGCTTTCTTCGTCGCGACCGGCATGGCTGATCGAAAATGAGCGATTGTTCACCAGGTTGGGTATTTTGCCCCGGGCGGACGCAACAGCGGCTGTGTCAATTTCGGCAATCGCATAGCCCGGCTCTTCTCCGGCAACCTCGGCTATAACTTTCCCCCATGGGTCAATAATCAGTGAATGACCAAAGGTTTCGCGGCCATCCTCATGGTCTCCACCCTGCGCAGCCGCAATCATATAGGCACCATTTTCGATGGCACGGGAGCGCAACAGCACATGCCAGTGAGCCTGGCCCGTCTGGCGCGTAAAGCAGGACGGCCCTGTCAGAATTTCCACACCGGCGCGGGCATATTGCGTGTACAATTCCGGAAAGCGGCAATCGTAGCAGATCGACAGACCCATGGAGACGCCCAGGACATCGGCAATCACACCCCGGTTTCCGGGCTCATAGACAGCCGATTCCCGCCAGCTTTCTCCATTGTCGAGATCAACATCGAACATGTGAATTTTGTCGTAAGACGCCACCAACAGACCATCCGGGTCAAACAGATAGGCCCGGTTGGCAGCCGTTTCGTCGCCAAGTCTCACCGGCGTTGAACCAATATGCAGATGAATTGAAAGCTCTAATGCCAGCTTGCCGGCCGCCTTTGTGACCGGATCAACCTCAGGCGCAACAACGGATTTGAAGAAGTCTGTGCGTGACTGCTGAACAAGGCCGGTCATTTCGGGGGTCTGGACATAATCCGCACCATCGGCCGCCGCTGCGCGGACAAGCTCCTCCATGGCGGCTATATTGGCCTCCATGTTAATGCCGGAACGCAGTTGAACCACTGCTGCCTTAAGCTTAGCCATCGTGTTCAGGACCCAATTAAGGCATCCAGATTGCCCGCGCGGTCCATTGCCATCAGGTCGTCGCATCCACCGACATGGATTTCGCCGACAAATATCTGCGGGAATGTGGAATGCCCGCCAGTACGTTCGACCATCTGCTTGCGCAAAACGGGATCATAAGTGGCGTCGTGTTCCTTGAACTCGACTCCCTTCTGCTTAAGGAGATTGCGTGCTGCAGTGCAATACCCGCAAAGCTGTCTTGTATAGAGTGTTATGTCCGCCATGACTTTGTTTCACTGCCCCGATTGAACGTGTTGCACTGATATAGGAGTCAAGTATCACCCGACGCAACCCTGGCTAAAGTCAGACAATCAACGCGCAAAGCACCAGCCCGCAGTAAGGCACGGGTACACGCGTCAACAGTTGCGCCGGTCGTGAACACATCGTCAACAAGAACAACCCTACGGCCTTGAACATCAATTTTGCGGTGTGATGGCACACGAAATGCCCCACGAACGTTGCGCGCACGTTCTTTGGCGCCAAGCCCAACCTGTTGTTTTGTAAACCTTATCCGAACCAGGCTCAGCGGAAAATAGCGTCCGCCAGACAACCTCGCAACATGCCGGCCAAGTTCGGCAGACTGGTTAAAGCGCCGCGCCAAAAGCCGCCGGCGATGCAATGGAACAGGTACGATAACCGGTTGATCGTCGAGCAGTCCATCGGACGCTCTTACCATCCACTGCGCCAGCCATGGTGCAAGATCGGTCCGGTCGGAAAACTTCAGTCCCTGCACCAGCCGCTGCGCTGGCGGATCGTACAAGACGACTGCACGGGCCCGATCGAAAGCTGGAGGGCTGGCTATGGCCTGTGCGCTCAGCGCTCCGGCGCCAAGATCATACGAAAAAGGTGTGCCAAGTATCTCGCAAAAGGGACGCTCGATAAAGCGCAGTTGTGACCAGCAAGAGGGACAGACCACGCCCTGTCGACTGACACCGGAGGGGCAGGCAAGGCAACTGGCTGGCAAAACGAATTCGCCTAACACTTTCAGCGCATTAGGGAGAATCCGGGTCTTGAAGAGCGGGCTGGAATTCATCCGTCCAGCATGCCGCATTTCTCCTGACTTGACCAGATTTAGGTCGGCATGGGGCCTTGAGAGTGGATCGATCCTACGCATGGTGTAGAAGTGCAGACGCAGCAACCACAAATGCGAAAAGCCAGGCGATGTTCAGCCCAGACCAGCACCAGTTGCGCCTCGCACGGGCGCGCCAAACGTTTGCCAATGATGCAGATTTTCTCCTGCGCCATGTCGTTGACGACATGATTGAGCGGCTCGGAGCCGTTCAGCGGCGCTTTGAGCACGGTGTGGCACTTTTTGGCCGGACCCCCTGTCTGCTCAACGGGATGCGGGATTCCGGCCAGGTCGACAACGTAAGCCGGGTTGAAGAGGCGAGCTGGCTCGGCAGTGAATCGCCGCCCGACGCTCTGGCCACAGCGGACAAACTCAGTCTGACCGATAACAGTACTGACCTCATAATGGCTCCTTTGGCACTGCATTGGGCAAGCGATCTGCCGGGAAGCCTCATACAGTTGCACCGCGCTTTGCGGCCGGACGGACTGCTGATGGCGGTATTGCCCGGCCCCGACACCCTTCAGGAACTGCGGGAAAGCCTCCTCGTCGCAGAGAGTGAGTTTAACGCAGGAGCCGCCATGCGTGTTGATCCGTTCACCGACTTGCAGGATGCAGGCGCATTGCTGCAACGGGCAGGATACGCTCTGCCGGTCGCCGACCGCGACAAGGTCACCATCCGCTACAATACGGCACTTGACCTGGTCCGTGACTTGCGCGCTTTCGGCGCCACGTTGCAGCTCTCAGACACGGCCCGACCGATCCTCAGCCGCAATATTTTTGCCCGAATGGTGGAAGTTTACGCCGCCCGGTTTTCAGATCCCGACGGCCGGATTCGGGCTACGTTCAGCTTTATCTCGCTGTCCGGCTGGGTACCACATGACAGCCAGCAAAAGCCGCTGAAACGCGGAAGTGCAAAAACCAGCCTGGCAGATGCGCTCAAAACTGAGGAGATCAAGCTGTAGCGGCTGTCGTCGTTCGGCGGATCAGCAACTGCCTTCCTGATGGCCGTCCTCAAACGTAATACACACGGCCTTTGGGTCTTTCTGCAGCACGCTTTGCGTCAGGATGTAGCGACGCGTTGCCACGCTTGCTGCCGGCGCATCGACCGAACCCGTTACGGTCTGATCGATACCCGGGTCAAAAACGTCATTTTCCAGGGAAAACTGATAGAGCGTCTCGGTCGACACCTCGGGATCCTGCAGGTACGGAGCCACCGTTACAGAGGCCAGAAGCCCCAAGACCCCAAATGTCGCAGCCGCCTGAATGGAGGTGAACCCTTCTGACGATCTTAAAAAGCGTTTCGCGGTCATGATTTGCCCCTTGCCGACACTGATTGCGGCAAGGCAATCATGGTTAAGAGATCATTGCGGAAATCTATAAAAGTTCCCTTAACGCCGGGATCAGCGGTAAATCAGCTTCGGGCATGGGATAGTCGCGCAGATTTTCCGCCCGAACCCATTTCAGGGCTTGTCCTTCTTGCGATTGTGCGATGCCCCACCAGCGCCGGCAGATGTACAGAGGCATGAGCAGATGGAAGTCGTCGTAGGCATGGCTGGCAAAGGTGAGAGGGGCCAGGCAGGCCTCCCGGGTTTCAACTCCGAGCTCTTCTTTGAGCTCCCGGATCAACGCGTCTTCCGGCGTTTCGCCCGGCTCGACCTTGCCGCCCGGAAACTCCCAGAGGCCGGACATGGATTTACCTGCAGGCCGCTGCGCGAGGAGAATGCGGTCATCCGGATCCACCAGTGCGCAGGCAACTACAAACACGATTTTCTTGTCTGCCACCCGTCTAGCCCTGATAACCGTCAGGCGCCTGCCGATAAGCATAACGGTAAACTTCCTCAAACCCGAGGTCTTCATACAGTGCAATGGCCGGGCTGTTGTCGGCCACAACCTGCAACCAGGATCGGTTAGCGCCTTGCTCCCGCCCCCAGAGAAGGGCGTTACGCACCACACGGCGGCCGAGCCCCTGTCGCCTCATTGCAGGATTGGATACGACCTCAAAGAGACCGACGAGATCGCCGAACCTGACCGCCATAGCCGCCGCCAGGGGAACACCATCGCTGTCTTCAGACAGAAACAGGCCAACATCGCCCTGAACCGAACCGATAAGCTCAGAGAGCCCCGGTTTCACGGCCGCGTCGAAACTCTTCATGACCACACACTGGTCAATCCAACGGCCGGCATCTTTGAGCGGGAGCTGACTCACGACATCGTCAAGATCGAGTTCGGCAAGATCCAGCGTCATAACCTGTGTTTCGTCGAATCGTCGCCAGCCCCGCGCGTCGAGAATGTTGTCCAGTTCCGGTGGCGCCAGCGGCGACTGGCGGAACACCAGGGGACGACCGAAGCCCTGAAAACGGCGTGCTGCGCGGGCAATCCGGTTCTCCAGATCAGAGTGATCGGCCGGATCCAGCGGGTTGACCGAATTCAGCCGTTTGGAAGGGTGTCCCGCCGTCAGCCTTATCGCCCAGGTGCCATCGTAGCTCGTGTTTGCAGCGGGCCAGGAACGAAAGCTGACCGCTTCAAGCCTCCGCACATTTGGCAATCTGGATCCGTTTGGTACGGGCGACATGTAATTCATTCCCCTCGAAAAGCCCTGTTGAAAGACTGCTGTAAACACAGCCAACTAGCTGCGGTAGTCACCGTTGATCGCCACATATTCTTTCGTGAGATCGCAGCTCCAGACCCGTGACTCTCCGATTCCAACGCCAACATCAACTCCGATGCGGATGTCCTGCTTTCGCATGACCTCGCTTGCGGTCTCTTCCACATAATCAGGATCACGTTCACCATGGACAGCCACCCGGACGTCACCAAACGTAATCGACAATTTATCCCTATCGGCGGGCTCGCCGGCTTTGCCAACAGCCATCACCACGCGTCCCCAATTGGCGTCTTCGCCGGCAACAGCCGTCTTCACCAGAGGTGAATTGGCAATCGACAAGGCAATCTTGCGCGCGGATTCGTCACTTTCTGCACCGGACACGGCAATCTCGATGTGTTTGGTTGCGCCTTCACCATCACGGACAATCTGCATCGCAAGATCGTGCAGAACGGCACCAAGCGCCGTCTTAAACGCATCAAATCTTTGGTCACTCTTATCGGCAAGGACTGGAATGTTGCCCGAAGCGGTGGAAAACAGCAGGACCGTGTCACTGGTGGAAGTATCGCTGTCGACGGTGATCGCATTGAAAGAACCGCCTACAAGTTCCCCCAGCAAGTCCTGGAGAAGTTGTCGCGAAACCGGCATGTCGGTCGCCAGGAAGGCCAGCATGGTTGCCATGTCCGGTGCGATCATGCCCGAGCCCTTGGCAATGCCGTTTACGGTGATTGTTTCCCCGTCCACATCTGCAGTAGCGGTCGAAACTTTGGGGTAAGTGTCAGTCGTCATGATGGCCTCGGCAGCGTCGGACCAACCATTCTCGTCGCCCCGGCCGGCAAGTTGCTGCAGAGCACCGCCAAAAACGCTCGCATCAAGGGGTTCTCCGATCACGCCGGTAGACGCCAGAAACACTTCGTTGTTGGCGCATCCCAGGGCGGCGGAAGCCGCATTTGCTGTCATCAGGGTCGCCTCCGCCCCCCGACGCCCGGTAAAAGCATTGGCATTGCCGGCATTGACCACAACCGCCCGCGCACTTGCCTCTCCTGCATGCAGCAGACGGCGGCACCAATCCACAGGCGCCGACGGGCAGCGTGACTGGGTGAAGACACCGGCGACAACGGCTGGATTGTCAAACATCATCATCAACAAATCGGTGCGGCCGGCATATTTTATGCCGGCTGCCATTGTCGCAAGGCGCAAACCGGCAATTGGGGGGAGCCTTGGCGGGTTTTCCGGAGCGAGAGGAGAAACTTTCACAACAGCGACTTCCCGGTGATTGTGTCTATTTTTCTTTTTTCAGCTTCAGAGATTCGTCAAGAATTTCGGTTCCGACCTTTTCGCGCTGTTCCTTGATGGCCTTGGTGTAGGCCTCGGTTAACATGACCTGGCGCAACTGCTGTTTTGTAGCCTCGTATGTGGGGAGTGGTTTGTCGCGGCTATCGTCAACCTTGATAACGTGAAAGCCGAACTGTGTGCGAACAGGCTCTTTGGTGTATCCGCCTTTTTCAAGCTTGAATGCAGCCTCCTCAAAGGCCGGGACCATGCGGCCGGCACCAAAGAAGCCAAGATCACCGCCATTAGGTCCACTGGGGCCAGTTGATTTCTTCTTCGCGAGCTCGACAAAGTCAGCACCGCCTTCAAGTTCCTTGATGATTGCCTTGGCCTCGTCTTCCGTCTTCACCAGGATGTGACGCGCCTTGACCTCTTTTTCCGGGGTTACAGAAGCCATTTCTTTATCGAACCGCGCCTTTATTCCAGCTTCGGTTACTGTGCCCTGCACTTTCTTTTCGAAGTAACCATTGTGCAGCGCCCGGACGCGCAACAACTCAACGCGGCGCTTGACTTCAGGATCCTGGTCGATTCCGGCATTTTGGGCAGCTGCGGCGAGAACGTGAAAATCAAGCAACGAGTCGAGCGCCCGGGCCTTGCGTTCGGCTTCTGGAACCTGTGCAAACTGCTGCGCCATATCTATCATCGCCTGATCGAGGTCGGCTTCCGTTATGGTCACTTCTCCAACCTTGGCGACCGGCTTGGCCTCTTGTGCCATAGCTGGAGCAGCAAACACCGCTCCCGTGACTATGGCCGTGGCCGCAAACAGGTGCATGCCAAAAGAACGAATGGATGGGTGAGAAGTCATGTCTGCATTCCTGATCTAAAAGCGCACAGAAGCGCTGTGAAATTCGGTACGGCCTGTCAGATGCCCTTGATTGCTTTTGCAGCAGCAATAGCTGGGTTGATTTGTTGACAAATCTTTGCCCCATGGCGTCCGTTGACAAGCCCGACACCCCCTCTTATCTGTCCCAAGCGTCAGCGTCCACTTAGGATGCCCGGAATTCGGCCTTTTTGCGGTCACCATTCCTCACAATTTTTTGCCCGACGCGTCGGAAGGGAAATCCGGCAAAGGCGTCGACGAAGGAAAGTTTTCATGGTCAGCTTTGGCGGTCTCGCGAAGAAAATATTTGGGTCCGATAACGAGCGGCAAGTCAGGAAGTACCAACCTCAAGTCGCTGCGATCAATGCCCTGGAAGACGATATGGCGGCGCTGTCGGACGAACAGCTGGCAGCCAAAACCGTCGAGTTTCGGGCCGAACTTGAAAATGGAAAGTCGCTGGACGACCTTCTTGTCCCGGCATTTGCGGTCGTGCGCGAAGCGGCAAAGCGGGCGATCGGTCTGCGTCCGTTTGACGTACAGTTGATCGGTGGAATGATCCTGCACAACGGCAACATTGCGGAGATGCGCACAGGCGAAGGCAAAACGCTGGTGGCTACCCTTCCCGCTTATCTCAACGCTCTTCCGGGAAACGGTGTTCACCAGGTTACGGTCAATGACTATCTGGCAAAGCGCGACGCTGAATGGATGGGGCGGGTATACGCATTTCTCGGCATGACGACAGGTGTCATCGTTAATGAGCTGGACGATGCGGAACGCAAAGAGGCCTATAATTGTGACATAACATACGGAACCAACAACGAGTTTGGGTTCGACTATCTTCGTGACAACATGAAGATGGAAATGGAAGAAATGGTCCAGCGCGATCACATCTACGCGATCGTGGACGAGGTTGACTCAATCCTCATTGATGAAGCTCGCACGCCGTTGATCATTTCCGGCCCGGTTGATGACAAGTCCGACCTTTACACCGCAGTTGACGGCTTCATCCCGCAAATTGACGACGGCGACTACGAACTCGACGAAAAGCAGAGGACGGTAACGTTCACGGAAGAAGGTACAGAAAAACTTGAAGCGAAACTGCAGGAAGCGGGTCTGCTGAAGGGAGAATCGCTTTACGACGTTGAGAACGTTGCGGTCGTGCACCACATCAACAACGCTTTGAAGGCCCACAAGCTTTTCTCCCGCGACAAGGACTACATGGTCAAGGGGCAGGAAATCCTGATCATTGATGAGTTCACTGGCCGCGCCATGCCGGGCCGCAGATTCTCTGACGGTCAGCACCAGGCGCTGGAAGCCAAGGAAGGCGTGCAGATCCAGCCCGAAAACCAGACGCTCGCTTCAATCACTTTCCAGAACTATTTCCGCATGTACGACAAATTGTCAGGCATGACCGGTACCGCTTTGACTGAAGCGGCGGAATTTGGCGACATCTACAAGCTGGATGTCGTGGAAGTACCAACCAATGCACCGGTTCTGCGTCTGGACGAGGACGATGAAGTATATCGTACGGTTGAAGAAAAGTACGTTGCCGTCATGCTGGATATCATCGCCGCTCAGCGCACCGGACAGCCCGTTCTCGTCGGCACGACGTCGATCGAAAAATCTGAGTATCTTTCCGCTCTGCTATCCGACAAAGGACAAATTCAGTCTGCCCTGGAGACCATCCGGGGTCGTCTTGCAGCCATCAAAGAGGGCAAAGAGCCCAAATTGCGGGAATATTACACCGAAGTCATTGCCGGCCTTGAAGAAGCAGCCAAGGCGGGTGGCGTCACCCACGAAGTGTTGAACGCCCGCCAGCATGAGCGCGAAGCCTATATCGTTTCTCAGGCCGGCGTTCCTGGTGCGGTTACGATTGCCACCAACATGGCGGGTCGCGGGACCGACATCCAGCTCGGCGGTAATCTGGAAATGCGACTCGACCAGGAATTGCAGGGCAAAGAAGGCGCCGAAGCCGAAAAAATCACTGCGGCCGTCACCGCAGAAGTGGCTAAACTGAAGGAACAGGCATTGGCGGCCGGCGGACTTTACGTCCTCGCGACCGAGCGCCACGAAAGCCGCCGCATCGATAACCAGCTCCGCGGCCGCTCCGGCCGCCAGGGCGATCCGGGCCGCTCAAAGTTCTTCCTCTCCCTGAAAGATGACCTGATGCGCATCTTCGGGTCGGAGCGCATGGAGGGCATGCTGACGAAGCTTGGTCTTCAAGAGGGCGAAGCCATTGTTCACCCCTGGATCAACAAAGCGCTGGAAAAAGCGCAACAAAAAGTTGAAGCGCGCAATTTTGATATCCGCAAAAACCTGTTGAAATTCGACGACGTCATGAACGATCAGCGCAAGGTGATCTTCGAGCAACGCATCGAAATGATGGAGGCCGAAGATGTCTCCGATTACATCGCTAATATGCGTGAAGACGTGGTGGATGATCTGGTCGCGACGACAATGCCAGAAAAGGCCTATCCCGATCAGTGGAAGCTGGACGAACTCAAGGAAGGTATCGATTCATACCTGAATCTCGATCTTCCGGTGCACGAATGGGCTGCCGAAGAGGGCATCGAAAACGAAGGCGTCACCGAGCGCATAAAGGTGGCTGCCAACAAGGCAGCGGACGAGCGCCGCGAGCGCTTTGGTCCTGAAATCACAGACTATGTAGAGAAGTCAATTCTGCTGCAGACGCTGGATCACCTGTGGCGCGAACACCTGGTCAACCTGGACCACTTGCGTTCCGTGATCCAGTTCAGAGGCTACGGTCAGCGAGATCCGCTTCAGGAATACAAATCGGAAGCCTTTGGCATGTTCGATTCACTGCTGGGCAATCTGCGTCAGGCTGTGACTGCCCAGATGATGCGGGTGGAGGTGGTTCAACAGGCCGCAGAGGACGACGATTTTGGTCTGCCCGAAATGGAGGCCCATCACTTCGATCCGCAGACGGGCGATGACGAATATCAAGACCATCCGGACAATTACGGAAAGGCCATCGTAACGCCCAGCCGGGCAGCTGCAGCCGAAGGGCGTGACCCTGACGACGAGACCACCTGGGGGCGCGTTGGTCGCAATGAGCCATGCCCATGTGGCTCAGGCAGCAAGTACAAGCATTGCCACGGCAAGATCGGCAACTAGAGCAGGAGCCTGCGACTCACCATCCGGCTATGAGTTGGCAATTGCCTGCATCTTTTCCGAAGACATATCGCTTGCCGCATACCCCGGCCCTGGGCGGGATTCCGGTTTTCTCAAACAGATCGTGGCCATGTTTGATGTTATCCCAAAACCCGCTCCATGGACCCAGTGGCTGCTGAGACACGCGCTCCTCGGTCATCCGGAACGGAAATATGTGAACTGGAACACGCTGCTGTCCCATTTGCAGAGCGGTTTCCACCAACGCATAAATCTCCGCAACACCAATATCAGTCATGGCATAGCAACCGATAGAAGAGCAGCCACCATGCACCATGAGAGCTGATCCGGTGCGGCCGTGAGCACGGTCATAGGCGTTGGGAAACCCGATATTAAAGGCTCGGTAGTGCCGCGATCCGGGATTCAATTGTTTTGTGGTGACAGCGTAAAAGCCCTCCGGCGATTGGCGGTCGCCCTCCTTTAGCTTTGGGCCCAAAAAGCCGGAGAATTTGCAGATGGGATATGTGTAAAGGAGTCTGAAGCGATCACCATCCCGCATCCAGATTTCAAGCTCCGCCTCTTCCTTGAAGATCCGCACGAAAACGTCGGAACCAAGCTTAAGACCGGCACTGGCAAGGCGCGCACTAAGAGCCTCCGAGGCCCTTTCATCTACGGTTTTCACAGGCAGCAACCGCTCTGCAATGCGTTCGGTCCGTTCGCGAAGTTCCTTGAACACCGGTATCCCGGTCCCGACTTGCACGGCGAGCACAATCAACAACCAGATACCCAACATAATGAGTGGAATCTTGAATTTTCTGCGCATGCCTCTTCCCGAGTTTCAAAATGCACCCGAAGCGATGCAACATCGGGTTTCCGCCGGGAAGAAGGCGTAATTGTGCAGAAACGGCTTAGCCGCGATCCACTCTAGCTTTCGGGCTTCGTGGTAACACCACCAGTGACGGTTGCATCCGCGTCACTCGTTTCCGCATCGGCAATTGCGGCAGCATCCGGTGCTTCAGCAGGCGCCACCGGGATAACGGGCTGAGGTTCGATGACTGCGATTCCGGGCAATGCCATGTCGACAGTCAACGGCGCCAGGGGTGTCACGTCACGACTTTCTGATTTGGCGAGAAGTTCTTCAAACCTGTTCGCGTAGTTGGATTGCGTTTTGGCATAGGCCAGCGCCAGTGATTTTGGCATTTCCAGCTTCGGGCAGGCCGCACTTGCCGCATAGGGATCATCGGATTGTGTGTTGAAAACATAGCGCTTTTCGCACACATCTACCTTTGGTGGAACAGCCGTTATCTCGAAATGATCATATCCACGCTTGAGCATTTTCCAATACGCGTACTCTTTGTGATCCCGATTCTTGAACATGTTCTCGGCAGTCATACGGAATGGAAACGCTTGTATCTGAAAGGCTTTTTGCCCGCCGGCAAAGGATTCACGGGCCAGAGCGTAAATCTCCTCCACATACTCGTCTGTCATTGAATAGCATCCGGCGGACGAGCAGGCGCCATGCACCATGAGGTGGGAACCGGTACGACCATGCGCCCGGTCAAAGGCGTTCGGAAAGCCCATATTGAAAGCCAGGTGGTATTGGGATTTCGGATTCATCAGCCCCTTGTTGACGAAATAAAACCCTTCCGGTGCCTGACGGTCGCCTTCCTTGTGCTTCGGCCCAAGCTTGCCTGACCACTTGCAGATTTCATATTCAGTCAGTTTAGCGTAGCGGCCTGTGTCTTTTCTTTTCCAGACCTCGAGCACATTCTCCTGCTTAAAAATGCGGAGCATGATCGGCGACGACGTCGTCATGCCATAGGCCTTCATTTTGTTGACCAGCTTGTCAGGAACCGGCACATTGGCCTTGGCATCGATGCCTTCCAGCGCGCCCTTGCAAGACGATAGCGCCAGCAGACCCGCAGCCAAAAAGGCCATTCTTGATGCCGACAACCTTGTGGTTTTTGAAGTCTTGGCCGATGTGTTTGACACAGTCACGCGCTGCTCCCGAACTCAATACATACGTTAACGTATGGTGTTCATAACCTGTTAAAGTTGACGTTTGCTTGACGCAACGCGGCAAGCGGCCCGCTCACGGTATTGTTAGAATTGTTTCAAGTCTGAAACAGCGGCACAATTTAGAGGTCTCGACCAATTGCCAGGAATTTCTCGCGCCGCATCTGGCGCAGTTCATCACCCGGCTTTGGAGTAAGTTCGGCCAGTGCGGCCGCAATGCGTTCCCGCGTTGCTTCGAATACCGCCTCTGCGTTGCGGTGGGCACCACCAACCGGCTCGGGAATGATGCCGTCAATGATTCCCAGTTCGGTCAGATCCTGCGCTGTGATTTTCATGCTGGTTGCGGCTTCACGGGCACGGGTTGCATCACGCCACAGAATTGATGCGGCACCTTCCGGTGAAATCACGGAATAGATGGAATGCTCAAGCATGTAGACGCGATTGGCTGATGCTATCGCGATTGCGCCACCGGATCCGCCTTCCCCGATGATCACGGAGATCAGCGGCACCGTCAGGCCGAGACAGGCTTCTGTCGAACGTGCGATGGCTTCCGCCTGTCCCCTTTCCTCAGCTCCTATTCCTGGATAGGCGCCTGCAGTATCAACCAGCGTGATGACCGGCAGTCCAAAACGTTCCGCCAATTCCATCACTCGAACAGCCTTGCGGTAACCTTCCGGTCGCGCCATGCCGAAATTGTGGTGCAGCCGCGATTCGGTGTCACTCCCCTTTTCGTGCCCAACAACCGCCACCGCGGTGCCGTTGAACCTCCCCAGTCCGGTCTGGATGGCGTGATCATCGGCAAATCCCCGGTCGCCGGCGAGTGGTTGATAATCTTCAATCAGTGCAGACAGATAATCCTTGAAGTGAGGCCGGTCCGGGTGGCGTGCCACCTGGGTCTTTTGCCACGGCTCAAGCTTTTTGTAGAGATCAGTGAGCGATTGGCTGGCCTTTGTTTCCAGCCTGTTGATCTCGTCTTCCAGATTTACCGAAGAATCAGCATCGTTCATGACACGCAATTCGCGAGCCTTGCCTTCCAGATCGGCAACAGGTTTTTCAAATTCGAGATAAGCTTGCATCTAAAGATTCACTCAAAACGGGCAGGTATTTGCCCTCACACGGTCACCCGATATAGGCACAATCGCCAGAAAATGCACCCGCCGGTGGCCGTTGCCAACAAAAAGCGGCAGATAAGCAAAAAGCCCGGTCGGCGGATTGCCAACCGGGCCGTTTTCGAACGCTGATTTTGAAAGATCAGGCTGCGGCTTCTGCAGCTGGTTCCTCGGTCGCATTATCGGCAACCTCTTCTTCCTCTTCCTTGGGCCCACGGCGCGGTCCCAGAGCGAGGTTAGCCTCAATCTCGTTGACCGCTTCGGTTTCCGAGATCTTGTTTACGACCGAGATTTCACGGGCCATGCGCTCAAGGGCAGCTTCATAGAGCTGGCGTTCTGAATAGGACTGTTCGGGCTGATTTTCTGAACGGAACAGATCTCGCACGACTTCAGCAATCTGAATAAGATCACCGGAATTGATTTTCGCATCATATTCCTGGGCGCGACGGCTCCACATCGTACGCTTGATGCGGGCGCGACCCTGAACAGTCTTAAGCGACTTCTTGACCAACGCCTCATCCGACAATTTGCGCATGCCGACCGATTCAATTTTGGATATCGGAACCCGCAGCTTCATCTTATCCTTGGCAAAGTCGATGACAAAAAGCTCCAGAGAGAAGCCGGCAACTTCCTGCTCTTCAATATCGACAATCTGGCCGACGCCATGCGAGGGGTAGACGACGAACTCGTTGGTTTTAAAACCCTGTCTTTGAACCGTTTTTTTGGCTGCCATAGTCTGGTTGCTCCTAATCGCCCGCTTGGATGCGCGCTGCTTTGTCCGGAGGCCCGCAAGCCTCCGAGATTGAGTGTTTGTTTGCCTTAGCTGTTGCCCCAGGCGACCATCTCGTTTTCAAACTGCCACTTTTCAAAGTGGCACACCCGAACCCAACTTCGTAGCTGCTGCCCGCGGGCGCACGATACGGTAACGGAAGATTCGGAAGGTGAGGCTAATGAACGGTTGAACCTTTATTCTGGCCTCGGGCAGATCAAAACTTGACGACTGGTAAGATCATACACCAAAAATCAGCAAATTTCAACGTCGAAGAGCTTTCGACCTCGTAACGCACTGAAATTCTTGGAAAAGTGGCTCATTCCGACAGCTGAAAACGACCGCCTTAGTTGCCCTCTCCTGGTTCAGCCGAGAAATATTTTTCAAATTTGCCCTTCTCGCCATCGAACTTTTCGGCGTCATCCGGATGTTCACCCTTGGCGATAATATTAGGCCATTTCTCGGCATACTCAGTATTGACCTTCAGCCACTTGTCGAGGTCTGGCTCTGTGTCAGGCTTGATCGCCTCCGCCGGGCATTCGGGTTCACAAACCCCGCAATCTATGCACTCGTCGGGGTGAATCACCAGCATGTTCTCGCCTTCGTAAAAGCAGTCAACTGGACAGACTTCCACACAGTCCATGTACTTGCATTTGATGCAATTGTCCGTGACCAGGTATGTCATTTGATTTTCGGCTCCCGAGCCTTTGTTTGCCGCAACTTGGCCGGCATTTGGAAATTCTGATACCGAAACGACGGTGCGAAAACAAGAGAAAGCATTGTCGCGATTCGACCCCGGAAAGAACTAGAATTCTTCGCCGGCCCCAGACCGGAAACGACTGAGTTCGCGACGCTCTTTTTTTGTTGGCCTGCCAGCCCCTTCTTCACGAACAGCCTGTTTTGCCGGCCTGACCAGGGAAGGCTTTTTTTCGGGCGGCGGCGAAAGGTCATCATATAATTGTTGCGCTTCCGGCGCCGGTCCACGACGGGTGCCGCAGGCAACCACCTTCAGAATCTTCACCTGCCGTGTCAACGTAACCGTTAGGACGTCATCAGGCCCCACTGCGGTGCTGGGAGAAGAAATTTTCGTCGCGTTTATCCGCACCTTCCCGGTTTTCACCAATTGTTGAGCAAGGGAGCGTGATTTGACGACACGAGCGTACCACAGCCATTTGTCCACGCGGAGCTTGCCTGCTGGGCCGGCATCCTTTTGACGCGCGTTGTCAGCCATCCTTGCCTTCAAGACTGGCTTTTAAAGCGGCCAGCTTCGCGAAGGGTGAATCAGGGTCGGCCTGCTTGGGTTTTTGTCGCGCAGGAGGACGTTTGTCACCCTGTTCCTTGCGGTCGAATTTTCCACCGGGCTTACCGCGACCCTTGGCTCTTTGACCGTGTTTTGCAGACTTGTCCGCGGGCTTTGAGCCTCCAGGCCGGCGTGTTTTGCCAGATCGCTCGCCACCTGTACGTCCAGGACGCCATACATCGAGACGTTTCGGCTCTTCCGGCTCAGCCGGTTCGGCCGGTTCAGACGGTTCAGCCTTAACTTCGCTCGCGTCGGCGGGGCTTGCTGGCGAAACCTCCTTTTCAGCAACTGGTGCTGCATCAACTGCTGGTGCTTCGGGCTCTACAGCCTTCGGCGCGGCACTTTCGCCCGGCTTTTCAAGAGCCTCGCCTTCAGGACTCGCCGGAACGTCCCATGCCGCCATCTTCGCGTTGGCGTCATCCTGCAGCATGTTTTCGCTTCGATAGCCAAGTCCTCGAAGCACATCGGCCATATCGTCATGTGTCGCACCCAGAATGGAGAGCATAGACGGGGTCACAACGAAACCATTGCCATCCCATGCTCCTTCCGGACGCGATTTGGGAGCTGCTTCATTGAAGCGCCATCCAATCGCCGGCCTGATGAAGTCAGCCAGGCGCTCAAGAATGTCTACACGAACAGCCTTCTTGCCAAGCACACGGAACCCGGCCAGCCGGTAGAACGCTTCCTCATAACCACTTTCCACCGCCAGGGAGGTCCTGCCTGCTGCCAACCCAGCAACAATCTCGCCGCGCCCGTCCGCCTCCATTTTGTCGTTTTTAAGCGCCCAAAGCACAGATACGAGGTCGGCTGGGGCGGGCTTTAACAGAAGCGGTGCAAAAACGTGGTATGCTCCAAAGCGTAAACCCTTGCGTCGAAGGTGGCCGCGCTGGTCCTGGTCGAGTGAACGCAAATCATCAGCAATATCACGGCGATCAACGACGCCAAGATTTTCTACAACGCGGAATGCAACGCCACGGGCAACTCCCTCCAAACCTTCGGTATCGGAGAGGTCATTGAGCGGCTTCAGCAGATTGTCGATGGTGAATCCGAGCCAGCGCTCCAGCCGGCTAGAAACCTTGTCTCTTGCGGGGCCTGTCAATTGCTCATCGGCAAGCAGCAACACCCGCGGCTTGAGAACCTCATCCCCGGAGACCAGGCGGCCGACCGGCGCACCAATCCAGCGCAGCGTCCCGTCGCTGTCGAGAGCGACATCGGAATTCGGGGCTGCTGCGAGCCGCTCCGAACGCGACTCAATCTCGCTGGCGAGAGCCTTTTGCGCTGCTGCAGTCGCTGCTTTCGCATCCGGGCCATCCGCCGCGGCATCCGGTGTAAACCGAAACCCGGTCAGTTCTCCGACATGGTGGCCTTCTACTGTGACTGCACCAGACGGTGCAATTTCAGCCTCAAGCATGGTGTTTTCCCGCAGGCGCTTCATCAGTACGGATGTCCTGCGATCAACAAAGCGTTTCGTCAAGCGTTCGTGCAACGCATCCGACAGACGGTCTTCGATTGCCCGGGTCTCCTCCTGCCAGTGTACATTGTCTTTCAACCAGCCATCCCGATGAGAAATGAAGGTCCAGGTACGGGTGTGGGCGATACGATTGGACAGGGCATCGATGTCGCCTTCAGTGTTGTCCGTCTGCTTCACCTGCGCAGCAAACCAGTCTTCATCAATGCTGCCCTGTTCCGCAATGTCACGGTACAAAGTTGACAACAAATCCGAATGATTGGCAGGGGCGATCTTGCGATAGTCGGGGACCTGGGCAATCTGCCAGAGCAACTGGACATCGGCTTCACTAGCAAGGCTGTCGCGAATATCTGGCTGGCCGGCCATGGCAGCAAGTGCGCGCTGGTCTGTCGCTATCGGTGCTTTAACCAGGCCTTGTTTTTCCGGCGGCTGCTCCAGGCTTTCAACAAGGCTGGAGACAGATGAAAACGAAAGGTCACGGTTGCGCCACTGCAGCAGCTTTTCGGGCGGAAACTGATGCGACTCAAGCCGCTCGACAAGCTCATCCGGGAATGGGTCAACCTGACCCGTCACACCAAAGGTACCATCCCGCACATGGCGCCCGGCCCGTCCGGCGATCTGGGCAAACTCAGCAGGCTTCAGCCGCCTGTGCTGATGGCCATCAAATTTTTCATCCTGGGCAAATGCAACGTGATCGACATCCAGATTGAGGCCCATGCCAATGGCGTCCGTTGCGACGAGAAAGTCCACATCGCCCGACTGATAGAGTTCAACCTGTGCGTTACGGGTGCGCGGCGACAGCGATCCCAGAACGACCGCCGCCGCACCACGCTGACGACGGATAAGCTCGGCAATTGCATAGACTTCATCGGATGAGAACGCGACGATCGCGGATCGGCGTGGCAATCGGGTTATCTTCTTCTGCCCGGCATAGAGCAATTGGCTCATGCGCGGGCGTGTAACCACATTGATGCCGGGCAGCAATTGCTCCAGTGCCGGGCGCAGGGTTTCGGCTCCAAGCAACATGGTTTCGTGTTGCCCCCGCAGATTGAGGAGCCGGTCCGTGAAAACATGGCCTCGATCCAGATTGACGGCCAGTTGCACTTCATCAATGGCCACAAAATTGCAGTCGACATCCGGTGGCATGGCTTCAACAGTACAGACTTGGAACCGCGCGCCCTTTGGCAGAATTTTCTCTTCGCCGGTTACTAAGGCCACCTGATCGACTCCGACCCGGTCGACGACGCGTTGGTAAACCTCGCGTGCCAGCAAGCGCAGCGGCAGGCCGATCATGCCTGATTGCTGCGCCAACATGCGTTCAATGGCCAGGTGGGTCTTGCCCGTATTTGTCGGTCCCAGCACTGCGGTTACGCCGCGTCCTGTTCCGGCATTGACCGCGCGCTTTGCAAGTTCAGGATGTGAGTGAAGGTTCATTGCAGGTCCATGCCTCGCACCAAGCGCCAACAATGCGCCCTGTTTCGTTTTCTTAGCACGGCAAATCTTCAGTTCGACGAGAAAACCTGTTTGCCCCCTCAAAAATTAAATCGATCCGGGTTTGATCGGAGTATGCTCATTCGTTGAGCAATTTATCGCCCCTTGCCCAAAATTGAAGCAATTATTCGATTAATATCAATGTGTTATGCAAAAATCACAATTCTGCTCTGCAGACTTCGCACTTCACATCAAGAGCTCATCCGCGCAAGCTGGTACCAACAATAAAGGCATCAACCGGCGCAAGGACCGAAAAAATGGACCTGTTTGAACCCATAAGAACCTGGAGCCGTGCCCGGAAAATTCGTTTTGAGCTTTACGCCCAGTCGGATCGCCAGCTCCACGACATGGGGATGGCCCGTGATCAAATTTCTGAGATCGCAAAGGCAGCCGCTCGGCGAAAGTGACAAGAGTTCCGGCAAAACTCATCCTCCTCCCGAGTTTTGTGGAAAATGTCCGGCGACATCCTCCTCCCGTCACTGGACGAACCAGAAGCGCCCGTCGGACTCCGTCCGGCGGGCGTTTGTACAATGCATCAGAAAGACTGAAACTGATTAGCCTGGCCGCTTGCCCTGCCGGCCCGGGTTTTTATTCGGAAGCCAAAAAGCGCATATAGGTTGCTCTCGCCCACACGGGCAAAGGTGACCTCGATATCACGATTGGCTTTCATGAACTTGGTCTCTTTGCGTTCGGGCTTGTGTCCAGCGACTGGTTGATAGCGAACTGAACAGGTAAATGTCGGACCGGAAAAACCCTTCACCTGTCTCGGCTTGCTCGACTTATATCGCAGCTTCAGATTCATTCGGTTTTTCCCGTCGAAGACCGGCAAAGTGCGGTTGCAGATAGCGGAGCCGTTATTGATCTCGGTCGGTTTCACGGGCAGCATCACGGAGCTGATGGGATCGAGCACATCCCGCAAATGCGAAGCCACGACCGGAACGGCGGTTTTTCCATAGCGAACTTTTGGCGAAACAGTCATGTCAGATATTCCGCCACGGGCGAAGGCAAGCTGAACAGATCCTTTTTTCTTGCGCTGACGATATCTGAGACGGTGGCTCTCCGGCTTCAGTAGTCGACCTGCAATCCGCCCGCTGCTTTCGAAATCGGCACCAGCCCTTGCGACAAGAGCAACAACCGAATTGGCAGCCACCCGTCCCCTGATTGCATATCTGTCCTTGTCGACCCGAATGTCATTGGTCAGCGTTCCAACATGCACTCCCAGGAAGTATATCGGAATACTGGATTTCACGCTGTCGCCGGCAAATCCGGGAGAAACAGCCAGTGCACTCGCTACCGCAGCCACACTCAACATAATACTGGTTTTCATCGCCTTAACCTCAAGCAGGAGCCACCATGGCCAACTCCGGCATTCCCCCTTTCTTCTAGCGGGGCAAATCGGGCAAAAATGTGCTGCCGGGCCAATGACCCGACGATGTTGGCCCGTCAGGCTCGATTGTCGCGGCAAACCCTTGACGCATCGGTGATTTCGACCTAGTACACCGCAACTTTCCCGAAACGGTAAGAGACAAGTGCATTTGGGCCGGCTCGGCTCAGGTACACCGATGTTGAGACCCGATGTTTCAACGACGCTGTCACTATCGGCCCGGGCCTCGAAGATAAACACGAAACTCAAGGTTTGAGACTATGTCCCGTCGTTGCGAATTAACCGGTAAAGCTGTGATGACCGGCAACAATGTGAGTCACGCCAACAACAAAACCCGTCGGCGTTTTTTGCCAAATCTGGTCAATGTCACGCTTATGAGCGACGCCCTGAACCAGCGCATTCGCCTTCGCGTTGCTGCAGCGGCACTGCGCACCGTAGAACATCGCGGTGGACTGGATGCATTCCTACAGAAAGCCAAGGAAGGCGATCTATCGCCAAAGGCCACTCTGCTGCGTCGCCAGGTGATGAAAAAGCTGGCCGAAAACGCTGCTGCCTGACCAAAAGCGACTGACAGTTTTCACGGCTTACGGGGCGGTCCAGCGACCGCCCTTTTATTTTGACAAGCATTCCCCGTAAGGATTGCGTTTCTGGGAGCCTCCCCATGCCTCATACGGCGCAAAACTCGGCACCATCCTCTGGCACCATCGCTGGCTTTATTGCCGCCATGACCGCCGTGGTCGTTGTCTCCAACATTCTGGTGCAATATCCGCTGCAAGCGACCCTGGGTGGCGTTGCTTTGAAAGATCTGTTGACCTGGGGGGCACTTACCTACCCGATTGCGTTCTTCATAACCGATCTGACAAATCGCCGGTTTGGTCCCGGCAAGGCGCGGATGGTGGTGGCAGTCGGGTTTCTGATTGCCGTGGCATGGAGCATTTTTCTGGCAACACCACGCATTGCAATCGCCTCCGGTTCGGCCTTTCTGATTGCACAATTGTTGGATGTGTCGGTGTTCGACCGATTGCGCGCATCGGCCTGGTGGCAGGCACCGCTGGTCTCCAGCGTGCTTGGGTCGATTGTTGACACGATTCTGTTTTTTGGCATCGCTTTTGCCCCGGCTTTCAGCTTTCTCGACTTTGGTGGTGAGGATGGCTCTTTAGGTTTCGGTGTTCCTTTCCTTGGCATCGGAAGTCAGGTCGCGCTGTGGATCTCTCTTGCCGCCGGCGATTTCATCGTCAAAATCCTGGTGAGCCTGATGATGCTTTTGCCTTATGGGCTGGTGGCGCGTCGCACCGCAACCGCCTAAGCTCCTCCCGAGCAGCAGCTTGGGAGCTTATCGATGAGACTGAAAAACAAAACTGCGATCATTACAGGCGCGGGTGCGGGATTTGGCGAAGGCATGGCGAAACGCTTTGCCGCTGAAGGCGCCAACGTGGTCATTGCTGATCTTGACGGCGACGGCGCGCAACGCGTTGCGTCAGAAATTGGAGCCCAGGCTGCTGCCATCAAAGTCGATGTCGCAAAGCGCGACGACAACCAGAAAATGGCAGATTTGGCTCTGTCGAGGTTCGGTGGCGTCGACATTTTTATCCTTAATGCCGGTGTCACACATCCCAATCAGCCGCTGGGCGATGTTTCCGAGCAGGAGTTTGACCGCATCACCAGCGTCAACATGAAAGCCCTGTTCCACGCTTCACAAATCCTCGTACCGGAAATGGATTCGCGAGGTGGTGGGGTCATTCTGGGAACGGCCTCAACAGCCGGTTTACGTCCCCGCCCCGGCCTCGTCTGGTACAATGCCTCAAAAGCCTGGGTCATTAATGCGTGCAAGTGCATGGCTGTGGAACTGGCGCCGAAAAACATCCGCGTCAACTCGCTCTGTCCGGTCGCCGGCGAAACCCAGATGCTGGCAGACTTCATGGGCGAGGACACGCCGGAAATCCGCGAGAAATTCAAAAGCGTGATACCGCTGGGCCGGTTCAGCCAGCCCCGCGACATGGCAAATGCCGCTCTCTATCTTTGCTCGGACGAAGCCGATTTCATTACCGGCGTCGCACTGGAAGTGGATGGCGGGCGCTGTGTCTAGGGCTTTTCGGGAGTGCCGCCCTCTCAGGCGACTTTCTGATCAAGCGGAATACTGCTGTGGACCGAATAGCGCTGGCCCGACTGTGCCGCCGCTTTGGCAGCCGCCTGCTCCGCTTTCACCATGAGGCCGTGTTCGTTCTCATCGACATCGAGCGGCAGCGCAATGCCAATTGAGAATTCCGCCAGGACCATTGTACCCGCGACATCATACGGCATCTGAAGAACGGTGATCAATCTCTGAGCCATGCCAATACTGTCGTTCACGGAAGTGACGCTCTGCTGCAGGATGGCGAAGTTTGTGTCCTCGAGCTTAGCTGGCAGGTCGTCGCTTCGCACCCCGTTTCGCAGCCGCGCAGCAATCTGCTTCTTTAACGTATGCATGCTGTCTTCCCCAAGCCGGGCCCGGATCGCTTCGACATCCTGCAACTGAATGTACAGCAGAGCGAAATAGTCCTCGTCCCAGCTTTCCATAAAGGCTTCGTCAATACACTCGAGCAACAGGCGTCCGTTGGGCAGTGCAGTGCGACGGTCATAATAGGCTGAATGTTCGAGCTCGTGTTTGACGGCAAACAGGGCGCTGACATCGTCATAAGTGGTCATCCAGCCGCCGCTTTCAACGGGAATATGGCCGACCGAAATAACCCTGCCATCGGGCAAATGCTCAAGACGGGTATCTACCGACTTGGCCTGAACCATGTTGAAGTGTGTCGCCAGGTAGGTCTGTGGATCAACTCCGTCGAAATTACCGGTGTCGACATGATGGTTGAGAATATCGACATATTTGGCACCCTTGACACTCAGCTCTTTTGGCAGCTGATGAGTGCTGATAAATATCCGATTGCAATCGACCAGACGCTCTTCCGCATCAAATATGCCAACGCCGCGCGTTGTTTTTTCAATCAGTGCCGCCCGTTTTTCGTTCTGGCGGGCAACCGTTGGCCATTCCCTTGTTGCGGCGCTGTTCTTGCGCTCGTTGTCGCTCTTGCGGCGCTGTGGCATCATGATTGTGTTCCCCGTGATCGACATCAATTTGGACGGATTGTCTGACGGGGAAATTGCAACCTACGCGTTAAAATAGAGTCAAAGACAAATTAACCATCAGCACGTGTGGCTGAGTGCCTCCCGCAAATCGCTGATCAGATCATCCCGTGCCTCAATCCCAATCGACAGGCGCAACAGATTTTCCGGCACCGTGTCTTCGATTGTGTGGCGATGCTCCACAAGGCTTTCCACCCCGCCCAGAGAGGTTGCACGTTTGAACAACTGCATCGCACCAACGCATTTCAAAGCGGCCTGGCGTCCGCCATTCACCTGAAATGATAAAAGCGAGCCGAAACCACCACTCATCTGACGTGCAGCCACGGCATGCCCCGGATCAGCAGGAAGGCCGGGATAGAGCACGGTCTCAACCGCATCGTGGCAGCTCAGATAGTCGGCCACGGCCAGCGCCGTTGCGCTCATACGTTCCACCCGCAGCGGCAATGTGCGCATCCCTCGGATTAACAGCCATGCTTCAAAGGATCCCATGACGGCTCCGGCGTCGTGACGGTCCGTGCAGATCGCTTGCCAGCGGGGGCTGCCCGCATCGGCACAGGCAAGAAAACCAGCCAGCACATCACTATGCCCGTTGATTGCCTTTGTGGCAGAATGCATAACGAATTCCGCGCCGTGATCGAGAGGCTGACTAAGAATGGGCGTCGCGGCAGTTGAATCCACAACCAGAGCGGCCCCCATGGTATTCGCGATATCGGCACTTGCGGCGATGTCGATGGTTTTCAGGTAGGGATTGGACGGTGTTTCAATCCAGACAATATCAGCGCTGCCGCCGACGGCCCGCAATGCATCCGGATCTGCGCAATCGACTTCCACAAGCTCGATCGCGCGTCGCACACAGAATTCCCGCGTCCACTTGGTAGCACCCCAATAAATGCCGGACTGCATGACGATACGCCCGCCATTGGGCACGGTACGCATCACCGCAGCCACTGCAGCCATACCTGACGGGAACAGCAAACCGTCCTCGCCATGCTCAGCCCTGGCCAAGATGTCTTCACCGAGCCGCACAAGGTCGTTGTCATCCCGCGCGTAGATGTGATCGGGCGAAACGAGCGCATAACTCTCGTCGCGTACAAAGGTTGTTGCTGATTGTATGGGCGGCACGACACCACCAGTCTGCGGATCAATTGCGCCATTAGCCTGGGCAAACAATGTCGCCAGTTCAGTTCTGTTCTTCTTTGTCATCGGGCTTCTTTTTCTTGAACTGTTCACGCATCAGCGCGCAATGATCGGTGATATCGTATTTCGGCGTGAAGATCACATAGTCGTAGAGTGGTTCTGCCTGCTCGTTCTTGAGCGGGTAGTCTGCAAACGTCTTTGCTTCCGGCGAGACTTCGATGAGGCCAACGGCCAGACTTTTCGCCCCGGGCATCAATCGTTTCAGCACGAAGGGGACACCGCGGTCCTTCCGGACATGCCCGTTGCCGGCAATGAGAACCGCTCCATGCCCGTCATCACCGGAGATCATAGCGTCGGCCAGCGAGCCGTCGACCGCACGCTGCACACGCGCCATAGCTGGCACCGCGGTTTTCGGGATCATTCCACAATGAGACTCCTCAAGTTCAGCAGCCAGACTGTCTTGCGCCTCCTTTGGAAGGTTGCTGCTGAGTGCAAAACGCTTTCGCTCCCCTTCGGTTAAGGCGGTGAGCCCAGACTTTGATACGGACCGGACACGGTCTCGGTCGAGATTTCCGGCCTTCAACCTGTGCCCTCTCTCCAAAGCAACATCGAAAATGCCACGGTAGATGTCCCAGCTGTACCAGCCCCGTTCCTCCCATTCGAGTTCAGTTTCCAGAGAGTTCAGATTTTCTGATGTCGCGCCGTCCAGTTTGTCCTGAAGTCTCCTTGGAACCATTTCGAAGACGATGCTGCGTGCGTCCCCGGCAGCAATTGCACCAATGATCCCGGCCTGAATCTCATGGTGGTCCGGATTATCGTGAGTTTCGCCCAGAAACAGGAAGCTCGAATTTTTCAACCGTTCCAGAACCAGTGCCTCAGCGACCTTCTGGCCGCGTCCTGTGAAATGCTGGCCAACCAGAGGATGGTCCAAAAAGTGTTGCGATTGCCATGCCTTGGGGAACAGATCTGCAACGGCTGAGACCGTCAGAAATGAGCTCAGCATCAGCCCGACAACAAAACAGTGAATTCGCAGCAGAAACGAAAAACTCACGCGGGCCATTGTCATTCGATCGCCTCGTTGTTCGCCGCCCAGGTGGTCAGTTTGGCGATGAAATCATGACACGCCTCAATCTGACTCGCCGCCACGTATTCGTCGGGCAAATGGGCCTGTTCGATAGAGCCGGGTCCGAAAATTACACCCGGCACCCCGGCGGTCTGAAAGTGCGAGGCTTCGGTGCCGTAAGAGACACGTCCCGATTGATTGAGCCCGGTCAGGTGTCGAAGCAGAGTTTCGGCCGCTGAGGATTCATCCGGCATAAGTGCTGGCAGTTGAAAGCGCGATATCATGTCAATACGCGCATTGTCGTTAACAGCTTTCATTTCCGGCTCAAGCTCGGTGCTGATGAAAGAGCGGACTTCGTTTTCAACCGCCTGCTGATCATCAAGCGGAATATTTCGAAAACCCCACCCCAGTTTTGTCAATGCCGGTATGATATTGTGCGCTGTTCCACCTTCAATGCGCCCAAGATCGATGGTGGTGTAGTACGGTACAAACCCGTTTTCAGGATCGCTGTCAGCTTTGAAGCGGTCCTGCATGGCCTTCAAAAACGTCACCAGTCTCGCCGCATACATGATTGAGTTGACACCAAGGTCGGGCAGGCTGGAATGGCCGTCTGTACCATGAATTTCAACATCGAAGCTGCGGCCACCCTTGTGCCCACCAATGATCTGCATGGAAGTCGGTTCACCGACTATCACAGCCAGCGGGGTTGGCAGGTTTTCACGCATGTCCCTGATCAGGCCTTTAACGCCCGTGCAACCCACCTCTTCATCATAGGAGAAGGCAAAGTGGATTGGCACCTTGAGATCGGCGGCCTGCATTCGGGCGGCATTAGCCAGAGCGCAGGCAATGAAGCCCTTCATGTCTGCAGTGCCACGCCCAAAGAGCAGGCCCCCGCGCGTCTCCATAGCAAAGGGGTCGGAGGTCCAGTTCTGACCGTCCACCGGAACCACATCGGTGTGCCCGGACAGGACAACACCGCCACGGTCCTGTGGCCCGATCGTCGCCCAGAGATTGGCTTTGGTTTTGTTGGGATCAAATGTCAGCCGCGACTCAACCCCGATCTGATCGAGCAACCCGCGGACAAACTCAATGAGCTCCAGATTGGAATTACGTGAGGTTGTATCGAAAGCTATGAGCTTTTCGAGCATTTTGATGCTGTCATTGGCCGCTGGCGCTGGTTTTAGCACTGAATCCACCACTTCCATAACTTGTTCTCGGCTCTACTTGTCCCTAGTTTCGCCATGGGAAACAAGTCGTTTCTCTGGGATCAGGACGGTTAGACATGCGGCCAGTGGTCATCAGCGGTACCGGTGTTTTCACACCGCAAGAGGTTATCACAAATGCCGAGTTGGTTGAGGCATTCAACGCCTACGCCGACAAGGTGAACGCCAGGCACGCTAAAGAAATTGAGAACGGAGACCGCGAGCCCCTCGCTCATTCCAGCGAGGAGTTTATCTTCAAGGCCTCGGGCATTGAGCGACGGCACGTAATGGACAAATCAGGGGTCCTCGACCCGGACCGGATGTATCCAAGTCTGCGCCAGCGCGAGGATGATGAGCCGGGCATCATGACGGAGATGGCGATTGCCGCCGCTTCGGCGGCGCTAAAGCAAGCAGGAAAGCATGCCAGCGACATTGATGCCGTGATTTGTGCAGCGTCAAATCACGAGCGTGCCTATCCGGCCATCGCCATCGAAATTCAAGACGCACTCGGCATCGACGGTTTTGGCTTCGACATGAATGTCGCCTGTTCATCAGCCACGTTCGGCCTCCAGGCCGCCGCTGACATGATCCGGTCGGGTTCGTCTAATTGCATTTTGATGGTCAATCCGGAAATCTGTTCAGGTCATCTGGAATGGCGAGATCGCGATTGTCATTTCATTTTTGGCGACGTCTGTACGGCGGTTGTGCTGGAAGAGAAATCACAAGCCACGTCGGACACCCAGTTCGAGGTTCTGGCGACCCGCTGCCTGACAAAGTTTTCCAACAATATCCGAAACAACAATGGCTTCCTTCGCCGTTCTCGCCCGGCAGGAACAGCTGATCGGCGTGATATGCAGTTCATGCAAAACGGGCGCAAAGTTTTCAAAGAAGTGGTGCCTATCGTGTCGGAAATGATACTCGAGCACCTCGCCGACGAAGATATCAGGCCGGATCAGCTGTCACGCATGTGGCTGCATCAGGCCAACAAGTCGATGAACGATTTTATCGGTCGCAAGGTCCTGGGCCGGACACCGGAATCACACGAACAGCCAAATATTCTGCAGGAATACGCCAACACCTCATCAGCCGGGTCGATCATTGCTTTCGCGCAGAACCATGCAGATCTGGAGCGTGATGCACTGGGAATCATCTGTTCGTTCGGCGCCGGGTACTCTGTCGGCAATGTCATCGTAAAACGGGTTGCCTGACCCGCTTTAGTCCATCAGTTCAAATTCGAGATAGAGTGTTCGCTGCAGGGGCCAGTGGTTGTTGTCGGAAACCAGGCCGATTCGGGTTTTCCCATGGGGCCCGGTAAACACCGAAATCCCCTCCATGTTGTCGATCTGCTGAGAGCGTCCGGCTTCGAAGATGACATCACCATCCAGAACCACACCATCTTGCAGGTCGCCATCAATGGCGATACGACGAATGCGCGCTTGCGGGCCCCTGGCCAGCGTATAGCTGCGTTCGAGTATCAAGAGCTCACCCGGACCGGCGAACTCGGCATCTGTAATGTAAAATCCGTTGCGCCGGCGGACTGCCAGCTGATGGGTCTTGTCACCCTTCATGAGAAACACGACCAGATTTCCGTTTGCGTCTTCCGTTCCTTCTGCGAGCATCAGCAGAGAGTCGGATTTCGCAGTCTGACCCGATACTGTGGCAAGGGCTTCAATTCCAAACTTTCGCTGTAATTCATAGCCGGAGAAGTCGGGTTGGAGGCGTTCAGATCTTTGGGTCAGAAGGTCGTGTTCACCCAGTGGGAAACGGAGGATCCGGACATCCATCTCGGTGCTGATATAAGCCGCTTGAGTGGTGAAAGAGAGGCTCTCTGCATCAATCGACCACTTGTCGGGAAAACGCCGGCCGTCTTTATCCAGAATCGGCGCCAGCCGGCCGTCTTTGAGGGCGTCGGGCCTGCCCTTTTCGTCACGTTGAAGCCGACCGTGAAACCAGTAACCGGTGTCGGAGATTGCATAAAAGTCATCACCCGGTTGCATCCGAAAACCCGATAGCGCCCCGAAACGCGAATTGCTGGAACGCAACACCAGGCCACCAACGAAAACCAGTTCGCCAAAGCGATCGCGATCAGGGTCGTTCAGATCAAACGAGGAGATTCTCACAACTTCAACAGGTGCGGGTTCAATTTCTGCGCGGGCCTGAACCGAGAAGCTGGCCGTTGTGACCAGTAGAGCGCATGCGAACCAGACAGCGCTGCTGCGCAACAGCGTCATCCCACGATTCCGGAAGCGCGCTGACGTCGGGGCCGTCTCCTGCGCACAGTCTGTTCCTCGAACAATGAAGCCAGCTGTTCCGTCATCGCTCCCGCAAGCTCTTCGGCATCAACAATCGTAACCGCCCGCTTATAATAGCGCGTGACATCGTGGCCGATGCCGATCGCCAGCAACTCGACCGGTGAACGTTCTTCGATCTCTTCGATGACGTGCCGCAGATGACGTTCAAGGTAGTTTCCAGGATTCACGGACAGCGTTGAATCATCTACCGGCGCGCCGTCAGAAATCATCATAAGAATCTTGCGCTGCTCGGGACGGGCCTTGAGCCGCTCGTGAGCCCAGGTCAGGGCTTCACCGTCGATGTTCTCCTTCAACAGTCCTTCCCGCATCATCAATCCGAGATTGCGACGCGCCCGCCGCCATGGCGCATCGGCCGCCTTATAGATTATGTGCCGGAGATCGTTCAGCCGACCAGGACTGGATGGTTTGCCCGCCTTGAGCCAGGCATCACGCGACTGTCCGCCCTTCCAGGCCTTGGTCGTGAACCCGAGAATTTCCACTTTTACGCCACAACGCTCGAGCGTTCGCGCCAGGATATCGGCACAGCTGGCTGCCACTGTGATGGGCCGGCCGCGCATGGAACCGGAATTGTCCAGGAGAAGCGTCACAACGGTATCTCGGAAATCGGTATCGCGTTCCATCTTGAAGGACAGCGGTGCCGTGCGGTCGGTGACGATGCGGGTCAACCGGGCGCTGTCGAGATAACCCTCCTCAAGGTCGAAATCCCAGCCACGGTTCTGCTGTGCCATCAGCCGGCGCTGCAACCGGTTGGCAAGTCGGCCGACCACCCCCTGCAAATGTGCAAGTTGCTTGTCGAGAAAGGCCCGCAAACGCTCCAGCTCGGCATCCTCGCAAAGATCTTCAGCGCGAATTTCCTCATCATCCTTATCGCTGAATATTTTGTAATCGATGGTCGGAGGCAGATTGGAGAACGGCAGATCCGAATGCTGGGCCTCACCTGGCGTCTCGCCATCCTGCTCGTCATCGTCAAACATGTCTTCGCCGGTGGCATCGGAAGCATCCATCTCGCCGGCTTCCTGCTCTTCGCCGGTGGCCTCGCTCTCATCGGGCGCGGCCTCATCGGAGCCGGTCGACTCTTCGTTCTCGCGCTCCATGTCATCTTGAGCGTCCTGCTCGTTTTCCTGATCGTCGGAATTTTCGTCGTCGTTTTCCTGATTATCCTGGCCAAGTTCATCGGCCATCTCGAGTTGCGCGATCAAGTCGCGTGTTGTGCGGGCAAAGGCATCCTGGTCCTCGAGGCGCTCCCCAAGGTTGTCAAAGGAATCACCGGCACGCTGCTCGATCCAGTCGCGCCAGAGGTCAACAATGTTCTGGGCCGACTTCGGTGGTTTTCGTCCGGTAATCTTCTCGCGCATCAATAGTGCCACCGCCTCTTCGAGCGGCGCGTCATCTGTTGTTGTCGCATCGGCATAACCTGCGCGGAGGTATTTTTCCTCCAGCATTTGGTCCAGGTTGTCAGCCATTCCTTCCATGGCTTTGGAGCCAATCGCCTCACATCGCGCCTGCTCAACCGCGTTAAACACCGCCCGCGCATTGTCGCCCGCAGGAGAATATTCCGCATGAACGGTCGCATCATGTTTCGCCCTGCGCAGTGCCATGGAGTCAGACAGTCCACGGGTAACCGCAACCTCGCGGGCTGTGGGGTTTTTCGTCGGCTCGGGCAGCCGCGCCCGGTCGCCGGTCATCCCCGGCTTGTCCTTTCCAAAGGTGATTTCCAGTTCCGCATCCTGGGCAATGGCGCGCATACACGACGCCACCGATTGCTTCAGCGGCTCGACATCTTTGATAGACGCCGTGTTTCCGGAATTGTCACCAATACGGGCCATATTCTAAGCAAGCGCCACGTTGACCGCGCTCTCCTTCAATTCTTCGCCGAATGCGCGCTGGTAGAATTCGGCAACGAGGCTGCGCTCCAGCTCATCGCATTTGTTCAGGAAGGTCAGTCGGAAAGCAAAGGCCAGGTCGTCGAAAATGACCGTATTTTCCGCCCAGGTGAGCACAGTACGCGGGCTCATGACTGTCGACAGATCGCCATTGATAAACGCCGCCCGGGTCATGTCGGCGACACGCACCATTTTGTTGATGATGTCCTTGCCCTTATCGTTCTGCCACGCTTCGGTCTTGGCCTGAATGATGTCGACCTCGTGGTCGTGTGGCAGGTAATTCAGAGTCGTGACGATCGACCAGCGGTCCATCTGACCCTGGTTTATCTGCTGCGTACCGTGATAGAGGCCCGATGTATCCCCCAGACCCACCGTATTAGTCGTAGCAAACAGACGGAAGGCTGGGTGCGGGATGATGACGCGGTTCTGATCGAGCAGCGTGAGCCGGCCCGCCACTTCCAGCACGCGCTGGATGACAAACATCACATCCGGCCGGCCCGCGTCATATTCGTCAAACACCAGCGCCACATTGTTCTGAAGAGCCCACGGCAGAATACCATCTTTAAACTCTGTGACCTGCTGGCCGTCTTTCAGGACAATGGCGTCCTTACCGACGAGATCGATGCGCGAAATATGGCTGTCGAGGTTCACCCGGACCGTTGGCCAGTTAAGGCGTGCGCCCACCTGTTCGATATGGGTGGATTTACCCGTGCCGTGATAACCGGTCACCATGACGCGGCGATTGTGCGCATAGCCGGCCAGTATTGCCAGGGTCGTGTTCTTGTCGAACAGGTAGTCCTCGTCTACCGCCGGCACATGCTCGGTGGCTTCCTTGTAGGCCGGCACCACCAGATCGGAATCAATACCGAAGACCTCCCGGACCGAAATCTCGGTATCCGGCATATTCTCGTGTTCGCTCATGGCGTTTCTTCTTGTGTCTATTCTTGTGGGAGCCAGGCAGTGCACAGCCCGGCAATGTGGAAATTCGCGACCTGTTTAGCAGACCTTGGGGTTAGCACAAACCCGCAGAACGAAGAGTTTTGTAGGCCTGTATGATCTGTCGCAGGCGCTCTTCGGACGAACGGTCACCACCATTGGCATCCGGGTGATGCTGCTTAACCAGTGCCTTGTACTTTTTGCCGATCTGCTCCTTGGTCGCTATCGGCGGAAGTCCAAGGTCGCGCAACGATTTTTCCTCCAGCCGTTTCAGCTTGCGTGGGCCGCGCTGCCCGGTCGCGACGCGTTTGCCGTCCGGAGTGAGGCGGGCCTGCACCTTTGAATGCCATGAAGGTGTTGCCCGCAAACTGGATTCATCCACGCGATCGCCGGTTTTTCGGGGATTCATTTTCCAGGTCGGGCGGTGTCCGGTAATGTTTTCCTTCTGGTATTTCGCAATCTCGTCGTCATTGAGTCCAGAAAAATAATTGAAGTTCTTGTTGTACATCCGCACGTGATCAATGCAGAAATTGATGTATTGACCTTCGCGGTTGCGACCCATCGGGGCTTTGTGGGTACCGGGTTTGTCACATCCTTCCCAGGCGCACTCGTTTGCTGCACGCTGCTCTTCTTCTTTTTTCTTCGCACCGCGGGGCTTGATGCGAATTTTGTCGAAAATGTCGGAATTTGAAGCCATGGGCCCTTTTTGGTCTTTCAAAAAGCTACACACAGCAGCAACAGTCCAGTTCAGGAAGCAGCTGGCATGTAAATAGGTGGTCGTTGAAAAGCGGACATACTCATAAACCAGATAGCTTCGGATAGCCAGCCGCAAGCCGTAACAATTGGAGAAAACTATGAACCAAAAGGGCCCATTGACGCACCGCATCGAGGAAAAAATGACTCAGGCGTTCATGCCGGACTCATTGGAAGTGATCAACGAAAGCCACCTTCATGCAGGGCATCAGCCCGGTTTCGATGGTAAGGGAGAAAGCCACATGCGTATCCGTATTGTGGCCGAAGCGTTCAACAACCTGAACCGCGTCCAATCGCACCGCGCCATTAACGGACTGCTCGAGGAGGAGTTTGCGGCGGGTCTGCACGCACTGGCAATCGATGCAAAGGGAACACAATAGGCCTTACCCTCACGCCTGAAAGCAATTTTCAACCTGCATAAGCCGGCCGCCGGCAAACCTCGCAAGGACCTTCATTGGAAATCCGAATTGATGTTGATCTCTCCTATGCTGCGCAGCAGCCCTGCGACCTGCTTTTGCAGGTGGAGGTGGCTTCACTGCCGAAGCAACTGGTCAAAAATTCTAAGCTTCAGATCTTACCGGACCAGCTGTTCAGTCGTATCGCAGGCAGTGATCATCTGGGACAGCGTGTCTGGCTTCACGCTAATGAATCGTTTGAGTGCCGATACAGCGCGGACGTGACCGTAAGTCGCAGGCCGACGGCACTCAAGGAGCTGGCAGCATCTCCCCTTACCAATCTGGACGGGTCGGTCGTCGATTACCTGATGCCATCGCGGTACTGCCACCCGGACGATTTCAGCTCCTTCATCGAGGAGACATTTCCGGGCCTGGGGGGCGGCGAACTCATCGAAACCGCCAGCGCCTGGATTGAGGAAAAATTTCACTACGATTCTGCCGTCAGCGATGCCCGGACCACAGCAAGCGACAGCCTGTCGAGCCGGAGGGGTGTTTGCCGGGACTACGCTCACGTGCTGATTGCCCTCGCCCGTGCAGCAACCATCCCTGCCAGATTAGCCAGTGTCTATTCACCGTATGCAAGCCCGCCGGATTTTCATGCCGTCGCGGAGGTATATCTCGCCGGGGACTGGCATTTGGTCGATGCCACCGGCATGGCAGAACCAGAGAGCATGGCGATCATCGGGGTCGGGCGCGATGCTGCAGAAGTTTCCTTCCTGACAGCCTACGGCACCCTGCAAATGCAACACCAGATCGTTAAGGTCGCAAGGATTCGTGACTCCTGAGCCAGGCATCCTGATCGGAAGCGGCAAGCAGCCATGACCTTTCAGGCGATACCCGAAAGAGCCCCATTGGCTCGCGGCAACAATCGCGTTAGTGCCTCACCCGCCGACCGACTAGTCACAGGACCGGTAATTGCTGGCCAGACAGTCGAGTGAGAGTTTTTTGACCCCGGATATATCGGCCACCGAACGGTTACGAGTCAGGCGCCGCCTGTTATTGTCTCCGCGCTGGCTGCCGTTGTGAGCGGCAAGTTCATACCACATATAGGCCTTTGCCATATCCGTTTTTGTCCCCCGCGCTGACTCGTACATGACGCCAAGACTGTTTTGTGACTCGGCATCTCCCTGTTTTGCGGCCATGCGATACCACTTCAAGGCTTCGACATAGTCGCGTTTTACCCCTTCTCCGAGCCGATACATGACACCCAAACTAAACTGAGCCGAGGGGTAACCGTCATTCGCTGCACTCGTAAACAAAGCCAGAGCGCGCTCGTAGTTCTTGTCTACCCCATGACCGTCTCGATACATTGCTGCCAGGGGCAGCTGGGCGGCCTTGTGTCCCTGTGAAACCGCAATCTCGAGCCACTTGGCGGCCTCCGACGGCTTTCCGGCTTCAAAACTGTTTCTCGCTTTCTGATAGGCGTCGTCGCCGGCTGCAAGAACCGGTGCCAGTCCACTGACCGAGACAACAAGCATCGCCGCAATCGCCAGCGCTCTTGCGTTCTTCAAATTCATCATAACATCCGATCCAATGATTTGTATGGTGGATCTGCACCAGCAGCCGGTGCCGGATCCGGGCAAGCCCGAATAGGTTAACGTGAGAACCTTCCCTGGAACTGACCCGCCGAAAACAGACCACCCTTAAGCGCTCCTTGAGCTGCCCTTGTGCCAGCAGGAGTTCTCACTAAAGTGGCAATGATGGGGAAAACGCCGCCACATTTTGACGAAATGCTGATCAGCGACGATCAGGTCCGCAGTCCCTACACCAAATACGAAAAATGGTTTGCCGGCGAAGATGCCGGGCGTCTCACCAAGAAGTCCAAGGAAGCCGAGGCGTTTTTTCGTCGCACAGGCATTACCTTCAATGTCTATGGTCAGTCCGAAGCACAGGAGCGGCTGATACCGTTCGATCTGGTGCCACGCGTGCTTTCCAGTCGGGAATGGAGCCGGCTCTCAAAGGGAATTGAGCAGCGGGTGCGCGCGATCAACGCGTTTCTTCAGGACATTTACAACCGCCAGGAAATTTTGCGCGCTGGTCGCATCCCGGTTGAACTGATCGCCCAAAACGAGGCCTTTTTGCCTCAGATGATTGGCATGACGCCTCCTGGAGGGGTCTACACCCACATTGTGGGAACAGATATCGTGCGTACTGGCGAAGACGATTTTTTTGTTCTGGAGGACAATGCCCGTACGCCGTCCGGCGTTTCCTACATGCTGGAAAACCGCGAGACCATGTTGCAGATGTTTCCGGAACTGTTCAGCCAGATCAAAGTTCAACCCGTCAGCGACTATCCCAAAAACCTGCGCCGCTCGCTTTCCGCAAGCGCTCCGCAATCAGCCGGCAAAAAGCCGACCGTCGCGGTGTTGACCCCGGGGATCCACAATTCAGCCTATTTCGAGCACTCGTTTCTGGCCGATCAGATGGGCGTTGAGTTGGTTGAGGGCCATGATCTGCGAGTGCTCGACGGGCACATCGCAATGCGGACGACCCAGGGCTATCAAAACATCGATGTGCTTTATCGCAGGGTTGATGACGACTATCTCGACCCGCTCAATTTTAACCCCCAATCCATGCTGGGCGTGCCCGGCATCATGGATGTCTATCGGGCGGGCAATATTACAATTGCCAATGCACCAGGGACAGGTATTGCCGACGACAAGGCCATCTATTCCTATATGCCGGACATTATCGAGTTCTATACCGGCGAAAAGGCCATCTTGAAAAATGTCCAGACATGGCGGTGCTCTGAACCGGACGCCCTGAAATACGTGCTCGAAAACCTGTCAGAACTGGTTGTCAAAGAAGTCCACGGCTCCGGTGGCTACGGTATGCTGGTCGGCCCGGCTGCAAACAAAAAAGAGCTGGCAGCCTTTGAGCGGAAGCTACGCGCTAAGCCGGGGAATTATATCGCACAACCAACGCTTTCGCTGTCGACAGTTCCAATTTTCACAAAGAAGCAGTTGGCCCCGCGCCATGTCGATCTGAGGCCGTTTGTGCTGGTCTCGCCCGAGGGCATCAAAATCACTCCCGGCGGTTTGACGCGTGTCGCGCTGAAGGCCGGCTCTCTGGTTGTTAATTCCAGCCAGGGCGGCGGCACCAAAGACACCTGGGTTCTGGAGGATTAGCGGCAGATGCTCGGCAAAACCGCAGGTGGACTCTACTGGATGTTTCGCTTCTTGGAGCGCAGCGAGAACACGGCCCGTCTTGTCGAGGCGGGTTTTCGCATTGCGTTGACGCGCTCGACGGACGGCGAAAGCGAATGGAAGTCGGTCGTTACAACAGCAGGTGCCCGCGCCGGCTACAGCGCCAAATACGAGACCTACGAGGGGAGCAGTGTCGTCGATTATCTGCTGCGCGATCCGGCCAATCCATCAAGCGTCATCTCGGTCATCGAAAATGCGCGAACCAATGCACGCATGGTGCGCACGGCTCTGACCACCGAAGTCTGGGAAGCGGTCAATGAAACCTGGATGACGCTGAAGGACGCTCTCAAACGTCCGGTCAGGGAGACCGAACTGCCCGCCATTCTTGGCATCATCCGGCGTCAGAGCGCCCTGGTTCGAGGCGCCCTGCATGGAACGATGCTGCGCACCGACATCAACGATTTCGCACAGATTGGTACAGCCCTCGAAAGGGCCGACAACACAGCCCGCATCATTGACGTGAAATATTACACCCTGCTGCCCTCAGCCAGCTTTGTCGGTTCGTCTCTCGACAATGTGCAATGGGAAACAGTGCTTCGCTCGGTGTCGGCCCACCGCGCTTTTCGCTGGCTCAATGAGGGCGATGTCAGTTCATCAACCATCGCCGAGTTTCTGATACTTGACGCCCGGTTTCCGCGTTCACTGGCCTTTTGCAGCAAACATCTTGTCGCCAATCTCGGCTACCTGGCCAAGGATTATGGCCAGCGCCACACCTGCCATGACCTGGCAGACAGCTTGCGGGCGAAACTGAAAAAACGCGATATTCATTCAATTTTCGACTCCGGACTTCACCAGTTTATCAGTGACTTCATCAATGATATCAATGCCCTTGGTGCTCAGATCGAAAACGACTACCGATTCACCGGCCAGGATGGGCTGTGACGTGAAAATCCAGATCGCACACACAACAACATATTCCTATGACGCCCCGGTTGGCTATGCCCTGCAGCAGGTGCGTCTGACACCAACCGACGGCCCGCTTCAGAAAGTACTCGACTGGTCCATCGAAATCGCCGGTGGTCGCCAGGAACTGACGTTCAGGGATCAGCACGGCAACCATACAATTCTGGTCAATGTGGATCACGGCGAAACCGAGGTGAAGATCACCGCCCGCGGAGAGGTCGAAACCGGCGACGGGTCCGGCATATACGGCAAGATCTATGGGGCGGTGCCCCTGTGGCATTATTGCCAGCAGACCCCGCGAACCATGCCAGGCAAGAACATCCGAGCCCTGGCGCGTCCGCTCGAGCGCAGCGAGGATCCGCTTTCCGGCCTGCACGATCTGTCCAGGACCATTCTCGAGACAATTCCCTACAAAACCGGCGCCACCTTTGCCGAAACCCCCGCTGAAGAAGCGCTGTCCGGCGATGGCGGTGTTTGCCAGGACCATGCGCAGATCTTCATCGCCGCGAGCCGTCATGCCGGCATTCCGGCACGCTATGTCAGCGGCTATCTGATGATGAACGACCGGGTTGACCAGGAAGCAAGCCACGGATGGGCGGAAGCGCATCTGGATGGGCTTGGCTGGGTGGGATTTGACGTCTCAAACATCATCTCCCCCGACGAGCGCTATGTCCGATTGGCAACAGGTCTTGATTCCCTCGATGCATCCCCAATTTCCGGGCTCCGCATGGGACAAGCCCGTGAATCGATGATTGTGTCACTGCAGATACAGCAGTAAACAGGACACTGAATCGAAACCGAATTTGCTGTTGCAGCAGGATCTTCCAAATGACCTATTGCGTCGGCCTCCGTCTTAACAGGGGCCTCGTCTTCATGTCGGACACCCGCACCAATGCCGGTGTCGACAACTTTTCCAAGACGCGCAAAATGTTCACCTGGGAGGTTCCAGGAGACCGCGTGATCACGATCATGACAGCGGGTAACCTGGCAACAACCCAGGCTCTGGTCAGCCTGATTGAAGAACGCAGCAAGGCAACCAAAGAGCGCAGCCCGACAATTCTACAGGAACCATCAATGTTCCAGGTCGCCCGCATGGTCGGCTCGACACTGAAAGAAGTGATCAGCGAAACGGCCTCGTCCGGCCAGAGCGCCAGTTCCAAATTCAAGGCGTCGCTTATTCTCGGCGGCCAGATCAAAGGTGGTGCACCGACGCTGTTTCTGATCTATCCGGAGGGCAATTTTGTCGAAGTGACGGCAGAGACGCCGTTCTTTCAGATTGGCGAAGCCAAATATGGAAAGCCCATTCTGGTGCGGGCGTATGACCCGGATATGAGCTTCAACGATGCCGCAAAACTGCTGATGGTCTCATTCGATTCGACCATCAAGGCAAACCTGTCGGTCGGCATGCCGTTCGACCTGCAGGTCTATGCCAACGACACGTTGAAGGTGGGCCCCGAGCGGCGAATTGAGGCCGAAGATCCAGTCTATCAATCCATCGCTACAGGCTGGGGCGATGCCTTGCGCAACGCCTTCAAGTCGCTGCCGACCTACGATTTGTAGTGCCCGACGCGGTTACACGACCGTCCCCGGACCGGCTTCACACCCCGCGCACATTGCGGATACGTAAACGCGTCACGCGGTTCTTCTCACGGTCGAGTATGACAAACCGCTTGCCGTAGAACGTAAAGGTCTGTTTTTCATCCGGGATCATCTGGGCTTCGTGGATGACAAGTCCGGCAACAGTGGTGGCCTCTTCGTCGGGTAGTTCCCAGTCCAACGCCCTGTTGAGGTCACGGATTGGCAAAGAACCATCCACGATAACCGAGCCATCGGTCTGGACTTCGAGGCCCGAAATGTCTTCGTCGTGTTCATCGGATATCTCGCCAACAATCTCCTCGAGAATATCTTCCAGTGTCACCAGCCCCTCCACTTCTCCATACTCGTCCACCACCAGCGCGATATGAGCCTGGCGGCGCAGAAACGCGTTGAGCTGCGACTGCAGGGATGTGGATTCCGGTACGAACCATGGCTCGGCGATGATGCTGCGGATATCAAATTTCTTGAAGCTGAATTTTTGCGCCGAGAGAGAGCGCAGAACATCCTTTGCATGAGCAATACCGATAATATTGTCGGCCTCGCCTTCCCAAACGGGAATCCGCGTGTGCTGGCTGTTCAGAATCTGCTGTACCAGATCTTCCGGTTTTTCGTCGGCGTCTATGCTGGTCATGACGGTTCGATGCACCATGATGTCCGATAGCTCCAGCTCATGCAGGTCTAGCACGCCGCCCAGCCGGTCCCGGTCGGCCTTGGCCACCACGCCATCACGGTTCAATACGTCAACGGTGCCGCGGACCTCATCATGACCCGAAAGAGGCGAGGAATCCGCATCCAGATTGATGCCAAAGACACGCAAAATGCGCCGCACGATGGCGCTGACAACGGAAGTTAGCGGGCCAAATACAACAACAATGACGTTAACCACCGGAGCGACAAAAAGCGCAAAACGGTCCGGGTTGGAGATTGCCCAGCTCTTGGGCAGCACCTCAGCAAAAATTACGACAATCACAGTCATGGCGATCGTGGCAAAGACCACACCAAAGTCGCCAAAAAGCGTGATGAAAAGGCTGGTGGCCAGCGCCGAAGCCAAAATATTGACAAGGTTGTTGGAGAGCAGCAACGCGCCGATCAACCGCTCCTGTATGCTTATCAGATAGGAGACCAGCGCGGCCCGCTGGTCTCCGGTTTTCTCCATGGCGTGGATGCGGGCGCGGGAAACCGCGGTCAGTGCGGTTTCGGACCCCGAGAAGAAGCCGGACAATGCGATCAGAAAAAGTATGGCGAGGGGAATGAGCCAAAGTGAAAGGGTCATGATATGGGTCCGTCAGGCTCCGGATGGTGCAGTGAAAGGAATATAGGCGATTCCGGCCCAACTTGGGACCGGCCGAGAAAAATTACAAAGTCCGGAGCCGGAACAGGTTGAATTTGAACGGCAGGAAAGGCTGTCAGGTCAGTTTGGTTTCCAAAAAAGAGCCAATAGCGGCCACCGGAACGTCACTTGCAACAAAGGAATTGCCAATTCCACGTGTCAAAATGAAGGTTAGAGAGCCCCTTTTTACCTTTTTGTCCTGTGCAAATGAAGTCATCAAAAGAGATATGTCTGGCATTTCACCGGGGATATCTTCCATACGTGTCGGAAGTCCAACAGCTCGCAAATGGGCACGCACGCGCTCCGCTTCCTGCGGTCCGCAATGGTTCATGTGGCAGGAAAATTCATGCGCCAGCACCATGCCGATTGCCACGCCCTCGCCGTGAACGAGACGTGTCGAATCGTAGCCGGTAAAAGCCTCCAACGCGTGGCCGAATGTGTGGCCGAGATTCAGAAGTGCGCGGGCGCCGTGCTCCAGTTCGTCGGCACGCACGACGGCGGCTTTTGCCCTGCAACTCTCGGCAATCGCGTGGGCGCGAGCCTCTCCGCCGGCAAACACGGCTTCGTGGTTTTCCTCGAGCCAGGCGAAAAAGTCAGGCCGGTCGATCAGTCCATATTTGGCAATTTCTGCATAGCCGGCCCGCATTTCACGCAGCGGCAATGTGTCCAGAACCGCAGTATCAGCGAGCACCAGCGCGGGCTGGTTGAACAGACCCACCAGGTTTTTGCCGCGAGGCGAATTGATCCCTGTCTTGCCGCCCACCGACGAATCAACCTGCGCCAGCAGCGAAGTCGGTATCTGCACGAATTGCATACCACGCCGGACAATTCCGGCTGCGAAGCCTGCCAGATCACCCACGACACCGCCGCCAAATGCGATCACAACATCGCCGCGTTCCAAGCCGGTTGAAAGGATGCCATCGACAACGTCTTGCAGCGTCGCAAATGATTTCGAAGGTTCGCCCGGTGCTACAGCGACTGTTTGATGGTCAAGGCCTGCAGCTTCCAGGCTGTGGCGGAGTGTTTCGCCGTGCGCCTGATCAACATTGTGGTCCGTGACGATGACCACACGGCTTTCCGGGAAGAGCCCGGCGATACGTTCACCGGCCGTCGCCAGAACGCGGTCGCCGATAATGATGTCATAGCTGCGTTTACCAAGATCGACGCGAATCGCCTGCGGGACGGAACCCGGCATCAGCGCCAGCCTCGCTCCTCGGCAATTGCCGGCAGCTTTTCGGCAAGCAGGTCAACCACCTCACCGGCAATCACGTCCCGGCTGACCGTGCGTGATTCGATTTCGAGGTCGGCCATGGCATAGACGGGATTCCGCTCATCGAGCAGCGCCTTCATGGTCTCTTCCGGATCTTCGGTCTTAAGCAGTGGACGATCCGGGCGTCGCTGGACTCGCTTCATCAACACTTCCAGGTCGGCCTTCAGCCAGATCGAAACCCCGTTCTCAGAAATATCAGAACGCGATATCTCGTCCATGAAGGCACCACCACCCGTGGCCAGAATTTTCTGTCCTTCTCCGAGCAATCGCTTGATAACCTTGCGCTCACCGGACCGAAATGCCTCTTCTCCAAATTGATCAAAGATGTCCTGGATCGACATACCGGCTGCCTTCTCGATCTCCTTGTCGGCATCGACGAATTCAATATCGAGATACTGCGAGAGACGCTTGCCGATTGTCGATTTGCCGACGCCCATAATGCCGACCAGCACGATGCTGCGGCCGCCGAGCGATCGGCGAATGGTGCTGGCGCGGTCAGCGATAACGGCGCGGTTGGTTTCCTGGGTGGATGCGGTGTTCACAATGTCTGTTTTCTATTTCTATTTCGTTTGCAGGAGGGTGCAGCGTCAAAGACTTTAAAATGAAGGATACGTCAAGGGTTCAGTCCGACGCATCTGTCGAAAAGACATCACAACCAGGCTATCGAGCGGACTTATTCGACCCGACTTGTATTCCATGCCCTGAGGAACCTATAAATCACAAGGGTGATGATGCGCCATAGCCTCCGTTGGTAAGGGACACTCGATAATGCCAAGTCTTATACGCTTTCTCGTCATTTGCGGCGTGCTTGCCGGAATTGCCTATGGCGGCATGTTTGCCCTTGCTACGCTGGTCCAACCCAACGAGCGCGAAATGCGAGTCAAAATTCCGTCCGACCGCCTCAACAAATAGCTCCATCTCCGGTTAACCGTCCCGCAATACCCGACTGATAAGTCATGGCCATGCGCGACGACATGATCATTGAATCCTTTCTCGAAATGATGAGCGCCGAACGGGGGGCTGCGGCCAACACGTTGTCCGCCTACGAACGCGACCTGACCGATTTCTCGCGGTTTCTCGGCGCAACATCCCTGTTGGCCGCCGAAAGCGAGCACCTGCGAAGGTGGATTTCAGATATGCAAAACCGCGCGCTGAGCCCTTCGTCTCAGGCCCGAAAACTCTCCACGATGCGCCAGTTTTACCGCTTTCTGTTCTCGGAAGACCTGCGCAAAGACGACCCCACCGGATCAATTGACAGCCCGCGAACCGGGCGCCCGCTGCCGAAGGTCATGAGCGAAGATGACGTCGACAGATTGCTTCTCCAGGCAGAGGAGGAGGCACTGTCCGACCAGGGGTCGCCCGCCGCCCGTTTACGGTCAGCCCGACTGCACGCCCTTCTCGAACTTCTTTATGCCACCGGCCTTCGCGTCTCGGAGCTTGTCGGCCTGCCGGTATCCGCAACACGGCAGGACACGCGGTTTCTTCTGGTTACCGGCAAGGGCAACAAGGAGCGGCTTGTCCCTTTGGGTGAGAAAGCCAAACAGGCAGTCATGCATTATGCAGCCTTATCAGACCTGCACCGGAAAAGCCTTCATGATGGATATCTGTTTCCCTCGTCAGGCAGAGACGGGCATTTGACACGCCAACACTTCGCCCGGGACCTGAAAGAGCTTTGCCTCCGGGCCGGGCTGATGCCATCTGCAATATCTCCGCACGTATTGCGCCACGCCTTTGCCAGCCACCTTCTGCAAAACGGGGCGGACTTGCGAGCCGTCCAGCAATTGCTTGGCCACGCCGACATCTCGACCACGCAGATCTATACGCATGTACTGGAAAAGCGCCTTCGTGAACTGGTCGAAACCGCTCATCCGCTGGCCGGAACAGAACTCAAGGCTGTCACTCGGTGACGATCTTGACCGTGTCGCCCGGTTGTAGAGCTGCGCCGACGTCGAGGCCGTTGAGCGCCAGAAAAAGGTTCTCCTTTTTGGCAACACCGGTCATCCTTGCCGCCATTGAGGCAACACTGTCGCCAGACACAGCCTTAACGACACGAATGCGCAGAGGCTTTATCGCCTTTCGCTCGCTGAGGGTCATCTTGCGAAAGGTGCCCGCGATGGTATCTGAAGTTTCCACTGTGTCGCGGGCATTGCGAGGCGCCGCCAGAATGAACCGGTAGAACCGGTCGTCCAGTTCCACAACGGTAATCGCAAATTGCCAGTCACCGGCCTCTGCCCGTGCCGTCGCCGCCGGCTGGCCATTTATCTCTGTTTGCCTGACGGTTTGTTCCTGCAAGCCGTTGACCCAGCCAGAGCGGATGTAATCCTCGACATTGCCTGAAACCGTCTGCGGAACGGCATCAAAACGAAGCGCCATTTCGCCAGGACCGGATGCCAACACCGCATCAGCCCGGTTCGTCAGTTCGAAGTTCTCCGGGGCGGAAAACGTCACTCCCAGTTTTGTGTGGGAGAAGCGGTTGCCGCGGATGTAGCCTTCCTTGGCTTTGTCCCCGAACAGCATTCCGTCTACGGCCGTCAGCAGTCGTTCATGATCTCGTTCACCGCTGCCCTCAGGACCCGTGGCCCGCGCGTGGCGCCTCGCCAGTTCAACGCGCCTTGGCGTCGAAGGATGGGTGCTCGACATGTCTTCGGTACGGGCATTGAGCGACGAACGCCAGGCTTGATAACGATCCATCGATTTTAAGAAGCGGGCCGCCGCAAAGGCGTCAAAACCGGCCTTTGCCAGAACTTTGATGCCCACGGCGTCAGCCTGAAGTTCCTGTTTTTGCGAGAAAACAGCGAGCCGGCGAACGGTAGAGGCCTTGGCAACCTTGCCAGCAACAGTGTTGGTTACAACGTCATTGACCACTCTATCGGCGATGTCGACCGCCTTTGCCTGTTGGCTGCGCTCAACCCCGTGGTTGCTCGAGACATGGGCCATTTCATGGGCCAGAACGGCCGCAACTTCGGCGGTGTCGTTTGACAGCGCCAGCAGCCCGCGGGTGACGTAAAGATAGCCGCCAGGCAGGGCAAAGGCGTTGACCTTGGGTGAATCCAGAATGGTGATGTCAAAGGCACGGTCCGATGTCCCGGATTGGTCGACCAGCCTGCCTGTCACCAAAGCGAGCATCGATTCCAACTTCGGATCGGAATACGAGCCGCCATGCGACGCCAAAATCTTGGGATGTTCAGCGGCTCCAAGACTGGACTGCGGATCCTGTGCGCGAAACGCATCGAACGAAAACTTCTCCGGAGCATTTGGCGCTGCTTCGGGATCCAGTTTTTCCACACTACTCAAGATGTTACACGCAGTCAGAGACAGTGTCAGAACAGCAAATCCCAGCAAGCGAAGGGCGCGTAGCCGAATTATCGTCGTGTCAGCGAACATCGACCTCAATCTGCCCTTCATGCATCAGGCGCACCATAGGTCCGCCACTTTGTTCCAGAATTCCGCGAATGCGCACGCTCTTTCCACGCAGGTTTTTAAACGGCTCGATATTGCCCTTAAACGCATTCGTGCCCTTCTTGACAACCAGCGCGGTGAAGTCCTGCGACCACTTTTGGCCAAAATTGAGGTAAAGACGTCTTTGCCTGTCACCCACGGACAACACCCGGCCCTCAATAATCATGTAGCGGCCGAGATATTGCAGCAAAGTGAACGGCTTACTCGCCGACAGAACTTCAACTCTTCCAGCCCAGATTCCTCGTCCTGCCACCCGCGCCGCTCTTTCTCTTTCCAGCATCGCATGCCGGCAACCCCGGCTCTCGTGCAGCGCACTGACAAGTGCATGGCCATCGGCCAGCGCGCGCCCTTGCAGCCATTTCGTGCCGGCGAACACTTGCACCGCAATTCGTTCATAACGATCGGGGAGCTTGCTCATCCGATGCAGTGTCACTTCTTCACCAACAAGCGTTGAAGTTTCAGCCGATCGATAACCTTCGCTGTAAAGCCCGGAGACAGCGAAGAGCTGATCGCTGCCCACCAGCCTTATTGCGTCTGCTGTGCTGCCGGTCGCGAGAATGCCTGTGAGACGGTCTTTACTGGCACAGGGATGGCTTCGCTCACCAGCGATCGATCCAGTCACAGCTAAAGCTGTCGCCAGGGCTGAGATTTGAACAATGCGCACCATCGACCGACGGCCGACGACCGCGCGACGCCCTGGCCGCAGCAACCGCTCCCTATTCGCCCCATAATTCATGAGCAGATATTCGCATTGGCTGGACAAGATTGAAACCACCGGCGGCACAAGCCGGCAACGTTCAGCCAAAAAATTTACCGATTGATAAAAAATTGAGCCCATGTATTCTTTTGCCACAGCCGACCGGCGTGAGGTGAAAGTCGGCTACTCAAACCAAGGTGGGAGTCGTTCATGAAAAGTACGCAACTACAGGAGGGTATTGTTGCCGGACGGCTGACCTCAGCTGAAATCGACGATAATTTCCAGGATGTGCACCCGCCACTGGACAACCACGAAGCCCTGGTCGCAGCTGATCGCTGCTACTATTGCTACGACGCGCCCTGCGTAACCGCCTGCCCGACGGCCATCGATATTCCAGCCTTCATTCGCCAGATTGCAACCGGCAACACGACGGGCTCTGCAAAAACCATCCTTGACCAGAACATCCTTGGAGGAATGTGCGCCCGAGTCTGCCCCACGGAAACACTGTGCGAGCAGGCCTGCGTCCGTGAGGAAGCGGAAGGCAAGCCAGTACAAATCGGACTGCTGCAGCGCTTTGCAACCGACGGAGTGATGCGCGAAAACAAACAATTCTATCAGCGCGCGCCCGCGACTGGAAAGAAGATTGCTGTCGTAGGGGCCGGTCCTGCCGGCCTTGCTTGCGCTCATCGCGCGGCGCTGCACGGCAACGATGTGACCATCTTTGAAGCTGCCGGCAAACCTGGCGGGCTCAACGAATTCGGCATTGCCGCGTACAAAACCGTCGATGATTTTGCCCAAAAGGAAGTGGACTACATCGCCGCCATCGGCGGTATCAGCTTCAAATACGACACAAAGATCGGCCGTGACGTTTCTTTGAAAGATCTTAGCTCACAATATGATGCAGTGTTTCTCGGCATGGGCCTTGGCGGTGTGAACGCACTCGGCCTCGATGAGAAGGAACTGAACGGGGTTGTCGACGCAGTAGAATTCATTTCCCGACTTCGCCAGACTGAAGACAAGGGCCACTTGCCCGTGGGTCGTCGTGTCGTCGTCATCGGCGGCGGTATGACGGCCATTGATGCCGCGATTCAATCCAAATTGCTTGGGGCCGAAGAGGTGACGATCTGCTACCGACGCGGTCAGGAACATATGAACGCCTCAAGCTACGAGCAGGAACTGGCGGCCGCAAAAGGTGTGACGGTAAAACACTGGGTACAACCAAAACGGCTTTTGGCATCTGATGACGTTTTGACTGGAATCGAACTGGAATATACTGAACTCACAGACGGCAAACTGACCGGCACCGGACAGACCGTCTCAATCGTTGCTGATCAGGTTCTTCGCGCCATCGGTCAAAGCCTTGAAGACGGCGGATTGAACGGATCAGGTCAGGCAATCAAGCTGGAAAACGGTCGCATTGCCGTCGACCAACATGGTGCAACATCAATGGCAGGCGTCTGGGCGGGCGGTGACTGTGTCAATGCAGGTGACGACCTGACGGTTACAGCCGTGGCGCAGGGACGCGACGCAGCCGAAGCAATTCACAAGACCCTTGCAGGTTAGGGAGAACGATCATGGCCGACCTTTCAAATGACTTCGTAGGCATCAAGTCTCCCAACCCGTTCTGGCTGGCTTCAGCTCCGCCGACAGACAAGGCATACAATGTCGAACGCGCCTTCAAAGCGGGTTGGGGAGGTGTCGTATGGAAGACACTGGGCGAAGAAGGGCCCCCGATCGTCAACGTCAACGGCCCCCGCTACGGCGCTATTTGGGGCGCCGACCGGCGGCTGCTGGGACTTAACAACATTGAACTGATTACCGACCGCGATCTTTACATCAATCTGCGCGAGATCAAGCAGGTAAAAAAGGACTGGCCGGACAGAGCGATGATCGTTTCGCTGATGGTTCCGTGTGAGGAAGAGGCCTGGAAGCGTATTCTGCCTCTGGTGGAAGAAACCGGTGCCGACGGAATAGAATTGAACTTCGGCTGCCCCCACGGCATGAGCGAACGCGGCATGGGTTCCGCTGTTGGCCAGGTGCCCGAATATATCGAAATGGTGACCCGCTGGTGCAAGGCCTATACCCGCATGCCGGTGATCGTAAAACTGACGCCCAACATTACTGATATTCGCTACCCGGCACGCGCTGCTCATGCCGGTGGCGCTGATGCGGTATCGCTGATCAACACGGTATCCTCAATTGTGTCGGTCAACCTGGACACATTTGCGCCTGAGCCCGAGATCGACGGAAAAGGCAGCCACGGTGGCTATTGCGGTCCAGCAGTTAAGCCAATTGCCCTGAACATGGTCGCAGAAATCGCACGTGACCCCGAGACTGCGGGAATGCCTATTTCGGGCATTGGCGGCGTGACGACATGGAAAGACGCGGCGGAGTTCCTGGCGCTTGGCGCTGGTAATGTACAGGTATGCACGGCTGCCATGACCTATGGCTTCAAGATCGTCGAGGAAATGATCTCGGGACTTGAAAACTGGATGGACGCCAAGGGACACAGATCGCTGAATGATGTCATTGGACGCGCAACGCCCAACGTGACCGACTGGCAGTATCTCAATTTGAATTATGTGGCCAAAGCCAGCATCAACCAGGATGCCTGCATCAAGTGTGGCCGTTGCCACATTGCATGCGAGGACACGTCCCATCAGGCGATCACTTCAGTGGTAGACGGCAGGCGCCATTTTGAGGTAATCGAAGAAGAATGCGTGGGCTGCAATCTATGCGTCAATGTATGCCCGGTTGAGAACTGTATTACCATGGAACCTTTGGCTGCAGGGACAACGGACAAACGCACAGGGCAGAAGGTCGAAAAGAAATACGCCAATTGGACGGAGCATCCAAACAACCCATCGGTTGAGGCTGCAGAGTAGTCCATCTGAATTGGGAGGAGATTACGAGCACGGCTTTCGGTGACTTATGCCCCTAAGTCATTGAGACATCTCCAAAACGGGCTCGCACTTCCTTCCAGGGAAGGCGGAGTTTTCCGGGAAGGCACTTGCCTCTGAAGACTCCGTCTTCCATCCGCCGGACGCTGGTCCCGCGAACTGAATTCAATCGAAGTTCAGGAGATGAGGCCGCGCGATTTTACTGCATACCGCAATGCAGTTCCGATCAAAACTACCGAGCAAGCGAGCCTTATCACGCTGAAAAGCATCATGTAGGCAAAGAACACAACTCCTAATGGAAGAAAGTCCATTGTGGTGATCAGTTCGACAAAACTCTGTCTTGCAATTGACTGAATGTAGGAAAGCCCTCTGTAGACCAGTATCAAAGCAACAAGCGCCGGCAGGACATAGATCATATGCCGCGTCATCAAGACCAGAACGCTTTCAAACCGCACGCGGCGCCCGCTGCGCTGCTGATAGAAAACAAGCAGGACAAAATAGACCGTGAAGGCAGCGGTGATCGACTGGGTCATATTGATGTGGTCGAAAGCCATACCATCGAAGCCTTTGGCAATTCCGCTCGCCGCATCTTTCAGGTCAGGATAGGCCACCGACACAGCCAGTCCCAGGATCATGACGAAAGCGGCATAGATCAGCATGGTTACGCTGGTGCCGCTAATTCTGTTCTCTTCAACAGCCGGCTCTTCAACCGAGTCGCCAAGGCGAAATAACAGGCAGAAGGCCGCGCTCTTCATGCAAAAAAACAAGGCCACCCAGGCCGTCAGCAAAAACACAGGCGCCAGCACGGTAGGCGTTGTTGCCGCCTGGTAGCGCAGCATGACGGACAAAAACAGCAGGATCAGAACGTGGAAAACCTGCGCAGGTCCATATCCCACCTCTCGCCACTGGGATGCGTTTTGCGGATGGGATATCGATGTCGAACGTATTCTCATGACCCTTTATGAAGAGCCGATCGTAAACCCTTCCTGAATCCGTCTCATCAATGCGCCCGGAATTTCGGACTCTTGGTCGCCCCTTAAGGCCTCAAACCACTGACGAACAGCTGATCAAGATAACGAGCGGCGTCTTCAAAACGGCCGGCCCCCGCGCCTGCCCTGCCGAGAACCGTGCGCACCTGGACGTCAAAATCGGCATAGTGCTGCGTGGTTGCCCAGATCGAGAAGATCAGGTGGTAAGGATCACATTTGGCCAGCCGTCCCTCCTCCATCCATTTCTTCATCACCACTACGTGCTCGTCCACCAGCGCTTTAAGGTCCTGCAACTCGTCATCCAGATGGGGTGCGCCGCGCAACATTTCATTGGCAAACAGGCGACTTTCGCGCGGGTAATCACGCGCCAGCTCAAGTTTCCTGCGGATATAGGATTGAATTTCCGACAGAGGGTCGCCATTCGGGTCCAGGGCACGAAGCGGATCAAGCCAGTTGTCGAGCAGTCTGGCCAGCAGGCGGCGGTGGACCGCTTCCTTCGTGCGAAAGTAATACAGCAGATTGGGTTTCGACATTGCCGCCGCATCGGCAATCTGGTCGATGGTTGCGCCACGAAAACCATTGGTGGAAAAGACCTCCAGAGCGGCGTCCAGGATCCGGTCCTCTTTTTCTTGCTGAATGCGGGTGCGCTTTTGCGTGCCTGCCGCCCTGGCCTGTGCCAAATGATGTCCCTTTCGCAGCATGTTCCCGTCGGGCAACCAATCGTGAGGAGTGCATTTTTGGCCTTGAGAGTCGAGTGCAAAACTGCAATCCTTGACCAAGTGGTAAAATTTTTCGGCCGTATAGGAAAGCCAGAACCAGGGGAGATAAACATGGCTGAACCAGTTTCAAAGGCCGGCGAGAACCTGCGCATCAACGGCGACCGGTTGTGGGACACCATCCACGCGATGGCCGAAATCGGACCGGGCATTGCCGGCGGCTCCAACCGCCAGACCGTAACCGACGAAGACGGTGAAGGTCGCAAACTGTTCCAGAAATGGTGCGAGGATGCAGGGCTAACCATGGGCGTCGACCAGATGGGTACGATGTTCATGCGCAGAGAGGGAACCGACCCGGGCGCTCTCCCCGTCTATGTCGGTTCCCATCTCGACACCCAGCCCACCGGTGGCCGTTACGACGGCGTTCTCGGTGTGCTGGGTGGTCTCGAAATTGTCCGCACGCTGAATGACTTGGACATTAAGACCAAACACCCGATTGTGGTGACAAACTGGACCAACGAAGAGGGCACCCGTTACGCGCCGGCAATGATGGCGTCGGGCGTTTTTGCCAAACAGTTCACCCAGGAATGGGCTTACGCAAAAGTTGATGCAGAGGGTAAGACGTTTGGGGACGAATTGGAACGTATCGGCTGGAAGGGCGAAGAAGTCGTAGGCGACCGCAAGATGCATGCCTTCTTCGAACTGCATATCGAGCAGGGACCGATTCTTGAAACTGAAGGCAAGGACATTGGAGTGGTGACCCATGGTCAGGGTCTGCGCTGGATCGAATGCACTGTTACGGGCAAGGAGAGCCATACCGGTTCCACACCCATGCCGATGCGCAAGAATGCGGGCCGTGGGCTGGCCCAGATCACCGAACTCGTGCACACGATTGCCATGGACAACGCGCCCAACGCAGTCGGCGCCATTGGTCATGTGGATGTCTATCCAAACTCCCGCAACATCATCCCCGGCAAAGTAGTCTTCACCATCGATTTCCGGTCGCATGAACTGGACCGGATGAACGGCATGGTCGACCGTTTGATGGAAGAAGCTCCCAAACTGTGCAAAGATCTCGGGGTGGAATTCTCGGCTGAAATCGTCGGCCAGTTCGACCCGCCTGAATTTGACAAAACCTGCGTCAAGGCCGTGCGTGACGCAGCCGAGCGGCTGGGTTATTCGCACAGGGACATCATATCCGGCGCCGGTCACGACGCCTGTTGGGTCAACCGCGTCGCTCCCACGGCGATGGTCATGTGCCCGTGCGTGGATGGCCTGTCCCACAACGAAGCGGAAGAGATTTCAAAAGAGTGGAGCACGGCAGGAGCCGAAGTATTGTTTCACGCGGTCGTCGAAACAGCGGAGATAGTGGGGTGAGCAAGCTCTTAGTCGTGGGCCTCCTCGCGGCCCTGCTGTCTTCTCAGCCGTTCGCAATTGCCCAATCCGTTGTGCAAAACCCCGACTCACAGAACAACAAACTCCGGTACCAACAGCTTAAGTCAAAAATGCGAGCCGGGTCAGCCGATCCCCAGATTTGCGAAGTGGCAAACAAGAGTCATCCTGGCATCCTGCATGTGTTCCAAGGTTATGAAGTCAGTCAGGGAAACTCGACGAGACCGACAGAGGTTTTTGGAACGGTGGTGCGGGCCGCAGCGACCCGTGATCAGGATGGCAACGTGTCATGGAATGCAATGCAAAGCTTGTATCCCTTTGAAACAGCAGGAGAACATGAGCTGGTGCGCAGAATATCTATTGATACAGCTATACCCGCGCCGGCAGCTACAGCAAGGTGGAGAAGTGATGTCGAAGCCCATCATCGATTTTCCACATCATTACTTTCAAATGACGGCGAAGTTCGAAAGACTTCAAACAGCTATGGCTCACTTGTCGAATTCGAACCATCGGATTGCGGATGCACGTTGGGTCGTTGCGTGTTTACGGAACGGAAATCGATAGACTCAAGGTTGCATGAGAGGCGGCTTGTTTCAGATCAAAAGGTTGAAGGCGGCTTTTGGAAAACTCGGGTCCATTTAGAAACAACCGGTTCGAACAAAAAGCCCGGACGCCTGGTGTTTGAGATGATCCGGTCGTTTGACAATGAGGGCAGGCCACTCGACAGCGCGTATGAAGAGGGGCAATACAAGCTGTTGCTGTTCAGAACTGAAGACAAGATCAGTCCATTGAATTGAGGACAAGACAATGACCACCACCATCAAAAACGGCACCATCGTCACCGCCGATCTGACCTACAAAGCCGACGTCCAGATCGAAGACGGCGTTATCACGGCAATCGGGCCTGACCTTTCGGGCGGAACTGAACTCGACGCGACCGGCTGTTATGTCATGCCCGGCGGTATCGATCCCCACACTCATCTGGAAATGCCCTTCATGGGCACCTATTCTTCCGACGATTTTGAATCCGGCACCCGCGCCGCGCTTTCGGGCGGTACGACCATGGTTGTGGATTTTGCTCTGCCCTCACCTGGCCAGTCGCTGCTTGAAGCGATCCAGATGTGGGACAACAAATCAACCCGCGCAAATTGCGATTATTCCTTCCACATGGCGATCACCTGGTGGGGGGAGCAGGTGTTCAACGAGATGGAGACCGTCGTCAAAGACAGGGGCATCAATACCTTTAAGCACTTCCTCGCTTACAAGGGCGCACTAATGGTCAATGACGATGAGCTCTATGCCTCGTTCCAGCGCTGCGCCGAACTCGGTGCCACGCCCATGGTTCACGCCGAAAATGGTGACGTGGTTGCGGAACTTTCCGCAAAACTGCTGGCTGCCGGCAACAATGGCCCCGAGGCCCATGCCTATTCCCGTCCGCCCCAGGTGGAGGGTGAAGCCACCAACCGGGCGATTATGATTGCCGACATGGCCGGCGCGCCACTCTATGTGGTGCACACGTCCTGCGAGGACAGTCACGAGGCTATCCGCAGGGCCCGGGCCCAGGGCAAGCGCGTATGGGGAGAGCCGCTTATCCAGCATCTGACGCTGGACGAAAGCGAGTATTTCAACAAGGACTGGGACCACGCGGCACGGCGTGTCATGTCGCCACCGTTCCGCAACAAGCAGCATCAGGATTCACTGTGGGCCGGGCTGCAATCCGGTTCGCTCTCGGTGGTTGCGACCGACCATTGTGCTTTTACGACCGAACAAAAGAGGTATGGCGTTGGAGACTTTACAAAGATTCCCAACGGCACCGGAGGTCTGGAAGACAGAATGCCGATGTTGTGGACTTACGGCGTGGCGACCGGTCGTCTGACCATGAACGAGTTCGTTGCGGTAACCTCGACCAACATCGCAAAGATCCTGAACTGTTACCCCCGGAAGGGCGCCATCCTGGTGGGTTCTGACGCGGATATTGTGGTCTGGGACCCTGAAAAGGAGAAGACCATCGCCGCCGACAAGCAACAAAGCGCCATCGACTACAACGTATTCGAAGGCAAGCATGTCAAAGGCCTGCCACGCTACACGCTGTCGCGCGGCCACGTGTCGGTTGAGGACGGCGAAGTGAAGACCGAGGAAGGTCATGGCAAATTCGTCAAGCGCGAACCAAATGCCGCCGTCAACAAGGCCCTGTCGAGCTGGAAAGAACTGACGAATCCAACGCCGGTCAAACGCACAGGCATTCCGGCAAGTGGGGTTTGATTTTTGAGCTCCACTCCGCGCAGGCAGGAGCAGACCTAGTTTCATGACCGTCGTTTCCGCCCAGAGCCTTTCGCTTACTTTTCAAACCAATGATGGTCCGGTCCATGCACTTCAGGACGTAGACCTGACAGTGAGCAAGGGCGACTTTGTTTCCTTTATCGGTCCGTCCGGTTGCGGCAAGACGACCTTTCTGCGCGTGATTGCTGATCTGGAGAAGCCCACCGGAGGAGTCATTTCTGTAAACGGAATGTCGCCCGAGGAAGCCCGACAGGCCCGCGCTTATGGCTACGTCTTTCAGGCTGCCTCGCTGCAACCGTGGAGAACGATTGAAAAGAACATCGCACTGCCGCTGGAAATTATGGGTCATTCCAGCAGCGAACGGGTCGAACGCGTGGCAAAGGTTCTCGACCTTGTCGATCTGTCCAGTTTTGGCAAAAAATACCCCTGGCAATTATCAGGTGGCATGCAGCAAAGGGCATCGATTGCGAGGGCTCTGGCGTTCGATGCTGACCTTCTGCTCATGGATGAGCCTTTCGGTGCTCTCGATGAAATCGTGCGTGACCATCTCAACGAGCAGCTTTTGCAACTCTGGGAGCGGACCGACAAAACCATCTGTTTTGTTACCCACTCAATACCGGAGGCGGTCTATCTTTCGACCAAAATTGTCGTCATGTCTCCGCGCCCGGGGCGCGTCACCGATGTGATCGAAAGCACCCTGCCGAAAGAGCGGCCGCTCGATATCCGGGAAACTCCGGAATTCCTGAAAATCGCCCATCGTGTTCGCGAAGGGCTAAGGGCGGGACATTCCTACAGTGATTAGTCTGACCTATAGCCTGCGTCCGGCGACGCTCGATGACCTGCCTCGGTGTGCAGCAATCGTCAACGACTATGTGGACGAGACAGAATGGCTACCGCGCGTCCTTTCAAGGGAAGAAACTGAGGCACTTTTCAACGCCGACCTGCTGACCAGGCGTTTCGTGCTGGTGCTGGAGATGGACGGACAGGTGGGCGGCTACATGTCGATGGACGACGCAGAGGCCAGAATCATTGGCCTTTACCTGGCGCCTGGCTTCCGCTGCAACGGCGGCGGAAAAGCGTTGTTGAATGCGGCCAAAGCCCGGCATCCCGAAGGTCTGACTCTGACCATGTTTGAGCCCAACCTTCATGCCCGGCGGTTTTATGAACGTGAGGGATTTGAAGAGGTGCTCGAGGCCAGAAACGACAACACCGAGGAAGGAATTGCGGAAGTCCTGATGAAGTGGGTCACCCGATGAGCAAGAGTGGCAAGACCATTCCGGTGCTGACAATTCTCGTCTTCATCGTCGCGATCTGGTATGCCTGTGTCGTCTGGATGAATGCTCCGTTCGAATTCGACAAGGCGGAACGGCTCTCAAAGGCGGCACCAACATTTTCCGAACTTGTCAACACAACGATGGCGCAGGAGCGGCCGGTACTGCCGGCACCACATCAGGTGTTCAGGGAGATCTACGAGACGACAGTTCTCAAAAAGGTCACTTCGAAGCGCTCGCTTGTCTATCATGCGTGGATAACGCTTTCCGCCACCCTGCTAGGCTTCATAATCGGCACCGCACTGGGCATCGCTCTGGCCGTCGGCATCGTTCACAACCGGGCGATGGACAAGTCCGTTATGCCCTGGGTGATAACGTCTCAGACAATCCCCATTCTTGCCATCGCGCCGATGATTATCGTTGTCCTCAATGCTGCGGGAATTTCGGGCCTTCTGCCAAAGGCCCTGATCTCGACTTATCTTTCTTTCTTTCCCGTAGTCGTCGGTATGGTCAAAGGCCTGAGAGCGCCGGACACAGCACAACTCGATCTGATGCACACCTATAACGCCTCCACCGCGCAGACCTTCTGGAAACTGCGCTGGCCATCCTCCATGCCCTACCTTTTTACATCGCTGAAGATCGCTGTGGCGATTTCCCTCGTCGGGGCCATTGTCGGTGAAATGCCAACCGGAGCAGTGGCAGGCCTCGGCGCACGGCTGCTTGCCGGGTCCTATTATGGACAGACCATTCAGATTTGGTCGGCGCTGTTTATGGCAGCGGCACTGGCTGCCGCCCTCGTAATTCTGGTGGGTGTTGCGCACAATTACATTCTTCGTCGGATGGGTGAAAAACCGGGAGCCATTGCATGACTCTCGTTCTGTCCGCCCTGATTTTCTGGGTTGCCGCCTGGTGGCTGAATCAACGTCTTGTACGCATCGATACGGCTACCAACGTCGCACTGGCACGGACCATTAATCTGGCAGTACCCCTGATCTTCGGTATCACGCTTTTCGTCATCTGGGAGCTCGTTGTTCGCGGACTGAAGGTGCCATCGGTCTTGCTGCCGCCGCCCAGCATGATCTGGGAACGCATCATCAATTCCCTTCCAATCCTTTGGGCGGATTTTCAGCAAACTTTTCTGAAGGCAGTCATCGCCGGATACGTTCTTGGATGTGGTTCCGGATTTGCGGTGGCGCTGCTGATTGACCGGTCGCCTTTCCTGCAACGTGGTCTGTTACCCCTCGGCAATTTTGTCTCGGCGCTGCCAATAATCGGCGTCGCCCCGATCATGGTCATGTGGTTTGGTTTTGACTGGCAGTCCAAGGCAGCGGTGGTCGTCATCATGACCTTCTTCCCGATGCTGGTGAACACGGTGCAGGGGCTGGCGGCAGCAGACCATATGCAACGCGATCTGATGCGCACTTATGCGAGCAGCTGGGGTCAGACGCTATTGAAGCTGCGGCTTCCGGCAGCGGCCCCCTTCATATTTAACGCGTTGAAAATTAACTCCACTCTTGCGCTGATTGGTGCAATCGTGGCTGAATTCTTTGGCACGCCCATTGTCGGCATGGGCTTCCGTATCTCAACGGAAGTGGGGCGCATGAATGTCGACATGGTTTGGGCCGAAATCGCGGTGGCAGCCCTTGCGGGTTCCGCCTTTTATGGAGCTGTGGCGCTCATCGAAAGAGCCGTCACGTTCTGGCATCCATCCGTCCGCGCCGGCAAGGCCTAACGAGACGGGGAAAACAGGGAGTATCGAAACATGAAAAAAATCCTCACACTTCTGGCAGCAGGCGCGCTCTCGCTCGCCAGCTTCGCCGCAGGTGCAGCTGACAAGGTGACACTGCAACTGAAATGGGTCACCCAGGCTCAGTTCGCGGGCTACTATGTTGCTAAGGACAAAGGCTTCTACAAAGAAGAAGACCTCGAAGTTGAAATCAAGCCGGGCGGACCGGATATTGCGCCTGCACAGGTGCTTGCCGGCGGTGGTGCCGATGTGGTGCTCGACTGGATGCCTTCGGCGCTGGCGACACGCGAAAAGGGTGTGCCGCTGGTCAACATCGCACAGCCCTTCAAGTCGTCGGGCATGATGCTCACCTGCCGCAAGGATTCCGGCATTACATCGCCGGCCGATTTCAAGGGAAAAACCCTTGGCGTCTGGTTCTTTGGCAATGAATATCCGTTCCTGTCGTGGATGAGCAAACTTGGCATCAAAACGGATGGCTCCGCGGAAGGCGTGAAAGTCCTCAAGCAGGGGTTCAATGTTGACCCGATCCTGCAGAAACAGGCAGCCTGCGTTTCGACCATGACCTACAACGAGTACTGGCAGATCATCGATGCCGGCCTGACAGCTGACGATCTCGTTGTTTTCAAATACGAAGATCAGGGAGTGGCCACGCTTGAAGACGGAATTTACGTTCTGGAAGACAAGCTAAAGGATGAAGCCTTCCAGGATAAGATGGTTCGTTTCGTTCGCGCCAGCATGAAAGGCTGGAAATACGCAGAGGAAAACCCCGATGAAGCAGCCGGAATCGTGCTGGAAAACGACGCTTCGGGCGCGCAAACTGAAAAGCACCAAAAACGCATGATGGGCGAAATCGCCAAGCTGACAGCCGGTTCCAATGGCGCCCTTGATGAAGGCGACTATAACCGCACTGTGGAGACGCTTTTGGCCGCAGGCTCCGATCCGGTGATCACCAAGAAGCCCGAAGGGGCCTGGACATCGATGATCACGGACAAGGCACTGAAATAAGTGCATCCTGACTGAAGAATTGAAAAAGGGCGGCGCCAGCCGCCCTTTTTTATGGGGTTGATTTTGCCATGTGACCCCTGCGAGCTTTTCACAGACCCGAAGGCCGGTATACGTTGGCTTACCCCTGAACAAAGAGCATCCTTATGAGCGCATCCAATAAAATTTCCACCGGGCTGATCGGTCTGGGAACCATGGGGTCGAATCTTGCGCTGAACATCGCCGAAAAAGGGTATCCGATCGCGGTGTTCAACCGAACCGTCGACACGACCCGGAATTTTGCCGCCACTGCCGGCAATCTGGCTGATCGTATCGTCGCGACGGAGACGATCGAGAAATTTATTGCCGCCATTGAGCGTCCCAGGAACATCATACTGATGGTTCCTGCCGGCTCGGTCGTCGACGATCACATTGAGATGCTCAGACCGCTTCTCAACGAAGATGATCTGATCATCGATGCGGGTAATGCCAATTTTGAAGACACCAACCGCCGCGCCCGGAAGGCCGGTGAGTCAGGCGAGCTTTTTCTCGGCATTGGCGTCTCAGGCGGTGAGGAAGGCGCTCGACACGGCCCATCCATTATGGGTGGCGGTCCCCGAAAGGCCTGGGATCGCGTCGCCCCCTTGCTCGAAGCCATCTCCGCGAAATATCAAGGCACGCCCTGTGCCACCTGGATGGGCGAAGGTGGTGCCGGACATTTCGTCAAGATGGTTCACAACGGCATTGAATATGCCGACATGCAAATGATTGCCGAGGTGTACGGGCTGCTGCGCGAAGGCTTCGGCATGAGCGCATCCGACATCGGTGAGCTGTTTGTGCGTTGGAACGAAGGACCGTTGCAATCCTATCTCATCGAAATTTCAGCGAAAGTGTCCCAGGCCACCGATTCGGAAACGGGTTTGCCGGTCCTCGATGTTATTCTCGACAGCGCCGGACAGAAGGGCACCGGACGCTGGACCGCGATTGAGGCTCTTAAACTGGCATCCCCAGTCAGCGTTATTGATGCCGCGGTTGCCGGCCGAAACCTTTCTTCACGGCTCGACGAACGCACAGCCGGAGAAAATCTGTTCGGATCGGCACCGGGCTCAATCTCCAGAAAGGCTTTGCCCGATGCGGTTCTGGAAAATGCTCTTCTAGCGGGAAAGATCGCCTGCTATGCGCAGGGATTTGCGATGCTGTCGGCAGCTTCCGACGAATACGGCTGGTCGCTGCCTCTGCCGGAAATTGCTGAGGTCTGGCGCGAAGGCTGTATCATTCGCTCCGCCATGCTCGACGACATGGCAAAAGCGCTGTCCGAGAACCGGGACGCAAACCTCATGTTTGCGCCGTATTTCGCGGAAACTCTGCGCAATTCTCACGGCGCGCTGCGCAATACCGTGGCCCAGGCTGCAATGGCGGGTCATCCTGTGCCGGCCCTGTCCACCGCTGTTGCCTATTTTGACACGATGCGAACAGCGCGCGGTACGGCAAATATGATCCAGGGCCAGCGCGATTTTTTCGGTGCCCATTCCTTCAAGCGGGTCGACAAAGATGGTGACCATCACGGCCCCTGGGGCGCGTAAGACGCTGGTACACTTCAGGCAATCGTCGGCTTGACCGGGCTTTTGCGCGTTGAAGGCAGTCAGCGCCGAAGCTTGGCATTCTTGAAATCACTTGTGACGTGGCAAGCCTGGCAATCTCTTCCATAACTGCCTTTGTGTTTGTCATCAGCTGCGTGACAGGAGACGCAGGTTTGCGGCACCCGCAGACTCGCGGCGCGGGCCGCAGTATGGCAGGCGTGGCAATCCAGTTCTTTGTGGCCACCTGTCAGCGCATAGTCCGTCTGCCGGTCATGATCGAAAACCCAATGCTGCCATCCATTTGGATTGTGACAGGTTGCGCACTCTGAACCGAGGCGACCCTCATGGTAATCGTCTTTCGCATGGCATTCAGAGCAATTCGAGGGCGCGTCGAGAAAGCTTTGACTCAGGTGACAACCCTCGCATGGAACTACAGCGTGCAAACCAACGAGCGGAAACGAGGCTATGTCATGGTCGAAAACAATATCGTCGAGCCAGTTTTTGGACCCATGACAGGTGCTGCAATCTGTTCCCAGCTGACCCGCGTGAGCGTCATCCTCGCGATGGCAGGAGACACAATTTGTCGAGAGCGTACGCGCAAGCGAACTGTCAGTGTGGCATGCGGCACAATTCAGCTCTGCGTGTTTGCCTACCAGTGCAAACTCGGTATCCCGGCCATGATCGAAACTCACCTGCGACCATTCAGTAGGAGCGTGACAGGACTCGCACTTTTCACCCAGCCCGCCGTTGTGAACGTCCTGAATCCGATGGCATCCAATACAGGTTGTCGGCAGGTCAGAATAAACCTCGCCAACATGACAGCTTGCACATTTCAGCTGTCGGTGTGATTCCACGAGCGGAAATTTGGTGGTGGAATGGTCAAAGTCTTTGGTGTCCTTCCAGTCGCTCTGTGAATGACAGGTGGAACATTCAGCTCCGAGTCGACCCATATGCGGTTCGATCTGCTTGTGGCAGTCAACACATTGACCAGGGGCCAACCGGTGCGGTTTTTCTGGCTGATGACAGGCAGCGCAAGATGCAGTTTTGTGAGCATCTACCAGCTCAAAATCCGTAAAGTTGTGATCAAAAGTTTCCTCATCAAGCGGCGCAATGTCGGCTCCCCGGCCAACGTGGTCAGTATGACAGTGACTGCAGTCCTGCGTTTTGGCCGTCACCCATTTGCCGTGATAGCCCGTCGCATTTCGCACATCAGCAGCGATGGGTTTGTGACAGTCAAGGCACAGGTCTCGCTGTGATCCCTTGGAAAAGGGTGAGTGGCAATTTGAGCAGTTCTCTTCAAGCTTTGAGTGGGCTTCGACCAATTCTCCTGGCATGACAAGGCGCTCAAACAGGTTTTGAGCTTGCACCACGCCGCTGGTCATCCAAACAGCAAGCCAGATAATGCATTGAGATCGAACGATCTTCATCAGGGTGGATCTACGGACAGTCATCTCAATACAAGTGTACCGCAATCACGTGCGCAATGACCGCGAACACGAGAATTATGAAAAGTGGCAAATGCAGCATATGCCAAAGAGAGAACAGTTTTTCGTAAAGGCTGAAAGCCTCTGCCCGGGCGATCGCAGCGAAATAGCCATCCAAATGTTGCCGATGGGCTGCGACATACTGCTTTCGTGAAGCCTTGTTCCACCCCTTTTCGACTGCCATCTGATCAATTGCCGGCTGCAAATCTTTGACGATCCTGTTGCGGACATGCCGGGCATCGAAGTTCCCGGTGAGCACGCGCCAGATCTGCTTAACAAGGCCTGTCGACGTTTGAGTGTGCTTCTCCTGGAACGTGCCCAGAATTTTGGCCACATCGGGCGCGTTGGGCTGCTCCACAGCGAGCCGCACGCTATGCGCGCGCGCTTCCTCCAGAAATTCTTCTAACCGGGCCTTTCGTCCATAAAGCCCTCGATGAATGCGTCCGTAAAAAAACCTGCCAAAAAAGCCGCTGGTTGCAACGATAAGCGTGCACGTTAGCGCAACCGTACTGTTTAACGAGCCAAGTGAAAAGTTTGAATGCAACAAGATCAGAACGGGTGCAATCACTCCAAGCAACATATGGAGTCGAAACCACGATTTCACCTCTCCAATGAAACGCAGGAAACGAAACCGCTTGCGCACCGGGTACAATAAAAGAGTTAGCATGCAGAGCCCGCCGGATACACCGAGATAGTATCCCAGCCCATCCTCTGCTGTGAGATGCCGCTCGTCACTTTGCAACCACGCATAGATCAAAACCGGGCCCAATATCGCGCATAGGAGAGGCAGCTCCATTGAACCAGCCCTCTGCTTCTTTTTTGGTTTGGTGGTCGGTGCCCGACGCGTGGCCTCACCGGCATTCTTCCGGCGGTGACCAACGGGCACTTTATTGGCCCCCTTTGGGCTGGTTGGGGCGTCACTCATTTCTGAAGTCTTAAACCATTCGAACTGCTTCCAAACAGACTATGAACTTTACCAAATTGCCTTTCAACTCGAACAGATTGTCAATCGGCCGTGCTTTCTGCCAGCACGAAGGCGAAACTCGGCTGGGTTACAGGGATCAAGGTTTACCGGTTGCTATTGCGTTTTTTGAAGAAAGCGAATTTGCTATGCAATCGCCCGGCCCAGGTGGCATATTCTGCTCCTGAGTTTTTTCGATATGCGCAATGAGGAGGGGTCGCTATCGCCGCAGAAATTGGACAGTTCTCTCTGATTCTGGCCTTCTTGATTGCTGTCGCTCAGTCAATCGTGCCACTGCTGGGAGTCCATTGGCGCTCGCCTCATCTCCTGGCGTTTGGAACCTCAGGTTCCTTGGCGCAGCTCCTGTTTGTTTCAGTGTCATTCGGTTGTCTGTGCTATGCATTTTTGAGTTCGGATTTTTCGCTTGCCATTGTGGCAATAAACTCGAACACGGCAATGCCGACCATTTACAAGTTCTCAGCTGTTTGGGGCAATCATGAGGGATCTCTGCTTCTGTGGATTCTGATTCTCGCAATCTTTGCCGCAGGCGTCGCCGCCTTTGGAGGCGGATTGCCCGCGACCTTGAAGGCCCGTGTTCTCGCAATACAAAGTATGATTGCTACCGGCTTTTTGGCACTTACTTTGTTTACATCCAATCCGTTCAACCGACTGCATCCAGCTCCACCTGACGGTCAGGAGCTGAATCCACTGCTCCAGGACATTGGCCTCGCGATCCATCCTCCCTTTCTGTATTTGGGCTATGTCGGGTTTTCGATAACCTTTGCCTTTGCAGTCGCGGCGCTTATCGAAGGCCGTGTCGACGCTAGTTGGGCCAGATTTGTGCGCCCCTGGGTCCTCGCTGCATGGTGCTTTTTGACCATTGGCATAGCACTTGGAAGCTATTGGGCTTACTACGAACTGGGCTGGGGCGGCTGGTGGTTCTGGGATCCCGTGGAGAACGCTTCGTTCATGCCCTGGTTGGTTGGCACCGCCTTGCTCCACTCAGCGATCGTAGTCGAACGGCGACAAGCCCTCGTTGTCTGGACAATATTGCTTTCAATTCTGACCTTTTCACTGAGCCTGGTCGGCACGTTTATTGTACGATCCGGAATTCTGACAAGCGTCCACTCCTTTGCTTCCGATCCGGCGCGAGGTTTGGGGATCCTGGCCATACTTGTTCTCACAACGGGCGGAGGGCTGTTTCTGTTTTTTCTCAGAGCGCGCTCACTGACCGCCACAAAACTGTTTTCTCCGGTCAGCCGCGAAGGAGGATTGGTCGCCAACAACATTCTTCTGGTGACCGCCGCCGGGACAGTGTTTCTTGGAACTTTTTATCCGTTATTCGTCGACTTTCTTGGGTTTGACAAAATCTCTGTAGGCCCCCCCTACTTCAACCGCACATTCGTTCCGCTGATGATCCCCTTGCTGCTGCTGCTGGTCGCTGGTCCACTGCTGAGATGGAAAAGGGACCAGCCAATGCGGGTAGTCGGTAAGCTCGCTACTCCGATCACCCTTGCCCTGATTGGCGTATTGGCAATTGTTGCTGCGAATTTGGGACGTCATCTGCCTGCCGCATTAGGAATTGGGCTGGCTCTGTGGCTGGTTTGTGGTTCCCTTGCCGTTCTTGCGCAGCGGGTCCGGCTTTTTGGTGCTTCTGCTGCCACGAGTCTGAGGCTCGCCAGGACCACCCCACGTGCGGTCTATGGAATGATATTCGCGCATGCCGGCATGGGCATAACCGTGGCGGGTATTACGGCCGTAACGGCCTGGCAGCAGGAACGGGTTGCGGCGCTGGCACCGGGTGATCGCGTCGAGATATCAAACTATGAGTTTGTGCTTGACGATGTGACGATGATTAATGGTCCGAATTATCGAGCCGAAAGAGCCCTCTTTACTGTGAAGCGCAACGGAAATGAACTCGGCGATATGTTCACCGAACGGCGGTTCTACCCGGTCAAACGGACTGTGACGACTGAAGCAGGCATTCGCGCAGTCGGCTTTTCAAATCTATATATTGCGTTGGGCGAACCGGCAAAACCAGGGCAGTGGGCGGTTCGGATTTACTATCATCCACTTGCATTGTTCATTTGGATCGGGCCTCTGCTTATGGCAGCCGGTGGTTTCATTTCTTTGTCAGATCGTCGCTTCAGGATCGGGGTGCCAAAGGCCAGCCCGATAAGACCTGTTGCCGTGGGGGGATGAAACGATGAAGAATTCCACTGTGGTCGGTGTCGGTTTAACCGCTCCGTTGTTCGATACCGCGACAATGCTGCTTCGGCCGTCATCAAGCCGGCGCCGACCGATGTCGGTCTCAGACAACACCCGTGACTGTTGTTACGAATGCGTTGCGAGTTCCGACCACGCCTATGGCGACAATCACGCCGGAGCCGGTCCTGCAAAATCTGACATATCCCTTGTAAGGCAATTTAATTTTCACAGTGCTCGAAGATCAGACCTCAGCCGGCTTGGTGTTGCAGGCACCGCAGGAGCATATCTCGAAGATGAGCGGCCTCAGAACCAACCGGTAGAAGCGCTGTTATGATGCGGCACTCGTGGATCTTTGCGACAGTCGTTGCGATCAGCACAATTTTCTTTGTTGCTTCCGAGTCGCGCGCTGTTCAGCCCGACGAGGTGTTGGCCGATCCTGCCCTCGAGGCACGGGCACGATCACTCAGCGCTGTGCTGCGTTGCGTGGTCTGTCAAAACCAGTCTCTTGATGACTCGAATGCGTCGATTGCCCGCGATCTGCGGCTGCTGCTGCGCGAACGCATCAGCAATGGTGATACAGACGAGGAAGCATTGCAGTACCTGGTCGATCGCTACGGCGCATTTATTCTACTGAAACCACCAGTCACGGCTCAAACGCTGCTGCTTTGGATCGGGCCCCTCATGCTACTGGCAATTGCTCTTGTCGGCTTTTGGCGCTTGTTTGGAAACAAAGGGCTCGAAGACACGCCACAAACAGAAGAATTGTCGGTGGAAGAACGTGAGATACTTCAATCTGTCCTGGGGAAAGATAAGACATGACGCTTTTGTGGATTGCGCTGTCAGCGCTCCTGGTCGTTGCAGCACTTTTTATCGCTGCTCCCTTCATGCGGTCGCTGGTTAGCGAGTCGGGAAAACCCGATCCTGCTCTTGAAGTTTATAAAGACCAATTGGCCGAATTAGATAATGAAGGTGAAGCGGATGCCTCTGATGAAGAGTCCGGCAGGCGTGCCAGGCTCGAAATTGAACGTCGAATAATCGCCGCCGCAGCGTCAGCGCCTGAATTGCGCAATGACCTTCCACCCACATTGCGCTCTTTCACGATGCTTGCCTGTACCGGACTTGTCGTTATCGGTTCAACTGTTCTGTATGCAATCATCGGTAGCCCGACATTGCCATCCGCGAGCGCGAGTTCAACCGCGGGGAATTCGCAATCAGCCTTGCTGGATGATCTGAATAATACCTCAGCAGCGACAGACAATTCCGCAAATCCAACCGAACCGAGAAGAGCGGGTAATGTAAACGAGTTGATTGTTAATCTGGCTGCAAAATTGAAGCAAAACCCCAATGACGCAGCGGGCTGGCGAATGCTTGGATGGTCCTACTTCAACACTCAGCAATACGACAAGTCATCCGAAGCCTATGGAAAGGCCGTCGCGCTCGCAGGCAGTGATGCCAGGGTGCAATCGGCTTACGGCGAAGCCTTGGTCCGTGCTGCCAATGGACTTGTGACCGAGAAAGCCAAAAGTGTATTTGAGAAGGCTCTTGAGCTTGACAAGAACGATTCAAGGGCGCGCTTCTTTAAGGGATTGGCAATGGATCAAGCCGGAGACCCGGCAGGAGCAGTCGACATCTGGATTGCCGTCCTGAACGACGCACCACCTGGATCGGAATGGATTGAGAACCTCAACCAACGCGTGAAAAGCCTGGCAGCGGCTAACTCCATCGATATCACCGGCCGCATGAATGTTGGCGTTGTATCCAACGACATTCCGTCCACCGAGACCAAAGCCGGACCCACTGCAGAAGACGTCGAGGCGGCGGCTCAGATGACCGCCGACGACAGGCGCGTTATGATACGTGGGATGGTCGATCGTCTCGACGAAAGACTGAAGGACAAGCCTCAGGATGCAGACGGTTGGATCAGACTTATGCGTTCAAGGGTCGTGCTGGGCGAAACCGAACTGGCATTGAAGGCATTGCGCCGCGCAACTGAAGTCTTCAGCAATCAGCCAGACAAGCGCAAAAACATAGTGCAGGCAGCTGGCAAGCTCGGCCTGAACATCGACTAGCGGCCGGAGAGCATTGTGCAAGCCGAACTCCCTTTGCTGGCTTATGCCGTCCCTCTGGTTACAGTTTGGGTTGTCTATCATTATTGGCGCAAGAAGAAAGAGAACAACGCCATTGAGGTTCGGAATGCAGCGATTGATGCAGGTCTTACCGAACCCAATTCGCTCCATCCAGTCATAGATCCGGAGCACTGTATTGGTTGCGCAGCATGCGTGAGCGCCTGCCCGGAAGGGGGAATTCTGGCGCTTGTCAATCGCAAGGCTGAGCTGGTCGAACCAACACAATGTATCGGTCACGGGGCCTGTGCCGCAGCTTGCCCGATGAACGCTATCTCTCTTGTATTCGGCACCGAGAAACGAGGCGTGGACATTCCCCATGTCGGGCCCGATTTTCAGACAAATGTGCCAGGAATCTACATTGCCGGAGAGCTTGGCGGCATGGGTCTTATTCGAAATGCGATCGAACAAGGTCGACAGGCATTGGAAGAGATCACCAAGCTGCAGAGAAGCGGCAGTAAAGACGTGTACGATGTTGTCATCATTGGGGCCGGACCCGCGGGATTTGCAGCAAGTCTTGCTGCCAAGCAACACGGTCTCAAATACTTGACGATTGAACAGGACAGCCTCGGTGGAACTGTCTCACATTTTCCGCGAGGGAAGCTTGTCATGACGGCACCAGCTACACTCCCGATACACGGAGAGGTCAATTTTCGTGAGACCAGCAAGGAAGAACTGCTCGAATTCTGGACAGATGTAGCTGCGAATACCGGCATAAAAATCAACTTTGAAGAACCTGTAGAAAGTGTTGAGCAATTTGAAGACGGATTTCGCATTTTGACCAGTCAGGGCACCTACAGAACCCAAACCGTTCTGCTGGCAATCGGCCGTCGCGGAACACCCCGAAAGCTTGGCGTCAAAGGAGAAGAGCAAAGCAAGGTCGTCTACAGGCTCATTGACCCCGAACAGTATCGTGGCAAAAAAGTGCTCGTGGTCGGCGGTGGTGACAGCGCTCTCGAAGCAGCTTTTACCATTGCAGAAGAGCCGGGCACAAAGGTGACTCTGTCTTATCGCAGCCCGACCTTTTCCCGTGCCAAGCTTAAAAACAGAGAACGTGTTGAGGCCGCGCAAGAAAATGGGCAGCTGGATATAGTACTGAGTTCGCAGGTCACCTCTATTGAGCCAGCCCACATCGAAATCCAACAAGAAAACGAACGTTGGAAGATTGAAAATGATGATGTAATTGTGTGCGCCGGCGGCATCCTGCCGACTCCGTTTCTTAAGTCTATGGGAATTTCCATTGAGACGAAACATGGAACAGCATAAGAGCAGGTTCATCACAGCTCTCGTCCTCTTCATGGGTTTTGGCTATGCCACATTGCCCACGACGTCGCCTGCGGCCAGCAGTCCAGGTTTGGCCGAAGTCGACGCGGCGATCCGTGTCCGGGAATTTGATCGTGCGGCAAATTTGCTCCAGGTGATGGCTGATCGTGGGGATGCCGAGGCCTTGTACAGGTTGGCCAACCTTCACAGAGCGGGACGCGGTGTACCTGTGGATGAGGAAAAAGCCTTCAGTCTCATGCTTGAGGCCGCAACAGCGGGGCATTCCGCAGCACAACTTGGACTTGGACGCATGTATTACTTTGGCCGGGGCACTTCTTCGAATCCAGATGAGGGTCTTCGATGGATAGCAATTGCCGCCAGCAACGGCGAGGAGATGGCAGACAATCTGCTTTCTCGGCTAAAGAATGCGAAGAAACCAAAGACCGAGGCGGCATCGAAGCGCACCACAGAAAGGAAACGCGCCAAAAATGTGAAGCCCACGGACTTATCTTTGCAGCTCGGATGGAACGCTCTGCTCGAAGCAGCCAGCCGCGGGCAAGAATCCGTCGTCAGGGAATTGATCTCAGGAAAACTAGACGTGAACCTTCGCGATGGCGAGGGTGCCAGTGCCCTAATACTGGCGACGAAGTCCGGTCACTCCAAAACAGCAGAGGTGCTCATTGATGCAGACGCCATCCTTGATCTGAAGGACAATGACGGCGCAACGGCACTGTTTCATGCGGCGAAAGCCGGCCGTCATCGATTGGTTTCAATGTTGCTTGCTGCGGGCGCCAACCCCCTCATTATCGGGCCTGATGGATTGCACCCTCTCGACGCTGCCATCCAAGGCGCACACAACCAGACAATCCTGGCTTTGTTGAACGGCACCAGAAAAACAAACCGCGCTCCGATGCGGCGGTCTGCGGCCATTTCTGCAGCGCAGATGTTAGACCGGAGCGCCTTTGAATTACTCGTTGAGGAAGGGATGTCACTCAACGTCCGTGACGCCATGCTTCGCACACCTGTTTGGCATGCCGCTGCCGTGGGAAATCTTCCGGTTGTCGAATCACTGATCACCAATAATGCAGCTCTGGATCATGTCGATGCCGCTGGCGATTCGGCCCTCGCCATCGCTCTCAGACACGATCATGTTGATGTGGGACTTGCTCTCATCAAAGCTCGTGCCGATGTCAATCTAACATCAAAGGCAGGGAACTCGGCCTTAATGATCGCCGCTCGCAACGGACAACGCAGTGTTGCAAGCAAACTGGTGAAGGCCGGGGCAGAGATTGACGCCAGAAATCAGTTCGGAAATTCCGCATTGATGCTCGCAGCGCGCTCAGGAAATGTCGGCGTGGTGAAGCTTTTGATCAATGCTGGCGCGGATATTTGGCTTCGAAACAAAAAGCGGGAGCGCGTACGTGATATCGCTGCAGCGACCGGAAGAAACGAAATCATCAGACTGCTGGACGAACTCGACTAGTGGAATATCCAGACCCGTGAGTTTTTCGATTCAGCAGTACGATCCACTCAGCCTAAAACTCATATCGGTAACCAGCAAATATATAGAATTCCTGGTTCTGCTCCTTAGTAAGATCGGTATCGCGGCTCGACCAGCGACCTCCCAATTCAATTTCGAAACTTTTGCGTTTGGTAAGCTCATAGTTCGCCGTGATCGAAGGAATGACAAAGATTTCGCTACCGTCGATTCTTTTGAGATCGCGGTGCCCTATCTTAATCCGTGGCCGAATGCGCCATTTCTCGTTGATTGGAAAGCGGGCATACGCGTCGAGCAAGAACAGGTCCGAAGAATAGGTATTTGCATAGCGCAGTGTGGCGCTCAATATGTCATTGGGCCTGATCACTCCAACACCAACCAGCTGAGCCGACGCAAAGAATTCCGTCCCCGGTGATTCAACCGCCGGCACTCCACCAGACGCCGGATTGCCAGAAGTATGAAAGATTGTTCCGTCAAGGGTCGCCTGCCAAACATCATTTAAAGGGCGGGAATAGGTGACATTGAGAGACGACGATCGCGTGACCCTATCGATCGCAAGTTCGCGAATTTGGCCCTCTGAAAATGTATTCCTGAGCTGACCAATTGTGTCGACAGTCTGGCCCTGGAGAGCATCTCGCAGACTTAGAGTGGGCGAATGGACGTAGTCTGCCCGGGCAGAAAAGCTCGATCCATCTTCAAATATATATGAACCGCTGATCAGGGCACGGTTTAGTCTGTCAAAGTAGAAGTCATAGTCTACAGAGGCGTAAAGCGACCGTCGGTCGTCCAGATACTGCGCCTCGATGCCAACCGCTCTGCGATCAATAAACGACTCCACTCTTTGCTCAAGTGCATAGAGCGATACATCCAGTCCCTTATATACATCTTGAAATTCAACACTCGCGGCATAGAACCAGCGGTCATCTGCGAAAGGTTCATCCCGACTGCGGTCAACCGGTGAGCCGGCCGCAAAACTTAATGTTGTGTTCTCCCTGGGCTGCAGACTGAGCAAACCGCCATCAAACCGCCCGTATATGCCACCCT